>NZ_JBJGEB010000005.1:0-232486 GCF_045062685.1 Neisseria oralis
TTGCCGGCCAGAATGCGTCTGCTGTCCGCTGCCAGCTGCGGTTTGCCCAGCTTCTTATATGCCAGCTCCATCATGGCTAATGATTCTTCAACATAACGTGTATTTTGGTATTGTTCGACAATTTTTTGGGCACGGTTGATGGCAGCGAGATACGCTCCGCGTTTCATATAATAACGGGCAATTGCGATTTCATTGCCACCTAATGCATCGACCAATTTGGTCATACGTTCTGTGGCATCGGGAGCATATTTGCTGTTAGGATAAAGTTGAACCAGTTGGGAAAATGCTTGGTATGCATCTCGGTTGGCCTTGGGATCTCGGTCGGACCAGTCTTGGGAAGCCAGTTTATTTAAGAAGGACTGATCTTCATTAAACAATACTAGGCCTTTTAAATATAAGGCGTAATCCATATTGGGATGTTGCGGGTGGTGACGTTGGAAACGTTCGATAGCAGCCAATGCTTTTTCCGGTTCATCATCTTTGTAGTAAGCGTAGGCGGTGTCTAGTTGGGATTGTTGTGCATAACGACCATTGGGAAAGCGTGATTCCAAAAGTTCATATAACTTAATGGCTCGCGTATAATTGTTGCTGTTCAGCTCGTCTTGTGCTTCGGCATAAAGTTTTTCCACGTTCCAGTCTTGAGTAATTTGGGCGTCTTTATCGACTGTACCTTTGCTGGCGCACGCGCCGAGTACCAAACTTAGAGAAACTACTAAAAGAATTTTTTTCATGCAGAATACTTCCTTTGATAATGAAGCCGATTATAACGATGATTTGGATTTTGCGGCAGCCCTTGAAGCAGAAAGTTGTGTTAAGTTAACTGTTCCATTGGATATGGCGGGATTACGCCTCGATAGCGCACTTGCCAAATTGATGCCTGATTATTCGCGCAGCCGCCTAGCTACTTGGATAAAAGAAGACTTGGTCATTGTAAATGGTAAACCGGCGCGACCCAAAGAGAAATTGATTGGCGGCGAGTTTATTACGGTAACGGTACGTTTAAGCGAAGAGAGTCTTGCGTTTTTGCCTGAAAAAATGGACTTGGACATTGTATATGAGGACGATACCGTAATTGTCGTCAATAAATCGGCTGGATTGGTCGTTCACCCTGCTGCGGGTAATTGGTCGGGTACGTTACTTAACGGTTTGTTGGCGCATTGTCCTGAATTAGGGCAGATTCCAAGGGCAGGTATTGTGCATCGATTGGATAAGGAAACCAGTGGACTGATGGTGGTTGCCAAGACCTTGCCTGCCCAAAATTCTTTGGTACGGCAACTTCAGGAACGGACGGTGAAACGGATTTATCGCGCTGTGGCCAACGGGGTAGTGCCTTTTGACGGTAAAATCGAAACATTAATAGGCCGTGATCCTCATAATCGCCTGAAAATGGCGGTGGTTAAATACGGCGGTAAACCGGCAATAACGCATGTCAAGGTGTTGGAACGTTATCCTGCACACAGTTACATAGAGTGCTCGCTTGAAACCGGACGTACCCACCAAATCCGCGTGCATATGCGTGAAGCAAACCATCCTCTCGCTGCCGATCCTATTTACGGGAATCCCCGTCATCCGTGTAGTGAAATGGTGAAAGAAGCGGTTAAGGCTTTGGGCCGTCAGGCGCTTCATGCTTACCGCTTGAGTTTCCTTCATCCTAAAACTCAGAAAGCTGTATCGTTTGAAGCAGCGATTCCCGAAGATATGTATCATTTGTTGTCTGTGCTACGTTTGGAGGCAGGGCTAGATTCGTCGTTGAGCCATGAGGAAGAATGGTTCAACAAGCTAAATGAAGAAGATGACGATGATTGGGATGAAGACGATTACGATGTAGAGGTTGTTTATACTAGGGATTAAACAGTTTTCAGACGGCCTTTTAAAGCCGTCTGAAAGAAAGAAGCAAAGATGAAAACATTAAGCGAAAGCTTGGGTATTGCTGCTGTAAAAAGTAATTTTCTCCATGCCGACTGGCCGGCACCGGATAATGTAAAAACTTTGTTAACCACTCGAAACGGCGGAGTAAGCAACGGGGTATACCGAAGTCTGAATGTCGGTATCCATGTCGGTGACAATCCCGAGCACGTCGCTCATAACAGGAAAATTGTACAGCAGCAAATCAGCGTGCCGGTAGCGTATCTGAACCAAATACATAGTAATAAAGTGGTGTTGGCAACCGATGCTTTGGCGCGACTTACAGATGCCGATGCGTCCGTGGACAATACGGGGCGTGCTGCCTGCGCAAGTATGACCGCCGACTGCCTTCCGGTCTTGTTTTGCGACAAGGCCGGAACAGTTGTTGCCGCTGCACATGCGGGCTGGAAAGGCTTGGCGGGCGGGATACTGCAAAATACTATTCGTGCGATGAATGTCGCTCCTATTGAAATTATGGCTTATCTTGGCCCCGCCATTGGTCCTGATGCGTTCGAGGTTGGGCGGGATGTCGTCGATGTGTTTTATCAATCCATGCCGGAATCGGAAAGTGCGTTTGAAAGCATTGGCGGCGGTAAATTCCTTGCCAATATTTATGCTTTGGCCAGAATGATTTTGCAGCGTGAAGGCGTCAGCATGATTTATGGCGGAGACTATTGTACGGTCTTAGAAAGAAATACCTTTTTCTCTTATCGCCGTGAAGGAAAGACGGGACGCATGGTCAGTGTGGTTTGGTTGGAGAAACAGTGATAATTGTTTACTCCATATAATCCCTTGCCTGCAATAAAATATATTTATCATTATTGTTTGAACCATGAAAATCCTAAGGAGCGCATTATGAACGCCTCGCAATTAATCAGCAGCCTGACCCAAACCGTCGGCGAAAAATACATCATCACCGACCCCGCGAAAACCGAACAATACCGTCAAGGCTACCGTTTCGGCGAGGGTAGGGCGTTGGCGGTGGTGCGCCCCGGAACCATTCTGGAAATGTGGAAAATTTTGCAGGCCTGCGTCGAAGCGGACGTGATTGTGATTACGCAGGCGGCGAATACCGGTTTGACAGGCGGCTCGACCCCCGACGGCAACGATTACGACCGCGACATCGTGATTGTGAACACCATGCGGATAAACATCATCCAAACCATCAACAACAACGAACAAGTCGTCTGCCTGCCCGGCTCTACCCTGAATCAACTCGAATTGCTGCTGAAACCTTTGGGGCGCGAACCGCATTCGGTCATCGGCTCTTCATGTATCGGCGCGTCCGTCTTGGGCGGCGTATGCAACAACTCCGGCGGCGCATTGGTGCAGCGCGGCCCGGCCTACACGGAAATGGCGCTGTTCGCCCAAATCAACGAAGAGGGAAAACTGGAGCTGGTCAACCATTTGGGCATAGATTTGGGCGACACGCCCGAAGAAATCCTGACCAATCTTCAAGGCCATCATTATCAAAGAAAAGACATCATGCAAGACGCGGGCAAAGGACACGACCACGCCTATTGCGACCATGTGCGCCAAGTGGACGAGCCCACCGCCGCGCGTTTCAATGCCGACCCCGCGCGCCATTACGAAGCGTCCGGTTGCGCGGGCAAACTGATGGTTTTCGCCGTCCGCTTAGACACCTTCCCGCAAGAGAAGCAAACCGCCGTGTTCTACATCGGTACCAACGACATCAACGAACTGACCGACATCCGCCGCGCCGCCTTGGGCGAATTTGAAAGCCTGCCCGTTTCCGGCGAATACATCCATCGCGACGCTTTCGATATTGCCGACGTGTACGGCAAAGACACGTTCTACGTCATCAAAAAATTCGGTACACACCAACTGCCGAAATTATTTGATTTCAAAGCCAAAGTTGACCGATTAGGCAAAAAAGTCAGCTTCCTGCCCAAACATTTTTCCGATAAGGTCATGCAGTTCGTCAGCAAATACTTGCCCGACCACCTGCCCAAATCCATGCGCGATTACCGCGACAAATACGAACACCATCTGATTCTGAAAATGGGCGGAAAAGGCGTAGATGAAGCGCGCGCGTTTTTGAAAGAGTATTTTGCACACCACGGCGGTGCGTTTTTCGAATGCAACGCCGAAGAAACCCAAGCCGCCATGCTGCACCGTTTTGCCGTCGCCTCAGCCGCCATCCGCTACCGCGCCGTGCATGATGATGAAGTGGAAGATTTGGTCGCGCTGGACATCGCCCTGCGCCGCGACGACCGCGACTGGTTTGAAAAACTGCCTTCGGAAATTGACAATAAAATCATCCATAAACTCTACTATGGACATTTCATGTGCCACGTTTTCCATCAGGATTACATCATCAAAAAAGGCAACGACTGCATGGCATTGGAACACGAAATGCTGCATCTTTTAGACCAACGCGGCGCGCAATATCCCGCCGAGCACAACGTCGGCCATTTATACGAAGCTAAACCCGCGCTCAAACAGTTCTACCGAAAACTCGACCCGACCAACAGTTTCAATCCGGGCATAGGTAAAACCAGTAAGAAGAAAAACTGGGCTGAATGATAAGTTAGGGATTGTGTCAATGACAAAGGCCGTCTGAAAACCGTATTTGGTTTTCAGACGACTTTTTTTGCTTATAACTTTTGGTTTGTAGCACATAACCAATCAGTCTTTCCCGACCAATGCCAATCGGAGTAGTATGCCACATTCCATTCAATACACTGAAAACAAAGGTATAAATTATGGCACGCTTAACCGTACACACCGTCGAAACCGCTCCCGAAGCAGCAAAACCCCGCGTCGAAGCCGCGCTGAAAAACAACGGCTTCATCCCCAACCTCATCGGCGTATTGGCCAACGCGCCCGAAGCCTTGGCCTTCTATCAAGAAGTCGGCAAGCTGAACGCCGCCAACAGCCTGACTCCCGGCGAAGTGGAAGTCATCCAAATCATCGCCGCCCGCACCAACGAATGCGGTTTCTGCGTGGCGGGCCACACCAAGCTGGCAACCCTGAAAAAACTCCTGTCCGAACAATCCATCAAAGCCGCGCGCGCATTGGCGGCCGGCGAATTTGACGATGCCAAACTGGGTGCGCTCGCCGCGTTTACCCAAGCCGTGATGTCGAAAAAAGGCGCGGTATCCGATGCCGAACTCAAAGCCTTCTTCGACGCCGGCTACAACCAGCAGCAGGCTGTGGAGGTTGTAATGGGCGTTGCCTTGGCGACTTTGTGCAACTACGTCAACAACGTGGCGCAGACAGAAATCAACCCTGAATTGCAGGCATTCGCCTAAATCGAAATTCGGGATTTCTGAAAGATTTGGAAATGTAAGGCCGTCTGAACAGGAAATTTCAGACGGCCTTTTAAATAGGAGAAAACGAATGTCGCGTGAGACTTTGTTGAACAATGTAACCGAGCTGGTGAAAAACCAACTCAAACCTTTGGTGGAGGACATTGACCGCAAGGGGCTGTATCCCGAAGATTTTTTACGTAATTTGGGAGCCATCGGCGGTTTTGCGTCGGTCGGCAGCGCCGAAGAGGGCGGTACGGGCTACGGGTTGGCGACGCAGATTGCCGTATTGCGCGAGGTAGCCAAAGAATGCGGCGCGACCTCGTTCAGCGCGTGGTGTCAGGCGGCTTGCGCATGGTATCTGCACCGGTCGCCCAACCCTGAAGTGAAGGAAAAGTATTTGGCGGAAATTTTGCAGGGCGGTATTTTGGCCGGTACCGGCATGTCCAATACTGTCAAGCATTTGGCCGGGATTGAAAAACACAACCTTCAGGCAGTGCGCGCCGACGGCGGCTATATTGTCAACGGAACCTTGCCGTGGGTGTCGAATATCGGCGGAGAACATATCTGGGCGAATACCGCGCAGACCGACGGCGGTTATGTGATGTTTATCACCGGCGGAGAATGGGACGGCGTCAGCCTGCAAAACTGTCCGGAATTTTGCGCCTTGGAAGGTACGCGTACCTACGGCCTCACTTTTAAGGACGTATTTATTGAAGATGAGGACGTTATCGCTGCGCCCGAACAGTTTGCCGCCTATATCCAAAGCATCAAAGCAGGTTTCATCCTGCTGCAAATCGGTATCGGTGCGGGCGTTATCGACGGCAGTTTGGAGGTTATCCGTGAAGCCGATGCCGCCCATGCCGAAGCCAACCGGTATCTTGACGATGATTATGACAGCCTGAAAACCAGGTTGGACGCCGCTTGGGCGGAAACCGAACGGCTGGCCGACCTTGCTTGGAACAACCGGCCCGATAATCTGGCAACGCTGAAACTGCGTGCCGCCGCTTCCGAGCTGGCTTTGGCTGCATCGCAATCCGCCGCCTTACATGCCGGGGCGAAAGGTTATCTGATGCGCAGTCCGGCACAGCGCCGGCTGCGCGAGGCGATGTTCGTCGCCATCGTTACCCCCGCTTTGAAGCATCTGCGTAAAGAAATCGCGGCATGGGAAGGAAATTAATCAGTTAATCGGCAGCTAGGTGAAAAGGCCGTCTGAAACAGGTTTTTCAGACGGCCTTTTATGATTCCGAAGTCGGAAAAGATTTGATGCGGATACAAAAAAACCGCCAAAGCGGCGGTTTTCGGATTTGGCGGAAGCGGTGAGATTCGAACTCACGGAGGGCTATCAACCCTCGACGGTTTTCAAGACCGTTGCATTAAACCGCTCTGCCACGCTTCCCTAGTAGGTTCTGGCGGAAACGGTGGGATTCGAACCCACGGAGGATTTGCACCCTCAGCGGATTTCGAGTCCGCTGCATTCAGCCTCTCTGCCACGTTTCCATCAGATAAAAAAATATTCAAGATTGGCGGAAGCGGTGAGATTCGAACTCACGGAGGGCTATCAACCCTCGACGGTTTTCAAGACCGTTGCATTAAACCGCTCTGCCACGCTTCCGTTTCTTGAAACGCGTATCTTAATAAAATCCGCCGCTTTTGCCAAGGTGTTTTTGGCGGGAGGCTTTTAGCGTTTTGTTTTTACTTGGATTGTTCTTCACGCAGAAATACCCACTCGTCCGCGCCGGAAGCGGCTTCGTTGAAGCGGTAGCCCTCGCTGTCAAACCCTTTCAGTTGTTCGGGGTCGGTGATGCCGTGTTCGGCGGCGTAGCGTACCATCAGGCCGCGGGCGCGTTTGGCGTAGAAGCTGATGATTTTGTATTTGCCGTTTTTTTCGTCTTTGAATACGGGGGTAATCAGGCGGGCGTTGAGTTTGCGGCTATCGACCGATTTGAAATATTCCTGCGAGGCGAGGTTGACCAAAACGCTTGCGCCTGCTTGGGCGAGGGTGTCGTTCAGCAAACCGGTGATGCGGCCGCCCCAAAATTCGTAGAGGTTTTTGCCGCGCGGGTTGGCAAGCGGCGTGCCCATTTCCAGCCGGTAGGGCTGCATCAGGTCGAGCGGGCGCAAAACGCCGTAAAGGCCCGAAAGCAGGTGGACGTGCTGTTGCAGGTAGTCGGTTTGTTCGGGTGTGAGCGAAGCGGCGTCAAGTCCTTCGTAGACATCGCCGTTGAACATAAACACGGCCTGTTTGGCGTTGTCGGGGGTGAAGGGGGTGTGCCATGCGGCATTGCGTTCGGCATTTAAAAGGGCGATTTTGTCGGAAACGTGCATCAGTTCGGCAATCTGCTGCGGCGCGAGGCCGCGCAGTGTTTCCATCAGGATTTCGGATTCCGCCAAGAGGTCGGGCTGCGTAAATCTGCCGACGGGGGCGGGGTCTTTTTCGTTGAGGTTTTTAGCGGGGGAGAGGACAAAAAACATGGCGTTCTCGCTGTGGATAAGGGTGTACGGCGGAATGATATGCGTGGCAGACACCGCATAGGCAAAAGGCCGTCTGAAAAAGGGCTGCCGGGTTTCAGACGGCCTGAAGGGCCGGTTTATTTTTGATAAAGTGCAACGATGGTTTCGGCGGCTTTGACACAGGTATCGACATCGGCGACCAATGCAATCCGCACATAGCCTTCGCCGGGGTTGCCGTATTCGGTGTCGCGCGCCAGAAAACGGCCGGGCAGCACTTGGATGGCGGCTTCCTGCCATAGTTTTTTGGCAAAGGCCAAATCGTCGCCGCCGGGCACTTTCAGCCAGATGTAGAACGAGGCGTCGGGACGTTTGACGTCGAATGCCTGCTGCAGGATTGGCAGTACGCGATCGAACTTTTCCTGGTACAGGAGGCGGTTTTCGATGACGTGTTGCTCGTCGTTCCAAGCCGCAATGCTGGCGTGTTGCACGGGGATGCCCATCGCGCTGCCGTGGTAGGTGCGGTAGAGCAGGAAGCGGCTCAGGATTTCCGCATCTCCGGCCACAAAGCCGGAACGCAGGCCGGGGACGCTGGAACGTTTCGACAGGCTGGTAAACATGACCAGCCCTTTGTTGCCGCGTCCCAGTTTGTGCGCCGCTTCAAGGCCGCCGATGGGTTTTTCGCCGTCGAAATAGATTTCTGAGTAGCATTCGTCCGAGGCGATGGTGAAGCCGTATTTGTCTTGTAAATCAAACAATTCCTTCCAGTCGTCCAGTTGCAGCACGCTGCCGCTGGGATTGTTGGGCGAGCAGACGAAAACCAGTTGGGTGCGCCGCCACAAGCTTTCGCCGATGCTGCGCCAGTCGGGTTTGAACGAAGGGGCGGGGCAGTTGGCGAAACGGATTTCGCCGCCGCCGAGCAGGGCGGCGCCTTCGTAAATCTGGTAAAACGGATTGGGACTGACGACAACGGGTTTGAGGCCGTCTGAAACGGGGTTCAGCAGCGCCTGTACGAATGAAAACAGGGCTTCGCGGCTGCCCAATACGGGCAGGATTTCGGTGTCGGGATTCAGCTCCACTCCCTGATAACGCCGTGCCGCCCAGTTTGCACAGGCTTGGCGCAGTTCGGGCAGGCCGGCGGTCAGCGGGTATTTGGACAATTCGGCCAGCGACGCGGCCAGCGCGTCGGTAATGATTTTCGGCGTGGCGTGTTTGGGTTCGCCGATTTGCAGGTGTACGGGTTGCAGGCCGGCGGGCGTGGTCCAGTCCCTCATGGCCTCGCGCAGTCGGGCGAAGGGATAGGGCTGAAGTTGGTTCAATAAAGGGTTCATGATGTGTTCCGCTTGGTGGGATAGGGTTTCATCTTAGCATTTTTTATCTGCGCTGTGGACGGGAAAGGCCGTCTGAACGGGGTTTCAGACGGCCTGTTAAACGGGGCGGCGGGTTTTATTTTTATTTGAGCGGCTTTTTCCAATCCAAGCCGTTGGCAGACGGGACTTGGGTGATTTGGTTGCTGGCAAGGTCGATGGCGGTCAGCTCGCCGCCCCAAAGCGCGCCGGTATCGAGCGAGATGATGCGGTCGCAATTCATATAGCCCAGCGAAGACCAATGGCCGAATACGATGGTGTGGCTGAGGTGTTTGCGGTCCGGGGCTTTGAACCACGGGCGCAGCGACGGGGGCATTTGGTCGAGGGTGGACTTGTAGTCGTAGTCGAGTTCGTTTTTCAGCGTCAGCGCGCGCATCCGGGTAAACACGTTCACAATCATGCGCAGGCGGTCGTAGCCTTTGAGGTGGTCGCTCCACGCGGTCGGTTTGTTGCCGTACATTTTCGAGAAGAATTTTTCGGCTTTTTTGCCTTTCAGTTCGGCCTCTGCCTCGCGCGCCAGCGTTTCGGCTTTGGCTATGCTCCATTGCGGCAGGATGCCGGCATGTACCATAACGTGTTTTTCGCCGCTTATCATCAGGGGCTGCGCGCGCAGCCAGTCGAGCATTTTTTTGCTGTCGGCGTGTTTCAGAATCGGGGTGATGGTATCGCTGCGTTTGACCGAACCGTGGCCGAATCCGACGGCGAGCAGGTGCAGGTCGTGATTGCCGAGGATGATTCGGACGCTGCTTTCGTGCCGCATGGCAAATTGCAGTGATTCAAGCGATTTCGGGCCGCGGTTGACGATGTCGCCGGTCAGCCAGAGTATGTCGGTGCCGTGGTTGAAACTGATTTTGTCGAGCAGGGCGGTCAGTTCGTCGAAGCAGCCCTGAATATCGCCGATTGCGTAGTGTGCCATATCCGGATTCTTGCATTGGATGGATTGCTGTGTTTCAGACGGCCTTTTAAGGAAAATCGGAACATGAAGCCGTCTGAAAACGGGTTGTGGGTGTGTACGTATTATGCGGTCAACACCAGCACGGCTTCGGCTTCGACCTGCACGCCTTTGGGCAGGGCGGCGACACCGACGGCGGCGCGGGCGGGGAAGGGTTCTTGGATGAACTCTGCCATGACTTCGTTGAAAACGGCGAAGTCGGCGAGGTCGGTCAGGTAGGCGTTGAGTTTGACGATGTCGGCCAGCGTGCCGCCTGCGGCTTCGGCAACGGCTTGCAGGTTTTTAAAGACCTGGCGCGCTTCGGCGCGGAAGTCGCCGTTGCCGACAACGGTCATGGTGGCGGGATCGAGGGGAATTTGACCGCTCATGTAAACGGTGTCGCCCGCGCGCACGGCTTGGCTGTATGCACCGATGGCGGCAGGGGCTTTGTCGGTGTGGATGATGGTTTTGGACATGATTTTCTCCTGTTGTCGGGGTCGTCTGAAAGATGGAAGCTTTGATGAAAACGGTGTCGATTATCGTATAAAACCGAGTGATTGTGTAGGGTATTGACGTTTTCAGACGGCCTGATAAAGCGGCAGCCCGAAGATGTTTCAGTTTGGCGCGTCAAGGCCGTCTGAAAAAGTGGGTGGCTATAAAAAGCATTGCAATAAATCGTTTAAAAACAACCGTCCCTGCTCGGTCGGGCGGAATACGGTCGGGTTGGTTTCCAGCAAGCCTTTTTGCCTTGCCGTTTCGATTTGCGCCATGATTTTGGCGGCGGGTACGCCTGTGCGCTCCTGCAACATCGCGGCGGGTACGCCGTCGGTCAGGCGCAGGGCGTTCATCATGAATTCGAACGGCAAATCTTCGGCGGCAACGGTTTTGCGTTCGACGGCTTCACTCGGTTGGCTTTGCATTAGAGCGAGGTAGTCGTTGGGATGGCGGCGGCGGACGGTACGCTCGATGCGGTCTGGGTAGGAGATTTTGCCGTGCGCGCCCGCACCTATGCCCAAATAATCGCCGAACTGCCAGTAGTTCAAATTGTGGCGGCACTGCATGGCGGGTTTCGCAAAAGCCGATGTTTCGTAGTGGATAAAACCCGCGCCTTCCAGCGCGCCGTGTACCGCGTCTTCGATGTCGAGGGCGGCTTCGTCTTGCGGCAAACCTTTCGGCGGCGTATGACCAAACGGCGTGTTCGGCTCCATGGTCAGATGATACGCGCTGATGTGGGTTGCGCCCGTGGCGATGGCGGTTTGCACGTCGTCCAATGCCGTCTGAACGGTCTGGTTCGGCAGGGCGTACATCAAGTCGATATTGACTTTATCAAATAATTTCAAGGCGGTATCGATAGCGGTTAAGGCTTCTTTGCCGTTGTGGACGCGCCCCAGCCGTGCAAGCATATCGTCGTTGAAACTTTGCACGCCAATAGAAAGCCGCGTGATGCCTGCGTCTTTAAATCCTTGAAACTTCTCGATTTCAAACGTACCCGGATTGGCTTCCAAAGTAATTTCCGCTTCCGGCTGCAAGCGCAACAGCGAACGCACGCCGCTCAACAAACGGTCAATCGATTCCGCCTGAAACAGGCTGGGCGTACCGCCGCCGAAAAATATCGTTTCCACCGGCCTGCCCCAAATATTGGGCAATTCAAGCTGCAAGTCGGTCAGCAGCGCGTCGATATAGGCGGCTTCGGGCAGCCCGTTTTTCAGGCTGTGGGAATTGAAGTCGCAATACGGGCATTTTTTGATGCACCACGGGATGTGGATGTAGAGCGACAGGGGTGGCAGGGCGGTGAGCTGTCCGGGATACTGAAAGGTAATATTATGTTTCACGTTGTTAGATTTTTTGTGTTCTCAAATATGGTTAAATTCTCTAAATAATTTAGGCAGTCTATCAATAATTTTAATTGCTTCTTTGTAGCTAGAGTAGAGTTCATCTGAAGTTTTTTCTAGTGAAAATGCCGCAAAATTTTGATGAACTAAGCGGTTTCTATCTAAGCCAAGTTCAAGAAATTGTTTTATTGATTCTTCTAGTTCTTCATCTTTAATTTTTTCAGTAGCATATTTTTTAAATGGTTCTCCAAATATTCCTAAAAAAGAATTGATATTCTTATCATCCCATCTAAACCACGTATGATACTGTCTACTAATAAATTTTGTTCTTACTAGCTCAGAAATGATATGTTTTTCATGAGTTTGTTCTTTTACATATTCTAGAACACAACTGGTAATTCGGTCTTCAAAATAACTTGAAATGGCCAGCAATAGAGTTTTACGATAGATTTCATCAGCAGAAATTGATAAAGATATTTCATCATGGTCTTCAAGAAATTTTTTGAGTTCTTTATGATCTTCATATATCCTATCAATAATATCCTTCATAATAGAAAGGTTCCTATACTTTTAATGAAATAATCTGTTTAGCTTTTTCTAGTCTTTTAGCTACTTTAGTCGCATGAGCAGTACCTTTTAGTAGAGCCTCAGAGAACTCTTCATCCTCGGCTAATTTTTTAATACTATTTTCTTCAATAAAACCTTCAATTAATTTATTTTCATCAGGAGAGAAAAACTTTTTAGCTACAGCATAAAAAACAGCCTCAAATATCCCGACATTGAATAAATTTCCTCTTGACCTACTTCTAAAAATCCTAGGGTCAAGATCACGACAGGCGGTTATAAAAGAGTTAAATAAATCTAATAAGTATTTATTATATTCGGTTGAATATTTAGAACATTTTTCTGAAAATTGGTTTAGAAACCTAGTCATAGAAGGTCGATAGTTTTCACTATCAATAAGCATAGCAAAAGATCGCAGGAGAATTTCTATATCCTTCATATGTAAATCAGGTTCTGGCGAACCCAATAAATTTCTCCAGTTAGAATTGTTGTTTATCTTGAAAAGCATCTTATAAAAATCTGAGTGGTACATACTGGTACGGATTTCTTGTGCTTTTAAATTCATTCCACCAGTATTTAATCTATTAAAAACTTCAAACATTGAAGAATTATCATTAGATGGCGCATTTTGTTTTACTATAATATTTCTGATTGGTCGTAAATCTAATTGTAGTTTAAATTCCCCAAGAGTTGAGTAGTTCATTCCATGAAATTTATTTTTTTTGTCAGATAGTTGACTAGGTAATTTAAGGTTGAAAGGAGTAAAATATTCATCATCATGCAATACTTCTTCAGGAATTTTTCCCTCTCTATCAAAAATATTACGTAAAGCAGAGCGTTTTTCTTTTTTAGGAAAACGTTTTTTCATAAAGTAATATATTGACATTAATCGTTGTTGCCCATCGATAACTAAAAATTTATTTCTTTCTTGTTCATATAGAAATAATTGGGGTACTGGAAGGCCTAATAATAATGATTCAATTAATTTAGATGACCTACCGATATCCCAAACAAAATTTCTTTGAAATCCAGGTATGATGACAGCTCCTGATTCAATAAAACTATTTAATGTCATAACATTAAAATCATTAGGAGTTGCTGTAATATCATATCCATCTATATCTAAATTTTCACATTCATTTTCTGCATAATCATCAATCTGTAATGAGTTATTGTTTTCATAAGTTTCCATATTGCTAACCTTAAAGTATGTAGAAATATAACTGATTTTATTATGAAATATTTATTTTTTGCAACAATTCCCGCAACGCCTGTCCCCTGTGGCTTTCGGCGTTTTTGATTTCGGGGGCAAGCTCGGCGGCGGTGCAGTTGTGTTCGGGCAGGTAAAAATGCGGGTCGTAGCCGAAACCGTGGGTTCCTGCGGCTTCTGCCTGCCATTGGCCGCGCCAGATGCCTTCGGCGATGATGGGCTGCGGGTCGTTTTCGTGGCGGACGAGGACGAGGACGCAGACGTAGTGGCAGCTTTTGTCGGCTTTGTCGGCGAGGTCGTCTGAAAGGCGCTTGTTGTTGGCGGCATCGGATTTGGGATTTGCTCCGGCATAGCGGGCGGAGAGGACGCCGGGTGCACCGTTTAATGCGGCGGCGCAGATGCCGGAGTCGTCGGCAAGCGCGGGCAGGCCGCTGTGTTTGGCGGCGTGGCGGGCTTTGGCGAGCGCGTTTTCGATGAAGGTGTGGTACGGCTCGGGGCATTCGGGCGTGTCGAACTGCGATTGCGGCAGGACTTCGATGTTCAAATCGGCGAAGAGGCGTGAAAATTCTTTGAGTTTGCCTGCATTGCCGCTGGCGAGGACGATTTTGTCGAACATGGGATTTCCTTAGCGGGATTCGGTTTGTTGCGCGCGCAGTGCCTGGGCGCGGGCTTTGTGGCGGATGTAGAGGGCGAGGCTGCCGATTTGGCCGAAGACGGCGGCGAAGGCGAACAGGAAGGCGGCGAGGCCATATTGTTTGCTGTGGATGGAGAGGAGGTAGCTGCCGAGCAGGATGAGCGCCATGAAAATCAAGGTGAACAGGGCCGTCAGCAGCAGGTAGGCTTTGCGTTTGTCCATAGAGGTTCTGTGGGAGGAAGCGGGACGGTCATTATATAGTAAAACCGTCGGGAGGCAGGAGCGGGCAGGTTTTCTGCCGGACTGTATTTTGAGGCCGTCTGAAAATTTTTCAGACGGCCTCAAATGAAAACAGCCTTCGATATGACGAAGGCTGTTTGCCACGGATGGGAATCAGCGCAATTCGTTGTGCAGGCGGCCGAGCAGGGTGGGGGCGTCGCTGCCTTTGTAGCTGCTGCCGTCTTTGTTCAACAAGCTGATGCGTGCGCCGCCGTTGACGGGTTCGACATACACGATCATTTCGGGACGGGCGGCGGTCTGCGCGTTCTGTTTTTTGTCTTTGCCGAACCAGCGTTTGAACAGGCCGGGTTTTTTGTTGGTTACGGCTTCGCTTTCCGCAGGCGCCTGCTGTACCAGGAAGGCGTGGCGTTCGGCGTTCTGGCCCAATACGGTCAGGCCGATGCGGTCGAGGGCGAGAGCGGTGCGGCGCCAGTTGCGGCCGTAGTCGCCGTTGAGCAGCAGCGTGCCGTTGTCGACTTTGGCCAAATCACCCGCGCTGCGCGGGGCATTGATGCTTTGACCCAAAGCGTTTTCGGCCTGTTTGGCATCAACGCCGAGATACTGCATGAAACGGGCAAGGAATGCGGCTTCGAGATTCGGGTCGTTCGGACGCGGCTGCCACACGGTGGTGTCTTTTTTCTTGTCGCCGTACACTTCCTGCATACCTTTGTGGGCGAAGAATACGTCGGCGGTGCCGTTTTTGCCCTGTTCTACGCGGATAATGAATTTGTCGCGCTCGCTGGTGGAATAGATGCCGCCCAAGCCGACTTTGGCAAACAGCCGGCGCAGGCTGTCTTGCGGGATTTTGGCGCGGTTTTCCGCCCATTCGGTTTCCATTTGGCCGATGGCGGGTTCTTCGGATTTGATGTCAAAGCCGTTTTCCTGCCAGAAGACTTTGAGCAGGGGCCACAATTCGGCCGGCGATTTGCCGTCTACGACCAGCCAGCGCTGGCTGCCGTCGCGTTCGAGGCGCACGCCTTTGACGGATTTCAATACGGCTTGGTTGGCGGGCTGCTGTACACCGTTGTTGCGGCCTTTCAGGTCGCTGGCACGCACGGCGCCGCTGCCTGCGGGAATCTGGTACAGGTTGCCCTGATCGGGGTTGGTCAGATCGGGCGGTACTTCCAGATTGACGATTTTGCGGTTTTGGGTTTGGTAATCCAGTTTGGGCTGGTCTTTTTTGCTGCCCGAACATGCGGTCAGGCTGATGAGTGCTAGGGTTAAAACGATGGGTTTGATATTCGTCATATCGGTTTCCTGTGGTTTAAATCTGTTGCGCCGTTTCCAGCGCGGCGCGTACTTTGACTTGTCCGGCTTCGGTAAGTTCGATAAGCGGCAGACGCACATGGGGTGTGCATTTGCCTAAAAGGGATGCGCCCCATTTCGGCGCGGCCGGACTGGGTTCGCAGAACATGACGTTGTAAATCGGAATTAACCGGCCGTTCAGCCGGCGGGCGGTTGCGATGTCGCCGGCAAGGGCGGCATGGCACATGTCGGCGAAGAGTTTGGGGGCGACGTTGGCCGCGACGGTGATGACGCCGTGTCCGCCGCAGAGCATGAATGCCAAACCGGTCGGGTCGTCGCCGGACAATACGGCGAAGCCTTCGGGGACGCGGTTGATGAGTTCGATGTTGCTGCCGATGTTGCCGCTGGCTTCTTTGACGCCGACGATGTTGGGAATTTCGGCCAGACGCAGGATGGTTTCGTTGCTCATGCCGACTACGGTACGGCCGGGCACGTTATAGACAATCATTGGAATCGACGTGGCTTCGGCGATGGCTTTGAAATGGCGGTAGATGCCTTCTTGGGAGGGTTTGTTGTAATAGGGGACGACGGACAGGGTGTAGTCTGCGCCCAGTCGTTCGGCGGCTTGGGAGAGGGCGATGGCTTCGGCAGTGTTGTTGGCACCGGTACCTGCGATCACGGGAATGCGTTTGCCGACGTGTTTGACGGTTTCTTCAATCACGCTCAAATGCTCTTCAACGGACAAGGTGGCGCTTTCGCCGGTCGTTCCTACGGCGACGATGCCGTCGGTGCCGTTGTTAATGTGCCAGTCAATCAGGTCGCGGAGTTGTTCGTAATGGATGCTGCCGTCTTGATTCATCGGGGTAATCAGGGCAACCAAGCTGCCTTTTAACATAATGAAACCTTTGTTTTTCTGGGGTCTGGGATGATTTGCGGATTGTAGCCTACTTTGTTGCCGATGTGAAACATCGCAGCCGAACGGTATATTGCGGGCGACAGGATAACAGGCTTTGCTGTTTGGAGATGTTTTTATATTTTAACGGCTTATTTTTTGGAGCAAGATTTTGGGCTGTCAAGGTTATAAAGTGTTAAATATTCCGCCGTGTATTCAGACGGCCTGCCCTGCGTGCAGACAAGGCCGTCTGAAAATTGCTGCGGCCCGACAAACGCTATACAATTCCGATTACATTTTTTACCGTTTTATTACATTCGTTTATTACGTTCGGAGGGGTTATGGCCGGTGTGGCAGGGAAAAAGGCGGATACGCCTGATTTAGTGTACGGTTTGGAAGACAAACCGCCATTCGGAAATGCCTTATTAAGCGCGATAACGCATCTTCTGGCGATTTTTGTGCCGATGATTACGCCCGCGCTGATTGTGGGCGGCGCGCTGGAACTGCCGGTGGAAATGACGGCGTATCTCGTGTCGATGGCGATGGTTGCGTCAGGTGTCGGCACTTATTTGCAGGTCAACCGCTTCGGGCCGGTCGGTTCGGGGATGCTGTCTATCCAGTCGGTAAATTTCTCGTTCGTTACCGTCATGATTGCGCTCGGCGCAGGGATGAAAGAGGGCGGTTTGACTAAGGATGCGATGATTTCGACACTGTTGGGTGTATCGTTTGTCGGCGCGTTTTTGGTGTGTTTCTCGGCGTGGCTTCTGCCGTATTTGAAAAAAGTGATTACGCCAACGGTCAGCGGCGTAGTCGTGATGCTGATTGGTCTGAGTTTGGTACACGTCGGCATTACCGATTTTGGCGGCGGCTTCGGCGCGAAGGCGAACGGCACGTTCGGCTCGATGGAAAACTTGGGGCTGGCGTCGCTGGTGTTGCTGATTGTGTTGATATTCAACTGCATGAAAAATCCGCTGTTGCGTATGAGCGGTATCGCGGTCGGCTTGATTGTCGGCTACATCGTCGCGCTGTTTTTGGGCAAGGTGGATTTTTCCGCACTGCAAAACCTGCCGCTGGTTACGCTGCCCGTACCGTTTAAATATGGTTTTGCTTTCGATTGGCACGCATTTATTGTGGCAGGCGCGATTTTCCTGTTGAGCGTGTTTGAGGCGGTCGGCGATTTGACCGCGACGGCAATGGTGTCCGACCAGCCGATTGAAGGCGGGGAATACACCAAACGCCTGCGCGGTGGCGTGTTGGCGGACGGCTTGGTATCGGTGATTGCGACGGCTTTGGGTTCGCTGCCGCTGACCACCTTCGCGCAAAACAACGGCGTGATTCAGATGACCGGCGTGGCTTCGCGCCATGTGGGCAAATATATTGCCGTGATTTTGGTGTTGTTGGGTTTGTTCCCCGTCGTCGGACGTGCGTTTACGACGATTCCGAGTCCGGTTTTAGGTGGGGCGATGGTTTTGATGTTCGGCTTGATTGCGATTGCGGGCGTGCGGATTTTGGTCAGCCACGGCATCCGCAGGCGCGAGGCGGTGATTGCGGCAACTTCGGTCGGTCTGGGCTTGGGCGTGGCGTTTGAGCCGGAAGTGTTTAAAAACCTGCCTGTCTTGTTCCAAAACTCTATTTCCGCCGGCGGCATTACGGCGGTGGTGTTGAACCTGCTGCTGCCGGAAGATAAATCCGATAAGGTGGTGAAAGTGGATACCGACGGTTTGGAGCATTAAAAGGCCGTCTGAAAAATCGAGGCCGTTTTCAGACGGCCTCAATTTTTTTTGTTTGGGGAAAAATGACGGTATGAATCAGAAATCGTTTCCTTTCAAATCCCTCGTATAAACTTTGTCTTCGACATCCGATAAGTCGTCGTTCCGCCGGTTTGCCAGAATGATGTCCGCCCGTTGCTTAAACTCCGCCAAATCTTTGATGACGGCGGAACCGAAGAATTCGTCTTCTTTATATTTCGGTTCGTAAACGATGACGGGGACGCCTTGTTCCTTGATACGTTTCATCACGCCCTGGATGCTCGAGCTGCGGAAATTGTCCGAACCGGATTTCATGGTCAGGCGGTATATGCCGACTACGGACGGTTTTTTCGCCAGCACGTCTTTGGTGATGAAGTCTTTGCGGGTGCTGTTGGATTCGACGATGGCACCGATGAGGTTTTGCGGTACGGTTTCGTAGTTTGCCAATAGTTGTTTGGTGTCTTTGGGCAGGCAGTAGCCGCCGTAACCGAACGACGGGTTGTTGTAATGCGTGCCGATGCGCGGGTCTGCCGATACGCCGTCGATGATGTGGCGGGAGTCCAAATTGAAAGCCGCGGCAAAGGAATCCAGCTCGTTAAAGAATGCTACGCGCAACGCCAGATAGGTGTTTGAAAAGAGTTTGATGGATTCGGCTTCGGTCGGGTTGGTCAGAATAATCGGTGCGTCGGGTACCAGGCTGCAATCGCGCAGGGCTTCAGCGAATCGTTCCGCCGCCGGATTGGTATCGCCGACTACAATGCGCGAGGGATAAAGGTTGTCATGTAACGCTTTGCTTTCGCGGAGAAATTCAGGCGAAAAGATGATGCGGTCGGTATTGAATTTTTCGCGCATTTTGACGGTAAATCCTACCGGAATGGTGGATTTGATGATCAGGTAGGCACGGTCGTTTTTCGCCAATGCGGTTTCCAGCACCGATTCCACCGAGCTGGTGTCGAAATAGTTGGTTTCCGGATCATAATCGGTCGGGGTGGCGATGATGATGTATTCTGTGTCGGCGTATACTTCGTCCGCGTGGGTCGTCGCATGCAGATTCAACGGTTTGGTGGCCAGATATTCGCTGATTTCGGCATCTTGAATCGGTGAAATTTTCCGGTTTATCAGGTTTGTTTTTTCCGGGCTGATGTCCAACAGCTTGACTTCGTGTCGTTGTGCGAACAGCACGGCATTGGAAAGGCCGACATATCCGGCGCCTACTACGGTAATTTTCATCGGGAGCTTCATACTTTGTTTGTTTGTGAATGCAGTCGTGATTCACACAGTTTTAGTAATGTTTCGGTGGTGTGTTTGCGGTTGTCAAATAATGTGCTGATATAAATATGGCGCGCCAGACTGAGGGTGGTATAAATGTCCACTTCTTTTCGTTTGGCAGTTTCGCTGTCTGCCAGAAATTGCCGCAAAAATGCGTCTTCATGGGCTTTCAGTGCATCAATACCGCCATATAACCGTAATGCAAGCTCTTGAATATGTGCAATATAGTTGCCTGCATCTAATGCCGCATGACCTTGGCAGAGCAAATCGAAATCCAGCAATACAATGTGGCCGGGGCGGCCGTAACGTTCAAGTATCTGGTCTTGATAAAAATCCCGGTGTACGGTTACGAACGGCGTTTCTGACAAGTGCTGCGCCAAAGTTTCGCATCGGCCTAATACGTTTGCGATGCGTTTTGCCCATTGCGGCAGAGTGGTTTGCGCCTTTGTCAGGCGGTCGCGCAAGATTTCGAGTTCGCTTTCTTGCGTCCACCGCGGCAATTCTAATTCTTGTGCCGTCCGGCTTCGATGCAGGGTGTTGATTGCGCGGGCAACGGCTTGGCCGAGAAAAGCCAGACGGCCGTTTTGCGGCATCAATATGTTGCCGACGTTTTGTTCGTTTACCTTATATTGGAACCAAGTATTCAACGCGGGCAGTTTGCCTGCCGTTTCGGGTACGCTTGTTTGTGCTTGAGTGTCGAAACCTGATTCCCACAGTTTTTGCTGTATGAGGTACGAACGTTCATCCAGCCCTTTGGCGCGGTATTTGCCGATTAAATGCCCTGTATCGGTTTGGTAATCCACTAGGGCGCGCCGCCGTATTTTGTAGCGGCACAATACGGCAGACTGTATGTGTTCATGTGCGGGCAGAATTTTTTCGTCGTGCAGCAACGCCTGCATTTTTGGGACGTCCAGCAGGGTTATAAGGGGGGAGTCTTCGGAAAAACAGGTATCGTTTTCAGCCGTCAGCATATAAGGGTCGTCGGTTTTGGCCAAAATCTCCTCAATACGCTGCAATAGTTGCAGGACGCATTGTTCCCATCGCGGGTCGCGCTTGCGGAAAGGTTCGGCACCTAAGCGCAGCATGGCGGAAGCGGTAAACCAGTAAAGTCCGTCAAGGCTCGTTCCGCTTTTTTTCCGGTAAGTATTGAGGAAAGTGTCCAATATTTCGTCGGCCCGCCGGCGCGGCAGTATGCTTTCGATTACTTGCAGTTCCAATCTGGCTTGGAACGTGGCTAAATCCATCAACGGATTGCCGTAGGCGGAACGGTCCCAATCCAGAATGTGCAGCCTGGCCCCGCCGAGTTTGTTTTCCCGCCGGATCACCTGATCCAGTGAAAAATCTCCGTGGATAAGTGCAAAATGTTCGGGAACGGAAGCCAGCCCTTTTTCGACACGTTCGACCAAACTGACAAACCATTCCGTTTGTTCCGGCAAGATATGCTTGAAGGTGTTGATGACACCTTTTAATGATTTAGCTTCGTCTTCGATTGTGTATCGAATCGGATGTTTGTAACCGGCATGATGAATGCGCGTAACCTGTCTGGCCAGTTGTCGGACTAAGTCGGCCGTGGGCGGCTCTCCTTCTTCCGGACAGAGGCTCCGGCCTTTCTGCCAGTTGGTGGCTAGGGTACGGTTTGCGCCGTCTGCTCCCAGCAGGTGAACGCCGCCTTGGGCGACGCCGAATGCGTTGCCCATCAGCATTTTGGTAAATTCGTCCGGATTGGCGCAACGGATAACCGCCAAAGGCTGCCGGTCTTTGCTGATTCTTGCCACCAAGCGGCGTTCCGGTTTGTAGCGCAGAATATCGATTTCCAGTTCTTCGTAATCTTGTAACGGCTGCAGCGAACAGGCTTTGAACAAATGCCTGCGTTCCGCTTGGTCAATCAGCCATTTCAGATGGCCTATTCCGCGGTCGTGCGCAGGATGCAGAAGCATGATATGCGAATCGAAAACAGCCAACGGAGCCTGCGGATGCCCCGACTGTACCAGTTTCTGTCGGGAGGGCTTGTTCCAAGATTCTTTGAACCGCTCTTTGGTCAATGCCTTGGCGTAGTAATACCGGCTTGAACCGTCCGCAAGCCTGATACGCACTGTGCAGGCGCAACTGTTGGCCGGTTTGTAGCGCAAATATTCAATCTCCGCTTTTTCTACCGTGCATAATGCAGGAATTGCCCGCAACTTTGTCAACAGCAATTCCGTATCCAGCAACGCGGCCAACCCGGGAAGGGCGGGATCGTTCGAAATAATTTTTTTATCTGCTTCTGTTAACATATCAGGGCTGGTTCTCTATTTCTAATTAATAATTGGGTACAAACAAATCAGCTTATCTGCATTTTCCACCAGTTTGCATAATTCTGACCGAGGGCCAGCAGTTCCTCGTGGCTGCCCTGTTCCATCACTACGCCTCCTTCGATGAAGATAATCCGGTCGGCAGTGGCTGCAAACGCCAAATCATGGGTAATCATGATGGTCGTACGGTTTTTCATTAAATTATGCAAGGCGTTAATCACATGGCTTTCGCTTTCGCGGTCCAAACCCACGGTCGGTTCGTCCAACAGCAGAATCGAGCTGTGGCTGATGGCCGCCCGCGCCACTGCGATACGCTGTCGCTGGCCGCCTGAAAGTGAACTGCCGAGTTCGCTTAATATGGTGTTGTAACCGTCGGGCAGGACGCTGATGAAATCGTGGGCGTTCGCCAGTTTGGCGGCGGCAATAATTTCACCGTGGGTTACTTCGCCGGCATTGTGCAATGCGCCCAGTGCGATGTTGTCGCGGATACTGACGCCGAACAGCAGGTTTTCCTGCGGCACGACGGCGATTTGTTTGCGCAGACTGGCGATGGTGTATTCCTGAATATTGCAGCCGTCGATGCGGATAATCCCGCTGTCAGGTTCGTACAGCCTCAGCATCAGGTTGGCAATGGTCGTTTTGCCCGAACCGGAAGGGCCGACAATCGCTACGCTCTCGCCGGGATTAATTTTGAAATCCATGCCTTTCAATACGGATACAAAGTTTTTATCTTTGTCTTGGTAACCGAAACCCACATGGTCAAAATGGATTTCGCCACGCACATCAGTCAGCGTTTTGGCGCTGGGCCGGTCTTTAATGTCGGGTTGCTGGTCCATCAGGTCGATAATGCGTTCGCCGGCGGCCAATGCTTTCGATAGACGGGCGGTGTATTTGGCATACTCGCGTACCGGCCGGAACGAATTGTTCAGGTAAGACATAAACACAATCAATTCGCCCGTCGACATCTGTCCGCCCAAGACATTATTCGCGCCTTTAAACAACACCACTGCCGTAACTACTGCCACCAATAGGTCTACGCGGCGTTCCAAGCCTGCGGCAAGCCGTTTGGATTTCACTTCTTGCGTGCGGCTCTGATCGTTGTTGCCTTCAAAACTGCGGATGGTTTCGTTTTCCAACGACAAAGACTGGATGGTTTTGATGGACGCAATGTATTCAGATGCTTTTGAGGCCAACCCACCTTCTTTTTTGCGCTGTGCGCGGCTGACTTCGTGAATGCGCCTGCCGGAGCGGTTGGTCGTGAACCATAGGAACGGCAGTGAGGCAATAGCGAAAAGCGTCAGCTGCCAGTCTAGATAGAACATGACGATGAGCATGCCCGACAGCACAAAGATGTTTGCCAGCATCGGCATCAGAGCCGTTACCACCGCTTCGCGCAACATGGCGACATCGCTGACCAAGCGCATGGTCAAATCGCCGTTTTTGGCCTGAGAATGAAATCTCATCGACAAACCGAGCAAGTGCACGAACAAGTCGCTGCGTACCTTGGCCAAAATGCGGCTGCCCGCCAGAGACAGCCCTACGGTACTTAAAAAGTTACTGGCCGCCATCAGGAGGGCAATCAGGACGACGGCTATTCCGCAACCCAGCAGCAGATATTGTTTGTCAATAGACTGAAGGGAGATTTCAAACAGGCTGGTGTCAAACTTGATGTTTTTAACTGCGGGACTTTTCCCGCCGTCTATTTTGTCGACGTGTTCCACTACTTCGACCAGGATGTAATCCACGGCGAAAGCCAGCGGAAGCGGCTTGAGCAGGCGGACGAAAGTCGCGGTCAGCATGGACAACAGCGAACCGGCGATAAGCCAGCGTTCCGGCCGGATGTAATCTCTAAAACGGTTTGCCACCAGCCACCAGTTGCTTTGCTGCATGGCGGGGCGGTCAGGCCGTTTCGGGCGGATGTAGTTTAGAAAACGGCGGGCGGCAGCCTGCCAGTCATAGTTTTTCATGAGCGGTTTTCTTAAAATGTTTTTTCAGACGGCCTATACCGTTTTTTTCAGACGGCCTGTATCGGCAGCAATTCTAAGAATGCGGTCTACTGCGGCGAACCAACTGTGTTCTTGTTCGGCGGTTTGGCGGGCGGAAGTGCCCAAGCGCCGAAGTTCTGCCGGTTGTTTGATGAGCGAGGCGATGCAGTCCGCCATTTTTTCGGGATTTTCGGCTTCCACCAGCATACCGTTCCGGTTGTGCGACACCACGCTTTCCAGATGGCCCACTTTCGTGGTGACAACGGGAATGCCCGCTGCCATGTACTCGTAGATTTTCAGCGGTGAGAAATAGAAATGTTCCATATTCGGATAAGGAGCGACGGCAATATCCATTCGTTCGAGCCATTCGGGGACATTTTCGGGCTGTACCGCACCGGTAAATTCCACATATTCCAGTAAGCCTAAAGCATCGATTCTGTTGTGCAGCGATTCGTGTTCGGGGCCGTCTCCGACTATCAGCAGGCGTGCATCCTGTCCGCGCTGCCGCAATAACGCCCATGCCTCGACCAGTGTCGCCAGACCGTGCCACGGCTTTAATGTGCCCAAAAAGCCTACGGTAACTTCTGAAGAAGGCGTGAGGGTTTGCAGCCTTCGGGCATTTTTTTCCGCAGCAGGGGCAAAGCGATCCAATGCCACGCCGTTGGCTACAACATGTACGCGGCCTCGGGCTTTTTCAAATGTTTCAAGGTGTTGTTTCACTCCGGGGGAAACGGCAATTATGGCGTCCGCAGCGGCAAAAACAGACTCTGCGATTCGTTGCGCTTCGTCTTCAAGCGGTAATTCGCGGTGTTTTTTCTGTTCTTCAATCAAGGGCGCATTTACTTCCAATATCCCTGCGCAACCGTGTTTTTTCGCAAAATCCATACCGGCGCTGCTCCACAGGGAGTAACGTTCGTAAACCATATCGAACGGTTCTTCCGCCTCCAGCATGGCTTCGACTTTGGCATTGGCAGCCAAAGCGGCGCGAGCACGGATTTCCACCGAGTCTTTCGGTAAGGTTTCCAATTTCCGGATTGGAACATTTTTCAATGCTTCGGGTACGTCCCCGCCCAACCGTTGGGCGAACAGGGTAACGTCCAAGCCTCTGGACAGCATTGCTTTAACCACTTCCTGTACATGGACGGAAGCACCTTTGGTGCCGAATACCGGAATGCCTGGGTCGGCACAGATATAAGCAACTCGCATGGGTCCTCCCTCCGTTTAAACGGCCGGACGGCTGTCGATTGCATCGTTGAAAATCTGACGTAATTTCGCAGCGTTGCGGTCTTCGTCATATTCGCGTTCGATTAATGCGCGGCCGTTGCGGGAGAATGTCCGGCAAAGATCATGGTCGTCCAGCAGGCGCGCCATCGCTTCGGCCAACGCCTGCGGATTTTCAGACGGCACGCACAAGCCCGTTTCGCCGTCTATGACCAATTCGGGAATGCCGGCCACCTGGGTCGAAATCACAGGCGTACCCAAAGCCATCGATTCCAGCAATACGGTCGGCAGGCCGTCGCGGTCGCCGTCGTCGCTGATAACGCACGGCGCTACAACCATATTGCTGTTTTGCATCAGTCTGATGATGTCAGGCTGCGGCATCGGGCCGACCATCGTTACTATGTCGGCAATATCCAAGGCTTCGGTTCGGGCGGACAAATCTTCATACAACGGGCCGCCGCCGACCAATGTGCAGTGCATTCGGATATTTTGTTTTTTCAGCAGCGACAACGCCTCGAGCAGTACGCTGAATCCTTTTTTCGGAACCAAACGGCCTACCGCTAGAATATGGCGTTCGCGGGAAGTAAATTCGTTGTATGGGAATTTGCTCAAGTCCATACCGTTGTAGATGCGTACGGCCTTTTCCGCATCTTTGCCGTATTGCTGTTGCAAATAGGCGAGGTTGTAGTCGGATACCGTTACCGTGGCAAAGGCATCGCGCATTTTCATATCCAGACGGGTAGGTTCTGCGTATCGGAAGTAAATATCCTTGGCATGGGCGGTAAAGGTGTAAGTGATGCCGGCAAAATCGGCCGCCAGACGCGCCACGGTCGCCGCCTGCGTGCCGAAATGGGCGTGCAGGTGCTGAATACCGCGGTTTTGTATTTCTAGCGCCACTGAAATGCTTTGCGTCAATTCATATACGGCACACTTGGCCCGTGCCAGTTTTTCCGCAAAGTTTGGCAGCCGTTCAAAGGCCGTCTGAATAAGCAGCCATACGGTCTCCGGTTTGTAATGTTTATGTTCCAAGCGCGTTACGGGTGCGCGAACCCTTGAAATTCCGTCTTGGAAATGGGTGTCTTCCACCGGCCCCAATGCAAAAATATCGATTTTCATTCCTTCGCGTTCGTGCGCCAAAATTTCATTAACCACAAAAGTTTCGGAAAAACGGGGATAGCGTTTCAGTATGTATCCGATATAAAGAGGTCGGGTTGCCGAGGTTGGGTTGTTATTCATGTTTTAGTCAGACTTTCGTGGTTAGTTGGCGTTGTTATTGTGAAGAATGGCTTGAATTTCGTTCACTATTCGGTCCAAGCCGTCAAAACGTAATACGTCGCGCGCATTCAGTTTTGTTTTTCTGGAAGCCAGCCACTCGCTCAGTGCTTGCGGCGTCAAATCTTTCGGATGCAGGCAGTCGATGACGCCCATTTCCGCCAGGCGGGAGGCGCGAATCCATTGTTCGGTTCTCGGTATGATGCGGGGCACAATCAGGGCGCGCTTGTTGAAAGACAAAATCTCGGTCGTCGTGTTGTATCCGCCCATGGAAATGATACATTCGGCGTTTCGCATGATTTTTAAGGGTTCGGGTACGAAATCGATTACCTTAATATCCTGACGCGTTCCGGCCAAAGCATGGAGCTGTTCGCGCTGCTGTCCGGGCATCAATGCGCCCGCAATCAGCAAACCGTTCCAACCTTCAGGCAATCGTGCCTGAACAAAGGCTCTGGCAAGTTCGAAACCGTCCTGCCCGCCGCCGACCGCGCATAATGCGTAAGGCGACTTGACCTCGGAAATAATATTATCGAGGCCGCGGGTTTCGTTGCGGCGGGTTTGGTCGAGATAGCCTACATAGCGCAGCTTCTCGCAGATGTCTTCGGGTAATCGGTATTCTTTAATGAAATCATATAGGTTAGGGTCGCCGTAAACCCAGATTTCGGAAAAATATAAACGGATGATTTCAATATTTTTCAGTTTTTCCCATTGATTAAGTACGGCTTCCGGTTCGTCGATAATATCCCTGACGCCTAAAATAATGTGTGTACCGCGACTGGCCAGCTCGGGGAGGATATTGTCCAGCTCGTTCATTGCGCCGCGCGGTACATTGTCGATAATGACGATGTCCGGTTCGAACGCATCTAAAGCAGCACTGATGATTTCCTTTCTGATCTTTACCAGCCGCGTAATATCATTACCTAACGAGCGGGGGATATATTTCCCTTCCGATGTTTTAAAATAAGTCGGCAATGTTACGCTGTCGGCTCCTTGGGGAAGTTTGAACGCGCCGGATTCGCGGACACCCGACAAGAGCAGAACGTCGGCGTCGGGATGGGCTTCCAATACCGATTGCGCCAGCAACATATTGCGTCGGACATGTCCCAATCCCATGGTATCGTGCGAATAGAATGCAATTCTGGGTGCCGTGTTTCTATTTTTTAATATATTCGGCATAATTTAATTGTTCCTTTAAAATTTAATAATTTTAATTAATAAATTGCTTGAAAAATAATTTTATTATTGCGTGATTATTATAAATGGTAATCCAAAAATATTCATATTAAATTTTGTAAAAAATATATTTATTAAATGAAAATATATTTTTGTAGGAAAATAGATATTTTCATTATGTATATAGATAAGATGTTAAAGAAATGATTAGAAGGGAGGTTAACTGGGTACGTTAATGATATTCTTATGTATAATTTCATTTAAATTATAATGATATAGCTTATTGACGATTGCGTTTTTTATTGTGATATTAATTAATATTGATTGATTTTTATAAACTGGTAAACTGGCACTAGATTACTAATTTTTCTTAAGGAGGCCATAATGAAAAAAACTGCCTTAGCTTTTTTAATATCTGCTTTCGCAGCAAATACCGCTTCAGCTGTAACATTGGTCGACAGCCAGAACTCCGGTACGAAAGTGGAATTTGTCGGTTCCGCCCGTATTAAATTGACCAATACCGCCGATAAAGAAACTGATGTCAAAGAAGGTTCGGTTACTAAAAATCAGACCAACCGTCCGATTCAGAATAACGGTACCCGTTTCGGGTTCAAACTGAAACAGTCGCTGGGCAATGATTTTTACGGCTTGGGCCGCGTCGAATGGCGGTTTCGCGGTAAAGACAATGCTGGTAACGATGCCCGTTCGAACCATAATTTCGACCATCTTTATACCCGCCAACTTTATGCGGGTATCGGTCATAAACGGTTCGGGGAGTTGACCTACGGCAATCAGTCGGTTATTACCGACGATGTCAAACAAACCGATTTGGCAAATACGCTGAGTTTGAGCGACGGGCTGCTGGCTTC
Organism: Neisseria oralis; assembly: GCF_045062685.1. Classification (NCBI taxonomy): domain Bacteria; kingdom Pseudomonadati; phylum Pseudomonadota; class Betaproteobacteria; order Neisseriales; family Neisseriaceae; genus Neisseria; species Neisseria oralis. The sequence goes on from NZ_JBJGEB010000005.1 coordinate 28,411, forward strand.
CAGCGTCCGCCGGTCAGTCCAATATGTTTATGACAATAAAGACCAAGGTATCAAAGCCGGTGTGTTTTATGGCGGCGGCAGTCCGCGCGGCAACGACGGTTTGAGTTTGGACAACAAACGTAAAGATATTTGGGGTGTCGGTGCCGTTAAAAAATTCACAATAGACGACAAACAGGAATTTATCGTAGGGACCGGTACGTCCCGCGAACGTTTCCGCCAATCCGAACCATCCGATTATTCTCGTACCGCCTACTCAATCGGCAGCGCGTATACTTACGATAAAACCACCGTCGGTTTGGATTTGGAGCGCAGTATTACTAAAGATGAAGAGGGCGCGGGCAACAAAGAGACCAACAATGAAATCCGTACGATTCTGTACCATAAGTTGACCAGCGACTGGCGCGCATACGGTATGTATGCCTATAAAACGGAAAAACAGGACTATGTGTCCGGTTCGGATAAGAAAGAGAAACAGCACCAGTTTATGCTGGGCACGGAATATTATCTGATTCCGAAAAGCAAGCCTTTCAATATGAAAACGTTTGTGGAAGTCCAAAACACGCATACGAAAAAATATCGTCGGGACGAATTGCGTACCAAAGAGCGCAACTACACCACCGTCGTCGGTTTGCGCGCTTATTGGTAGTCTGTAAGGTGTTTTGAAATTCCGTGGTAATCAGGCAGTGAATTTTGGCTGGTAATGACCGAATACGGATTTCCCGTTCGATGCCGTCTGAAAAGAGAGGTTCTTTTCAGACGGCATCGTCGTTATATGGATGGGTAGCCGGACAACTGTGTTCGGAAAAGCAGGTCTTCTGCAAAATGGAATCTGAGGCCGTCTGAAAATGTTAGTGCCGTGTGGCAGGAACCGAAGTTTCGGTTTTGCCGGTGTCGCGTTTTCAGACGGCCTTTTTATTTGTTTCGAATTGTCTGATATATTTAAAAACCCAATTACACAAATTATAAATTTTTATCGTTACAAAAAACTGCATTGTTAAATAAAATACTATATATAGTATTTTTATGATTTAATACGCACTAAATGTTGTGTTTATGGTGATGTGAGATGAATCGGCTGAAATTCACAATCGAGCAAATCGTATGGCAGGAAGTGCCGGGCGAAGTGTCGCTGGCGTTTCTGTTTTCAGGCTGCCCGCTGCGCTGCAAAGGCTGTCATAGTGCCGATGCGTGGAAAGAAGGTATCGGCACGGAATTGACCGAGGATTATTTAAGAGGTCGTCTGAAACGCTATCGCGGGCTGATTAGCTGCGTGTTGTTTATGGGCGGGGAATGGCAGCCGGAAGCCTTGCAGAAAATGTTGGGCATCGTGACGCAGGCGGGTTTGAAAGCCTGTTTGTACACCGGTTTGGAGCGTGAGGAGCTGGAGGCGGTTTCAGACGGCATCCTGCCTTATCTGGCGTATCTGAAAACCGGCCGCTGGCAGATGGAGCTGGGCGGCTTGGACAGCCCGACCACCAATCAGAAATTTATCGATTTGCGCACGGGCGAGGTGTTGAACCGCTTGTTTATCAAAGACAAACCCGCGCCCAAAATCATCCCGATTACGACCCAGCCGCAGGCGGCCGCTTTTCAGACGGCCTGAGGCTTTTTTATCCAACCCACACAGGAGGACTTAACATGATTCGGCTGCATCCCGAACAGTTAAACGGCAAACTGCAATTCATGCACGACTACATCAGTGCGCAAAACGCGGCGGACGGCTCGAAAATGGACGCTAACGCCAACGTTACCCAGAAAAACATCGCCACGATGGAAGCGGAAATCATGAAAGACTTTTTCGTGCAGATTAACCGCGCCCAAGTGTCGCGCAAAATCGCCGAAATTTTCGACCAATCCGTTGCCGACGAATACATCCGCCAGATTGAGGCGCATGAGATTTATGTGCACGACGAAACCAGCCTCAAGCCTTATTGTGTGTCGGTGACGCTGTATCCCTTCCTGCTCGACGGCTTAAGCAAACTCGGCGGCGAATCTAAGGCGCCACAACATTTGGCTTCGTTTTGCGGCTCGTTTATCAATCTTGTGTTCGCCATCAGCGCACAGTTTGCCGGCGCGGTGGCAACGGTGGAATTTCTGACCTATTTCGACTATTTCGCCCGAAAAGACTATGGCGACGATTATTTGGAAACCCACGGCAAAGAAATCGCCAACCATATGCAGCAGGTGGTGTACAGCATCAACCAGCCCGCAGCCGCGCGGGGCTATCAGAGCGTATTTTGGAATATTTCCGTTTACGATCAATACTATTTCGACGCGATGTTCGGCGATTTCGTCTTCCCCGATTTCAGCAAACCGGTGTGGGCGAGCGTGGCGAAGCTGCAAAACTTCTTCCTCAAATGGTTCAATCAGGAACGCACCAAAGCCGTTTTGACTTTCCCCGTCGTGACCGCTGCGATGCTGACCGACGGCGGCAAATGCAAAGACACCGTGTTCGCCGACGAAATGGCGAAAGAATTGGCGGAAGGCAATTCCTTCTTCGTTTATCTTTCCGATAATCCCGACTCGTTGGCTTCCTGCTGCCGTCTGCGTAACGCCATCGAAGACCGCACTTTCAGCTATACCCTCGGCGCAGGCGGCGTGGCGACCGGTTCCATCAACGTCATCACCATCAATATGAACCGGCTGGAACAAGACGGGCGCGACCTTGCCGCAGAAGTCGCCAAAATCCACAAATACCAATACGCCTACCGCAAACTGATGGAAGAATACCAAGCTGCCGGAATGCTGCCCGTGTACGATGCAGGCTTCATCACGCTGGACAAACAGTTCCTCACCATCGGCATCAACGGCATGGCGGAAGCCGCCGAATCACAAGGCATCAAGGTCGGCTACAACGACGACTACATCAACTTCGTTCAAGGCCGTCTGAAAACCATATTCGAAGCCAACCAAGCCGCCAGCAAACACTACGGCGTGAAGTTCAACACCGAGTTTGTCCCCGCCGAAAACCTCGGCGTGAAAAACGCCAAATGGGACAAAGCCGACGGCTACAAAGTCAGCCGCGAATGCTACAACTCCTATTTCTACGTCGTTGAAGACGAAGAAATCAACGCGCTCGACAAATTCCTGCTGCACGGCAAAGAACTGGTGGACTGGCTCGACGGCGGCTCCGCGCTGCACCTGAACCTTGACGAAGCCCTGCCCGAATCCGGCTACCGCTCGCTCTTGGACATCGCCGCGCAAACCGGCTGCAACTACTTCTGCGTGAACGTGCGCATCACCATCTGCAACGAATGCGGCCACATCGACAAACGCACCCTGCACGCCTGTTCCGCCTGCGGCTCGCACGACATCGACTACGGCACCCGCGTCATCGGCTACCTGAAACGGGTATCCGCATTCAGTAGCGGTCGGCGCAAAGAACACGCACTACGGCATTACCACCGCAAAGCGGCTTGATGGTATTTAATAGATAAAGGCCGTCTGAAAATTTATTTTCAGACGGCCTTCGCATTGGGAAACGGCAAACAGCCGTTTAAATCAGTGTTTTCTGCCGTCTCAGAGCCGTTTGGCGATATAATGATGCCGATTCCTTTCCTCCGCGCCTGTATGAAGATATTGCCTGCATTGTTCGTTTCCGTACTGATACCCGCCGCAGCCGCCTCGGACACCTTCGGCTATCTGGCCTTTTGGGAAAATCCTGACAAACCGGAAGTCGTTACCGTAACCAAAACCACGCAGGAAGATGCCGACGAGCTGGCGGCGAAGGTGGAACTGGATGCCTTCTGCCGCGCGCAGGATGCGAAACTGGACGCGGGCGGCAAAGTACGCACGGGTTGCCAGAACGTTACTGCATTGCGCAATAGCTGCGCCGCTGCCGCATGGCCGGGTGCGCGCGGATTGTTGAAACACAATAATGTGGTTGTGGCGGGCAACATGAAATTCGCGCCGGTGGCGGAAGAGGCTTTGGCGAAATGCCGTCTAAAATACGGAGAAGACGCCGATTGCCAGATTGAAACCGTGTTTTGCACCTCGTCTTCTGCATACGGCGGCGGGCAGCCGAAAGCGGATTGAATGCCAAAAGGCCGTCTGAAACAGCGGTTTCAGACGGCCTTTTGCTTTTTGCATTATAATGAGGGCAGTATAAATCCAATACGGGCATCTGGGAGCGATTCATGAAAAAGACACTTTTCGCATTGATTATCGGCGGCCTTGCCGCCGCCGCAACGGCAGCCGATACCTACGGTTACCTGATTTTCTGGCAGAATCCCGCCAACCTGAACGAGAGCGTCCAAGTCAAAACCACGCGCGAAAACGCGCCGCAGGCCGATGCGCATCAGGAAATGCGCGATTACTGCCGCAGCAAAGACATACAGGCGGGCGTGCAGCAGGACAACGAACATACCGGCTGCAAAACCATCGTGCCGCTGCACAATACCTGCGTGGCCGTTGCGTTTCCGAAAAACGACGGCAGGCTGATGCACGATACCGCCGTAGTGATGACTTCGCCGTTTTACAGAAACGCGCAACAGGCCGCGTTGAACCAGTGCATGAAGAAATACGGCACGCAGGGCAAATGCGTGGTCGAGACCGCCTACTGTACCGAAAGCGAGTATTACGGCGGTACGGTCAGAACGATGTGGAACCGCCTGAAATCCCGTTGAGGCCGAGCGGCGTCGGATTTTAATTCTTCAAAGGTGAGGCCGTCTGAAACATGATTGTTTTCAGACGGCCTCATCTTTAATGATTGCTATTCCGCAAGCCGGTTAAGATTTGCCCGTGCTGCCGAAGCCGCCTTCGCCGCGTTCGCTGGCGGCAAATTCGTCCACGACTTTAAACGAGGCTTGGACGACAGGGACAATCACCATTTGCGCGATACGTTCCATCGGCTCGATGGTGAACGCTTCTTTGCCCCTGTTCCACACGGAGACTTTGAGTTCGCCCTGATAGTCCGAGTCGATCAGTCCGACCAAGTTGCCCAAGACGATGCCGTGTTTGTGTCCCAGACCGGAACGCGGCAGCAAAACGGCGGCGTAGTCGGGATTGGCAAGGTGAACTGCCAGACCGGTCGGAACGAGATAGGTATCGCCCGGTTGCAGGGCAACGGCTTCGTCCAAACAGGCGCGCAGGTCCAGTCCGGCAGAACCCGGCGTGGCGTAGGCGGGCAGTTTGTCCGCCATTTTCGGATTGAGGATTTTCAGTTCGACTTCGGTTTGCATGGTTTTTCGTTTGTATCAATAAAAAAGCGCATTATAACAGCAGCGCTTGAGGCCGTCTGAACAATGGGGGTATGATGGGTCGGGGCGCATTTCCCGCTGGCCCGATATCGGAAAACGGAGGATAAAAATGGATTTGCACAATATCCGCGCAGATTACAGCAAGCGCGAACTGTCGGAATCGGAATGCTGTGCCGACCCGATTGTCCAGTTCGAGCAATGGCTGAACGAGGCGATTCATTCGCAAGTCAACGAGCCGACCGCCGTCAACGTGGCTTCCGTGGGCGAAGACGGCAGGCCGAACAGCCGCGTGGTGCTGCTGAAAGAAGTTAATCCGCAGGGATTTGTGTTTTTCAGCAACTACTTAAGCCGCAAAGGGCGCTCGTTTGACGCGCATCCGTTTGCCGCTATGACGTTTTTCTGGCCGGAACTGGAGCGGCAGGTGCGCGTTGAAGGACGCATCGAAAAACTGGATGCCGCCGCTTCGGACGAATATTTCGACAGCCGCCCCTACACCAGCCGCATCGGCGCATGGGCAAGCGCGCAAAGCGAAGTGTTGTCGAGCAAAGCGATGTTGGTTGCCAAAGCCGCTGCCGTAGGCGCGAAACACCCGCTGCACGTCCCGCGTCCGCCGCATTGGGGCGGCTATCTCGTCATTCCCGACCGCATCGAATTCTGGCAGGGCCGCCCCAGCCGCCTGCACGACCGCATCCAATACCGCTTGGTTGACGGCAACTGGATACGCGAGCGGCTGTCGCCTTAAACTTTCCACAGCTTCAAGCCGATAGGGTAAAATCCCGACTCCAGCAAAAGGTCGTCTGAAATATAAAAAACGTTTTAGCAAAACTCGTTTCATTCGTTTTCAGGCGACCTTTTATCCGTAACTTATCCTGCCGCTACCGCCGCAGAAGAACCGTTTTCCGCAGCGGGTTGAATTTGACTTGCCTTGTCCTGCTTCAAATTCAACCCGCTGCCATCAAACGCGTTAGGAGAACCCCATGTCCAAGCAACCCACCAGCAAACGCCAATGGCGCGACGGCGCAGCTCCGTCTGCCAAGAAAACCGCCAAACCTTTCAAAAGCAAAGCCCGTCCCAAAGACGAAACGCGGAAAACCGCTTCCAAACCTTACGGACAAAAAGTTTCAGACGACCTCAAGCCGCAAAACGCCCCCAAACAGCGTGCCGCCAAAGCCAGAAAACTCGTCGTCCGCAATCCCAACCAAAAAATCATGGAACGCGCGCGCGATTTGAAAGAGCGCCGCAGCGACCTGTCGCGCATGGAACCCGAACGCCTGCAAAAAGTGCTTGCCGCGTCCGGCGTCGGTTCGCGCCGCGAAATGGAAGAGTGGATCAACAACGGCTGGGTAACGGTCAACGGCAAAACCGCGCAACTGGGTGACAAAGTCACCCCCGACGACCACGTTACCGTCAAAGGCAGCATCATTAAGCTCAAATGGGCGGACCGCCTGCCCCGCATCATCCTGTATTACAAACAAGAAGGCGAAATCGTTTCCCGCGACGACCCGCAAGGCCGCGTCAGCATCTTCGACCGCCTGCCACAGGCCGCCAGCAGCCGCTGGGTCGCCATCGGGCGCTTGGACATCAACACCAGCGGCCTGCTTATCCTGACCACCTCCGGCGAACTCGTCCAACGTTTCGCCCACCCCAGCTTCGAAGTCGAACGCGAATACGCCGTGCGCGTGCTGGGCGGGCTGACCACCGAACAAATGCGCAGCCTCACCGAAGAAGGCGTGATGCTCGAAGACGGCTTGGCAAAAGTCGAACGCATCTACGAACAAGGCGGCGAAGGCGCAAACAAATGGTACAACGTCGTGATTAAAGAAGGCCGCAACCGCGAAGTGCGCCGCATATTCGAAAGCCAAGGCCTCACCGTCAGCCGCCTCGTGCGCGTCGGCTTCGGCCCCATCGGTCTGCCCAACCGCCTCAAACGCGGACAGTTCTACGAACTCAACCCCGCCGAAGTCGCCAACATCATCAAATGGGCGGACATGCTGCTGCCGGGCGAACGCCGGCGGCGGAAAGCCTGACCGCAAAGGCCGTCTGAAAACGGGATAAAGTTTTCAGACGGCCTTTTGCCGTTGGTTATTTTCCGCATGGGGTGCATCGCGGGGGAGGGGGGAAGGGTAGCGAACATTTGAACCGCCCGAGGCCGGGCAGCATGAAGGCGGCAGTTTTGCCGGTGCCGGTTTGCGCGGCAGCCTGAAGGTCGTGTTCGTCAATGGCAGGGATTGCCTGCGGCTATGACAGTGCGAAAGTTGATTTTACGCAAAAGTATATTGTCAGGGGATTACTATAATTTTGTAAAAAAGCGCAAACCGGTTTGCCGGTGAATGCGGGAAAAAAGGGAGAAACGCTTCCTCAAGGACATTCAACCAATAAAGCCCAAAAGGAATATATTATGAACTACCAAAATCCTTGCCGTCTGGTTCTGCCCTTAGCCGTATTGTTTGCCCTTGCCGCCTGCGGCGGTCAGGGTAGCGGGGCGCCGGAAGCGGCTTCGGGAGCTTCGGAAGCCGCCGTTCAGACGGCCTCCCCAACTGTTGCCGGAAACGCTGCTTCGAATGCGGCTTCTGCGGCCTCCGCCGCCGTTGCCGACAGCAATGCTTCACCTGAAGACCAAGAATTGCTCAAACGCGCACAGAGTATTTTCAAACCGTTGCCGAGTGCCGAAGAAATGCAGAAACTGCGCCCGTTTACCGAAGAACAGGTCAAACTCGGCCATCAATTATGGTATGAGCCGCGCCTCTCCAAAGGCAACACCGTAAGCTGCAACTCCTGCCATAACCTCGCCACCGCAGGCGTGGACAACCTGCCGACCAGCCAAGGCCATAAAGGACAGTTCGGCGGACGCAACTCCCCAACCGCTTTAAACGCCGCCTTGCTCGGCATGCAGTTCTGAGACGGCCGCGCGGCCGATGTTGAAGAACAAGCCGGTGGACCGTTGGTGAACCCTGTGGAAATGGCAAACGACTCGCAAGAAGCAGCCGCTGCCAAAATAGCCAAAATCCCCGAATATCAAGAACTGTTTAAAACCGCCTTCCCCGAAGACGGCGCAGTTTCCTTCAAAAACATCACCACCGCACTGGGCGCATTCGAACGCACCCTGTTGACGCCCACAAAATGGGACGACTACCTCAAAGGCAACGTCAACGCCCTGAACGAGCAAGAGCGCAAAGGCGTGCGCGCCTTTATGGACAACGGCTGTATCGCCTGCCACAGCGGTGTCAACCTCGGCGGCGCAACCTTCCAAAAATTCGGTTTGGTTGAAGGCCCGTACTGGAAATTCATCGAAGATCCGAAACACGACAAAGGCCGTGCCGACGTAACCAAAAAAGCCGAAGACGAATTCTTCTTCCGCGTCCCAGGCTTGCGTAACGTCGCCAAAACTTATCCATATTTTCACAACGGCAGCGTTTGGGAATTGGACAAAGCCGTTACCATCATGGGTAAAGCGCAACTGGGCAAAGACCTGTCTCCAGAGGACACCGACAACATCGTTGCCTTCCTGAAAACCCTGTCCGGCAATGTTTCCGACTCCGCCCGTACCATGCCCGAACTGCCTTTGTCTGCACCGATGGAATCCCATCCGAACAATAAATAAGCCGTAGATTTAGGGTAACGGAACCCGTTATCCTAAATTTGTGCCATACCAAACGTCGTCTGAAAAGCAAAACAACTTTTTCAGACGAAGTTTCGATTTATGGAAACGCAATATAGCTATTCCCTCGATATTCAAGCAATTCATTCCTTAAAATACCGATGTCAGCCCCGTTAAGATTTCCAATAAACCCCAATCGTGGTTTATAATCCTCCTCTAACGAAACAGGGGTGCTGCCTGATGTTCAGGCGGCTGAGAAATACCCTTTACACCCGATCGGGATAATACCTGCGTGGGGAGTTTTCACGGATTCTGTCTTTCAGACGGCCTTTTTTGATATTAAGGTCGTCTGAAAAAGCAAAACGCTCCTGTTTCTTCTTTTCAAACGAGAAAACAGGAGCATTTTTTATGACTACGCCAAAGAAAACCGCCAAAACCTCCGGCAACGAAGCGCGCGAGCTTGCCGACTTGAGCGAAGACATCGGCATCCGCTTCAAATATCCGAACTCGGAGCGCGTGTATCTGCAAGGCAGCCGCGGCGACATCCGTGTGCCTTTGCGTGAAATCCGTCAGGACGACACCTACACGGCGCAAGGTACGGAAGCCAACCCGCCGATTCCCGTCTATGACACCAGCGGCGTGTACGGCGATCCGGCGGCACACATCGACCTGAAACAAGGCCTGCCGCACGTCCGCACCGCATGGCTGGACGAACGCGGCGATACCGAAATCCTGCCCAAGCTTTCCAGCGAATACGGCATCGAACGCGCACACGATCCGCAAACCGCCCATCTGCGTTTCAACCAAATCACCCGCCCGCGCCGCGCCAAAAGCGGCAGCAACGTAACCCAGCTTCACTATGCGCGCCGCGGCATCATCACGCCCGAAATGGAGTTTGCCGCCATACGCGAACGCATGAAGCTGGACGAACTTTTCAGACGACCCGAATACGCCAAGCTCTTGAAACAACACGCAGGACAAAGTTTCGGCGCGAACATCCCGACCCACCCCGACCAAATCACCCCCGAATTCGTGCGCCGAGAAATCGCCGCGGGACGCGCAATCATCCCCGCCAACATCAACCACCCCGAACTCGAACCGATGATTATCGGCCGCAACTTCCGCGTCAAAATCAACGGCAACTTAGGCAATTCCGCCGTAACCTCCAGCCTGACCGAAGAAGTCGAAAAAATGGTGTGGTCGCTGCGTTGGGGCGCGGACACGATTATGGATTTGTCCACCGGCGCGCACATCCACGAAACGCGCGAATGGATTATCCGCAACGCGCCCGTCCCCATCGGCACGGTGCCCATCTATCAGGCTTTGGAAAAAACCGGCGGCATCGCCGAAGACCTGACTTGGGATTTGTTCCGCGACACCTTAATCGAGCAGGCGGAACAAGGTGTGGACTATTTCACCATACACGCGGGCGTGTTGCTGCGTTATGTGCCGATGACCGCCAACCGCCTCACCGGCATCGTATCGCGCGGCGGCTCCATCATGGCGAAATGGTGCCTCGCTCACCATCGGGAAAACTTCCTCTACACGCATTTCGACGAAATCTGCGAAATCATGAAAGCCTACGACGTCTCGTTCAGCCTCGGCGACGGCCTGCGCCCCGGCTGCATTGCCGATGCCAACGACGAATCCCAATTCGCCGAACTGCACACCTTGGGCGAATTGACCGCCAAAGCGTGGAAACACGACGTACAAGTGATGATCGAAGGTCCCGGCCATGTGCCGCTGCAACGCGTCAAAGAAAACATGACTGAAGAGCTGCAACACTGCTTTGAAGCGCCTTTCTACACACTCGGCCCACTCGTTACCGACATCGCCCCCAGCTACGACCACATCACCTCGGGCATAGGCGCGACCAATATCGGCTGGTACGGCACAGCCATGCTCTGCTACGTTACCCCGAAAGAGCATCTCGGCCTGCCCGACAAAGAAGATGTGCGCACCGGCATCATTACCTACAAACTCGCCGCCCACGCCGCCGACCTCGCCAAAGGCTGGCCGGGTGCGCAGTTGCGCGACAATGCCCTGAGCAAGGCGCGTTTCGAGTTCCGCTGGCGCGACCAATTCCGCCTTAGCCTCGACCCCGAACGCGCCGAGAGCTTCCACGACGAAACCCTGCCCGCCGAAGGCGCGAAAATCGCCCACTTCTGCTCAATGTGCGGCCCTAAATTCTGCTCGATGAAAATCACGCAGGAAGTGCGCGACTACGCCGACAAGCAAAAAGCCCAACGGCAGGGCATGGAGGAAAAAGCGGTCGAGTTTGTGAAGAAAGGGGCTGAGATTTACAGTTGATAAAAAGGCCGTCTGAAAAGTTTTCAGACGACCTTGGCTGTTCGCGATACCGGGCCTATTTTTCCGCTTTCAACACCCGTTGACGGCGCGTTTCGCTCAATACCATGCCCGCGCTGACGGAGACGTTCATGCTTTCGACCGTGCCGAACATGGGTATCGACACCAGCATGTCGCAATGTTCGCGCGTCAGGCGGCGCATGCCTTCGCCTTCGTTGCCCATCACCCATGCCGCGCTGTCGGGCAGGTCGCAATGGTAGAGGTCGGCATCGCCGCCCATGTCGGTGCCGATGATCCAGATGCCGTATTCTTTCAGCTCGCGCAGGGTGCGGGCGAGGTTGGTTACGGTGATGTAGGGGACGGTTTCCGCCGCGCCGCAGGCGACTTTGCTGACGGTGGCGTTCAGCCCTGCGCTTTTGTCTTTCGGTGCGATGACGGCGTGTACGCCCATTGCGTCGGCGGTTCGCAGGCACGCGCCGAGGTTATGCGGATCGGTGATGCCGTCGAGTATCAGCAGCAACGGCGGTTCGCTCAGGTTTTCCAATACGTCTTCGAGGTGGACGTGGTTTTTGGAAGCGTCGATAAACCCGACCACGCCCTGATGCCGGGCGCCTTTGCTGATGGCGTTGAGGCGGTCGGCGTCGGCGAAGTGTACGCGCACGTTTTCGTTTACCGCTTTCTCCAGTACATCACGCGTGCGGGCATCGTTTTTGCCTTCTTGAACATAGAGTTCGGTAATCGATTTCGGGTTTTGCCACAGGCGGGCGTTGACGGCGTGGAAGCCGTAGATGAGTCTTTGGTTTGCCATGATTTTGCTTTCGGGGTTTCAGACGGCCTTTGTCGGCGGAGGCCGTCTGAAAAAAGGGTTTATTGCAACAGGTAGCCGAACAGCCCTGATGCGGCCACGCCGATTAATACCGTCGGCAGCATCGACAGGCGGCTGGCGGCCAGTACGGTCAGGGCGATGGCGATCAGTTCGTGCGGTTTGTCGGAAACGAAATACGGGGCGATGACCGAAATCAGCACGCAGCCCGGCGCGGCTTCCATTACCGCCGCCGCGCGTTTGCTCAGAGTGCGGTTGCGCAGGGCGAAGAAACCGGCGAGGCGGGTGGAATAGGTAACGGCCAGCATACTCAGGAAAACCAGCATCGAGTCCGACGAAATCAGCGGAGTCATTTCTGTCCTCCTTGGAAGTAGGCGGTCATCAGCCCGGCCAGCGCACCGGCGGGGACATACCATGCGCCTTCGGTCGAGAGATAGGTCATCGCCGCCACAATCAGGCTGACAAACCAAGGGCGTGCCGCCGTAAAGCTTTTCCACATACCCCGCAGCAGCACCAAAAACACGGCGGGAAACGCCATGCCGAAGCCCCATGCCGCCACATCGCCGAACATCGGACCGACCGCCGCGCCGACGGCGGCGAAACTTATCCAAGTGGTGTAGAGGATGAAACACACGCCCGCGTAATAGGGCATATTGAACGCAGGCAGCCCCAGCGGTTTGCGTTTCTGCGCTTCGGCCAGCCCCATCGCCCAGCTTTCGTCGCACATGAAAAACAGTGCGGGCAGGGCTTTTTTCAGCGGCACACCTTTCAGGTAGGGCGCAAGGGCGGCCCCCATCAGGATATGGCGCGAATTAATCATGAAGGTAACGGTGGCGATGAGCAGTATCGGCAGCGGGTTTGCCCACAAATTGACCGTTGCGAATTCCGAGCCGCCGGCAAAGTTCATGCCCGTCATCAGCAGCATTTCCAGCCAGTTCATCCCTTTCTGCCCGCCTTGTACGCCGAGTATCAGCGCCCACGGCAGCAGGCCGATAAGCATGGGCGAACATTCTTTGATGCCGCGCAGGAATTCGGATTGGGGAGATGCGGGGGAGGCCATCTGAAACCGTTTTGAAATAAATGAAGAGCGGTATTATACACGATACGCATTTGCCGTTTTCAGACGGCCTCATTGAAATATAGTTCTTTAGTATTAGTTAAAAATGACCATCATCGAACGGTATGCGATGTGTTACAAACGAAATCCCGTTTAATGTCAGAAAACCGGAAAGAACAACATGAAAATCCGCTACACCGCATTGCTGCTGACTTTGGCCGCAGGCAGCGTTTCCGCCGCCGAAATCACCGTGTCCGCCGCCGCCAGTCTGAAAGAGGCATTTGCCGACATCGCCGCCAAATACGAAAAACAGTATCCGCAAAGCAAAGTCAAACTGAATACCGCCGGTTCGGGCGCATTGCTGCAACAGGCGTTGCAGGGCGCACCGGTGGACGTGCTGGCCTTTGCCGACCAGGAAACCATGAATCAGGCGCAGGTTAAAGGCGTTATCGATAAAGCCACCCGCAAATCGTTCGCGCTCAACTCGCTGGTTATCGCCGCGCCCAAAGACAGCAAATTGACGGTCGGCCGACTGAGCGATTTGGAAGGCTACCGGTTCGACCGCATCGCCATCAGCAATCCCGCCAGCGTGCCCGTCGGCCGTTATTCCAAGGCCGCTTTGGAGAAAGCGGGAATTTGGGACAATATCCGGTCTAAAGTCATCACCACGCAAAACGTGCGCCAGTCGCTGGATTATGTCGCACGCGGCGAAGTGGATGCTGGTTTCGTCTACAACACCGATGCGATGCTGATGAAGGATAAGGTGAAAGTGCTGAAAACCGTGCCGACGCAGGAGCCGGTGTCTTATCCGATTGCCGTTGCTGCTTCCGGTCCGCAGAAGGTGGAGGCAAAACGCTTCGTGCAATATGTGCTGTCGGCTCAGGGGCAGGGCGTGTTGAACAAATACGGATTTAAAAAACCTTGAAAAAAGAAATTTGAGGCCGTCTGAAACGCATTTTTCGTTTTCAGACGGCCTCAGGTTTGCTAGAAAGCGTCATCCGCGCTTTCGGCAGTTTCGTAATACTCACTATCCCCGATATTAATAAAGAATACCAAATGAACGAATCGTTAATCACGACCCTGCTGCTTTCGCTGAAAATCGCAGGCATGGCTACTTTGTTGAACTTCGTGTTCGGTACGGCGGCGGGTTTCGTGCTGGCGCGCGGGCGTTTTGTCGGACGCGGGCTGCTGGATACGCTGCTGATGCTGCCGATGGTGCTGCCGCCGACGGTGATGGGCTACTATCTGCTGGTGGTGTTCGGCCGCAACGGTACCGTCGGCGCATGGCTGAAAGACAATTTCGGCATCAATCTGATCTTCACTTGGCAGGGGGCGGTTATTGCGGCGGCGGCAGTTACGTTTCCGCTGGTGTTCAAGCCCGCGCGGGCGGCGTTTGAAGAGGTCAGCCCGCAGTTGGAGCAGGCGGCACGCGTGCTGGGGTTGAACGAATGGGCGGTATTTTTCCGCGTCAGCCTGCCGTTGGCGTGGCGCGGCATTTTGGCGGGCGTGCTGCTGGCGTTTGCCCGTTCGCTGGGCGAATTCGGCGCGACGCTGATGATTGCCGGCAGTATTCCGGGTAAGACGCAAACCCTGTCGGTGGCGATTTACGAAGCGGTGCAGGCCGGAGACGATGCGTTGGCCAACGGGCTGGTGGTGTTGGTTTCCGCCGTCTGCATAGCCGTTTTGCTGTCGACCGGCCGTCTGATGCGTTCCCGAGGGGAGAGGAACCATGCTGTTTGATATTGTGCTGCACAAAAAACTGCCGTCGTTCGGATTGGACATCGTGTTGCGGTCTGATGCGCGGCGGCTGGCCGTCGTCGGGCCGTCCGGTTCGGGGAAAAGTCTGACCCTGCAACTGCTGGCGGGGCTGCTCAAGCCCGACGGCGGGCATATCCGCGTCAACGGCGGGACATGGTTCGACGAACGGATTAACCTGCCCGTGCAGAAACGCAGGGTCGGCCTGCTGTTTCAGGATTACGCCCTGTTTCCGCACCTGACCGTGGCGCAGAACATCGATTTCGGATTGGCGCGCGGGCTGTCCAATCCGTCGAAGAGGCCGTCTGAAAAAGCCCGCTACTGGCTGGAAATGCTCAGACTGGAACGGGTGGCCGGCCATTATCCGCAACAGATTTCCGGCGGGCAAAAACAGCGTACCGCTTTGGCGCGGGCCTTGATTACCGAGCCGGAGCTGCTGCTGCTGGACGAGCCTTTTTCTGCGTTGGACGCCGATTTGCGCACGTATACGCGCAACGAAGTGTTGCAGATTCAGCAGGTAAGCGGTATCCCGATGATTCTGATTACCCACGACAAGGCGGATGCCGAAGTGCTGGCGGACGAAGTATGGACGATGGAGGCGGGCAGGCTGGCAGCGGCAGGAATAAATGCGGGTTAGTGCGGATTAGCGGCTATACAAGCCTTGAGGCCGTCTGAAAACTTTTTCAGACGGCCTCAAGGCTTGTTACGGATGGGGAAATATCAGAGCGGTTTTTTCTGCCGCCTGATTAAATCAGTTCCAAATCCGGCCCCGCATTCTGGGCGCGGCGGCTGCGCAGTTGGATGTCGAGCCGCAGGTCGTGGGCAGAGTCGGCGTTTTTCAGCGCGTCTTGGAAACTGATGTCGCCGCGCTCGTACAGATCGTACAATGCCTGGTCGAAAGTCTGCATACCCATTGCGGTGGATTTTTTCATCTGTTCCTTGATTTCATGGATGCGGCCTTCGTGAACCAGCTCGGCGACCAGCGGGGAGTTGAGCAGCACTTCCACCGCCGCCACGCGGCCGCGGCCGCCTTCGCGCGGAACGAGGCGCTGCGAGATGAAGGCTTGCAGGTTGAGCGACAAGTCGGTCAGGAGCTGGGTGCGGCGTTCTTCGGGGAAGAAGTTGATGATGCGGTCGAGCGCCTGGTTGGTGCTGTTGGCGTGCAGCGTCGCCATACACAAATGGCCGGTTTCGGCAAAGGCGATGGCGTAATCCATGGTTTCGCGGTCGCGGATCTCGCCGATAAGAATCACGTCGGGCGCCTGGCGCAGGGTGTTTTTCAGCGCGGCCATCCAGCTTTCGGTGTCGACGCCGACTTCGCGCTGGGTGATGATGCAGTTTTTGTGCTGGTGAACGAACTCAATCGGGTCTTCGATGGTGATGATGTGGTCGAAAGTGTTTTCGTTGCGGTAGTCGATGAGCGAAGCCAGGGAGGTGGACTTGCCCGAACCCGTACCGCCGACGAAGATGACCAAACCGCGTTTTTTCAAAGCAATTTCTTTCAACACGGGCGGCAGGTTCAGGCTTTCGAATTTCGGGATGTTGCTGGTGATGGCGCGGAACACTAGGGCGGTTGCGCCGCGCTGTACCATGGCGTTGACGCGGAAACGGCTGGTGTCGGGCAGGCTGATGGCGAAGTTGCATTCGTTGGTGCTGGAGAACTCTTCGATTTGTTTGGTGGTCATAATCGAAAAGGCGATTTCCATACATTTTTCGGCGGTCAGCGGCTCGTCGGTCAGGCGGGTGATTTTGCCGTCCACTTTCATGGCCGGCGGGAAATTGGTGGTGATGAAAAGGTCGGAACCTTTAAATTTGTTCATGTGGCGCAGCCAGGTATAGAGATCGTCTTTGGCGTTGCGGGGTGTGTTTTCCATCATGATAGTCTCCAAGCATATGTAAGTCGTATTTTTCCGGCGGCAATTATAGCAAAATAAGGCGGCGGCGCGGCCTGCACGGGTAATTAAATTTGTCGGTATAATATTTGCGGAAATTTTAACGACCGGATAGGGACGAGGACAATGTCTGAACAAACAATCGCCGTAATCGGCGCCATGGAACAGGAAATCGCGCTTCTGCGCGCCCGTATGGAAGAAGTGCATACCCTGAGCTTCGGCAGCTTTACCGCCTGCGCGGGACGGTATGCGGGCAAACGCATGGTGCTGGCGTTGAGCGGTATCGGCAAAGTCAATGCGGCGGTTGCGACGGCATGGGTGGTGCATCAGTTCAATCCTGACTGCGTCATCAACACCGGCAGCGCGGGCGGTTTGGGCAAAGGGCTGAAGGTCGGCGACGTGGTTATCGGCGATAAAGCGGCGCATCACGATGTCGACGTAACCGCGTTCGGTTACGAATGGGGGCAGGTCCCGCGCCTGCCGGCAGTGTTTGACGCGGACGAAAGGCTGGTGGGCGCGGCGGAGCAGGCCGCAAGCGTGTTTGAAGGCGCATCGGCCAGGCGCGGCCTGATTGCCAGCGGCGACCAATTTGTCCACAGCAGCGGGCGGGTAGAGGAAATCCGCAGCCGTTTCCCCGACATACAGGCGGTGGAAATGGAAGCGGCGGCCATTGCGCAGACCTGTACGCAGCTCGGCGTGCCGTTTGTGGTGATTCGCGCGGTTTCCGATTCGGCCGACGAGAAAGCCGACGTCAGTTTCGATGAATTTTTAAAAACCGCGGCAGTACATTCCGCAGAAATGGTTTTGAAAATGATGGAGCGGCTCTGAACTGTGCGCTTTTGCGGCGGACTGCGGCATGACTGATGGAAATTTCATGCGTAAGCAGTGAATTTCCGCTAAAATACCCGACTATTTGTTTTTGTTCGAGGCCGTCTGAACGCCTACCGCGTTTTTCAGACGGCCTTTCGAAACACATACTGTTTTTTCAATTCTACGATATGAAAAATATACGGAATTTCTCCATCATTGCCCACATCGACCACGGCAAATCGACGCTTGCCGACCGCTTCATCCAATACTGCGGCGGCTTGGATTTGCGCGAAATGAGTACGCAGGTGCTCGACTCCATGGACATCGAAAAAGAGCGCGGCATCACCATCAAAGCGCAAACCGCCGCGCTCAACTACAAAGCACGCGACGGGCAGGTGTATCAACTCAACCTGATTGACACGCCGGGACACGTCGACTTCTCTTACGAAGTTTCCCGCTCGCTGTCCGCCTGCGAAGGCGCGCTCTTGGTCGTTGACGCATCGCAAGGCGTGGAAGCGCAAACCGTGGCGAACTGCTACACCGCGATTGATTTGGGCGTGGAAGTCGTGCCTGTCTTGAACAAAATCGACCTGCCCGCCGCCGACCCCGAGCGCGTGGAACAGGAAATCGAAGACATCATCGGCATCGATGCCGTCGGTGCGGTGCAATGTTCCGCCAAAAGTGGCATCGGCGTGGAAGACGTTTTGGAAGAAATCGTTGCCAAAATCCCCGCGCCGACCGGCGAAGAAAACGCGCCGCTGCAAGCCGTTATCGTCGATTCGTGGTTTGACAACTACGTCGGCGTGGTCATGTTGATTCGTGTGAAAAACGGCACCATCAAGCTGAAAGACAAAGTGCGCTTTATGAGCACCAAGGCGGAAACTCAGGTCGAACAGCTGGGCGTATTCACACCGAAATCGGTTCAAAAACAAGAACTCAAAGCCGGCGAAGTGGGCTTTTTGATTACCGGTGTGAAAGAATTGGGACAGGCAAAAGTCGGCGACACGGTTACTTTGGTTGCCAACCCTGCTTCTGAGCCGCTGCCCGGCTTCCAAGAAGTACAAAGCCAAGTATTCGCGGGCCTCTACCCCGTGGAAAGCCACGACTACGAAGCTCTACGCGACGCTTTGGAAAAATTGCAGCTTAACGATGCTTCGTTGAAATTCGAGCCTGAAGTTTCTCAAGCATTAGGCTTTGGCTTCCGTTGCGGCTTCTTAGGCCTGCTACACTTGGAAATCGTTCAGGAACGCTTGGAGCGTGAGTTCGACATGGATTTGATTACCACCGCGCCGACGGTGGTTTACGAAGTCGTGTTGAAGAGCGGCGAAAAAATCGAAGTTGAAAACCCGTCCAAACTGCCTGACATCGGCAGCATCGAAACCATTCTCGAGCCGATTATCACCGCGACCATCCTCGTGCCGCAGGAATACGTCGGCAATGTCATGACTTTGTGTAACCAAAAGCGCGGCGTGCAGGTCAATATGCAGTACATGGGCCGTCAAGTCATGCTGACTTACGACTTGCCCATGAACGAAGTCGTGATGGACTTTTTCGACAAACTCAAATCCACTTCACGCGGCTATGCCTCGCTGGACTACCATTTCAAAGAGTTCCAACCGTCTGATTTGATTAAGCTCGACATCATGGTCAACGGCGAAAAAGTCGATGCACTGAGCCTGATTGTGCACCGTCAAAGCGCCGTTCACCGAGGCCGCGAGCTGGCATCGAAAATGCGCGAACTGATTCCGCGCCAAATGTTCGACATCGCTGTCCAAGCTGCCATCGGCAGCCAGATTATCGCCCGCGAAAACGTCAAAGCCCTGCGTAAAAACGTCTTGGCGAAATGTTACGGCGGCGATATTACCCGTAAGAAAAAACTTCTCGAAAAACAAAAAGCAGGCAAACGCCGCATGAAACAAGTGGGCAATGTGGAAATCCCGCAAAGCGCATTCTTGGCGATTCTGCAAGTGAGTGATAAATAATGAGTACAAATCTTTTATATGCCGCCATAGCCGCCATAGCCGTCGGTTTCGTCATGTTCTTGTTCAGTAGTAAAGAACGCGGGGAAAACGGAGAATGGAGCAGTGCCCTGCAATGGGGTTATCTGTTGATTATGGTCGGGATTTTCGGCGTATTGTCTTTCAATATGAGCTTTACCGCCGTGTTGCTGGTGTTCGTCGCCTTTACCGGAATCATATGGATTATCCACAAATTCCGTTTAAGCAGGGACCCGTCGCACAAAGACCGCGGCCATTTTACCGACTATATGAGCGGCTTCTTTCCGATTATCCTGTTTGTGTTTGTATTGCGTACATTTGTGGCCGAACCGTTCCAGATTCCGTCAAGCTCGATGCGGCCCGGATTGGTGGTTGGCGATTTCATCCTTGTGAACAAATTCGCCTACGGCATCCGTAAGCCGATAATTAACGATGTGTTGGTGGAAACCGGAAAAATCCAGCGCGGCGACGTGGTGGTGTTCAACTACCCCGAAGATACATCTGTCAACTACATCAAACGTGCGGTCGGCTTGCCGGGCGATGTCGTCGAGTATAAAAACAAAGTGTTGAGCGTCAACGGGCAGGTAATGGCAGATAAGGCCGACGGCAAGGAAACTTATACCGAAAACACCCGCCAATACGGCGTGATGGACATCGAAGCCAACGCGTACCGCGAAAATATCGGCGACCACAGCTTCCGCGTACTGAAAATGGCCGGACAACCGAGCTTTATCCCGCAGGCCGTGCGCGCTTCGTTTCCGTTCCGCGATAATTGCGAATACGCTGAAGACGGTTCGTCGTTCAAATGTATCGTGCCCAAAGGCTATTACTTTATGATGGGCGATAACCGCGACAACAGCGAAGATTCCCGCTATTGGGGCTTTGTCGACGACCAACTGATTGTCGGCAAGGCGTTCTTTATCTGGATGAACTTCCGCGACAAATCCCGCATCGGCAAGAGTATCCAGTAAGCTGCCGTAGGAATCCGCCTGTTTTGTCATGAACGGCCTTATACACAAAATCATCCTGACCGCTGCGCTTTCTACGGCAGCGGTTTCTGTTTGCGCCCGTACCGCTTATACCGCAGGCCGTCTGAAAAACGGGCTGGCCTACCATATTCTGACGGTACCGTCAGCAGGACGGTATATCGATGTGCAGATGCAGGTCGGTGCGGGTGCCGCCGATGAAAACGGTATCGAAGAAATCGGTACGGCGCATATGGTCGAGCATATGGTTTTCCGGAGTGCGCCCGATTTCCCCGACGGTGTGGGGAATGCGTTGGTTGCAGCGGGATGGAGGCGCGGCGCGGAGTTTAATGCGTTGACCGGCCATGAGCGCACACTTTACCTGTTCCGTTCCGACAAGGGCAGGGCAGGTTTGGAACAAGCCTTGTGGGCTTTGTCGGCCATGATGTCGCCACATGTTTTTTCTACCGAAGACTGGCGTCAGGAAAAGCAGATTATCGAAGCAGAATGGCGTAACGGGTTGGGTGCGGCAGGGCGGATGAACCGCTGGCGGACGGAAGTTTTGCGCAGCGGCAGCCGTCAGGCGCGGTTTGCGGTTATCGGTACGCTGGAAAGCATCCGCAACACGCCGCCGCAAGTACTGGAAGCCTTCCACCGGCGCTGGTATGTGCCGGAAAATATGCGGTTGGTGGTATCGGGCCGCATTTCGTCTGACGAGGCTGTGCCGTTGTTGGAAAAATATTTCGGCGGTTTGCGGCAGGGCGGTTTGCCCGAGCGCGGCGGCAGCTATTACGAACCTGTTTTGCGGCAGGGCTGGCATGTCGCCGAAACCCGAGAAGGCGGCAGTTTTATTTCGGTCCTGTTCCGTTTTGACGACAGCCTTTCGCGCAGTGATGACGATGATGGCGAGCGGGAACAGAATATCGATCGTATCGCCCTGCATATTTTGACGCAGCGTGCAGACAAAAGGCAGCAGGGTCGGCCCGAAATCGGAGACAGGATAACCGTACGCAAAGCAAGTATCGGCAGGCATACCTCGGCCGTAGGATTTGCAACGGCAGTTGCAGCCTCCGGCGGCCATCGTGCGGGTTTGGCCGCCATACTGGAATTACGCGAACGAATTTTGAGAAAACCGGTTACGCCTCTTGAATTTGAAACCGGTGTGGCGGCTGTGCGGGACGAGGCGGCGCGGGCGAAGCGGGAAACCGGCTTGCCGGACGGATTTGAGCAGGCCGTGCAAACCGTTACCGAGGCCGTTTTTGCCGGTAAACCCGTCCGCACTCCGGCGCAAAAGGCAGAAGCCGCCGAAGCGGCTTTGCGGCGGATTGGTCCCGAAGATATTAGCCGGCGGCTGCGGCAATGGCTGGAGGCGGACGACAAACTCGTACAGGTTCAATCCCCTGATTCCGATGGCGTTAAAGACTTGCCGAGGCCGTCTGAAATAGCCGCGCTGGCGGAAAAATTGCGGGCCGCCGAATTGCCCGAATTGCCAACCGATACGGCGGACGGCGGTTTTACCATGCGGCCGGAAGGCGGCGCCATCGTTGCGGAACAGCATGAACGCCGTCTAAAAATCACGCGCTGGAAGCTGCAAAACGGTGATACGGTCGTTGTGCAAAACCATCCTGCCGCCGACGGCAAAACGTATATTAGGATTTTGGGCGAAACAGGATTCATGGGGGCGGGCAGTCATCCGCGTTTGGCACGGACGGCGCAGAAAACAGTCTGGCAGTCCGCCCCGCAGGGGTTTACACCTGTGCAGTTGCGTTCGTGGATGCAGCGGCACCGGATAACCCTGAACATGACTTTGCAGGCGGACGGCAGCAAAATCGCCGGCAGCGCGCCCGATGAGGAAACCGAATCCCTGTTGCGCCTGTATCACGCCTATGCGGTGTCGCCGCAGGTTGGAGCGGCGGAAAGTACGTTGTTGCAACGCGTCCGCGCGGAAGAAGCCGCGGACGGAGCCGCAAAGGAACGCGCGGCCGAGGAAATCCGGTTCGGCAGAATAGGCGAACCCGTACCGGTTGGAGCCGAGGCGGTCGGCAAACCGCAGTTTCTGGCGCAGTGGCGGAATATTATTCAGGCTCCCGCCGCCGTTTATATTCTGACCGGCCAATCCGCCGCACGGTTGAAACCGCTGGTCGGGCAATATCTTGCAGGGATTCCCCGCAGGCCGTCTGAAAATGCCGCGCCGCGTCTGCCTTTGTCCGGCAGCAAGATGGAACGCAGGGCAATCCATTCCGAAGCGCGCAGCGACGTATCCGCCTGGACGTTCGCCTCCCGCCGGTGGAATCCGCAAACTGCCGTGCAGATTAAACTGCTGCGTATTTTGGCGGGGGAGCGGTTAAAAACCGAGCTGCGCGACAAGGCGGCAGGCATATACAGCCTGAAATTCGAGGCTGTACTGAACCCTACCCGCAACCGTGTAGAAAGCGAGCTGCATTTCACCGCCGCGCCCGACAAGGCCGCAATCCTGCTCAGGCTCGGAGAAGAAACACTGGCGGCACTGCCCGATACCTTGACCGAACAGCAGCTTGTTCCCTTGCGCCGCCGCTTTATCGAACAAGAAACAGGCCGTCTGAAAAATCCGGAAGCGCAGCTTGAACGCCTGATAGAACGCGAACGGTATCCCGCCGACGCAGACTCATTGGCCGGAATACTGACGCTGGAAAAATTGCGGGAGGCTGCCAAGCTGTTGTGGCCGTCTGAAAACCGCAGGGTGCTGATTGCCGACCCGAAGGAGTAGGGAGCTTTTAAAATGGCAAACCGTATGAAAGGCCGTCTGAAACACCGTTTCAGACGGCCTTTCATAAAGTGTTACAATAACGGATTACCTTTATTTTTCAGACGGCATTCCCACCATGTGCAAACACCACCCACACCACACCCGCGACAACGACACCATCCGCATCCGCGGCGCGCGCACGCATAATTTGAAAAACGTCGATTTGGACATTCCGCGCCACAAGCTGGTGGTGGTCACGGGGCTGTCGGGCAGCGGCAAATCGTCGCTGGCGTTTGACACGCTGTATGCCGAAGGGCAGCGGCGTTATGTCGAGAGCCTTTCCGCCTATGCGCGGCAGTTTTTGCAGATGATGGACAAGCCCGATGTCGATTTGATCGAAGGCCTGTCGCCCGCGATTTCCATCGAGCAGAAATCCACCAGCCACAACCCGCGTTCCACCGTCGGCACGGTTACGGAAATCCATGATTACCTGCGCCTTTTGTACGCCCGCGTCGGCACGCCGTATTGCCCCGAACACAATCTGCCGCTGTCGAGCCAGACCGTATCGCAGATGGTCGATGCCGTGTTGAAGCTGCCTGAAGACACGCGCGTGATGATTCTGGCGCCGGCGGTGCGCGAGCGTAAAGGCGAGTTTGTCGATTTCTTTGCCGACTTGCAGGCGCAGGGTTTTGCGCGGGTGCGCGTGGACGGCGAGGTCTATCAGCTTGACGAAGTGCCGAAGCTGGAAAAAAACATCAAACACAATATCGACGTGGTCATCGACCGCGTGAAAGTGAAGGCGGACATCAAGCAGCGGCTGGCGGAAAGTTTTGAAACCGCGCTGCGCCACGGCAACGAGCGCGCGCTGGCAATGGAAATGGACAGCGGCGAAGAACATTGGTTTTCCGCGCGTTTCGCCTGCCCCGTGTGTTCGTACAGCCTGCCCGAATTGGAGCCGCGCCTCTTTTCGTTCAACAACCCGATGGGTTCCTGCCCGACTTGCGACGGCTTGGGCAACACCAATTTCTTCGACCCCGAAAAAGTGGTCGCCCATCCCGAATTGTCGCTGGCAACGGGCGCGATTGACGGCTGGGACAAGCGCAACCAGTTCTATTTCCAAATGATTCAGTCGCTGGCGCGGCATTACGGTTTCGATGTGCAGGCTGCTTGGGAAACGCTACCTGAAAAAGTGAAAAAAGTCGTGTTGCACGGCTCGGGCAAAGAAGTCATTGATTTCACATACCTGTCCGAACGCGGCACCACCTTCAACCGCAGCCACGCCTTCGAAGGCATCATTCCCAATCTCGAACGCCGCTACCGCGAAACCGACAGCGAAACCGTGCGCGAAAAACTGCGCGAATACCAAAACCACCGCGCCTGCCCAAGCTGCGGCGGCGCACGTTTGCGCAAAGAAGCCCGCTACGTTTACGTCAGCGGCGAACCGTTGCACGAAGTTTCCGCCTGGCCGCTCACCAAAACCCACCAATTCTTTGAAACGCTGGATTTGGACGGCAACAAAAAACAAATCGCCGAAAAAATCCTCAAAGAAATCATCGAACGGCTCGGCTTCCTGATTAACGTCGGGCTGGATTACCTGAATTTAAGCCGCTCCGCTGAAACCCTCTCCGGCGGCGAAGCCCAGCGCATTCGCCTCGCCAGCCAAATCGGCAGCGGCCTGACCGGCGTGATGTACGTTTTGGACGAACCCTCCATCGGCCTGCACCAGCGCGACAACGACCGCCTGCTCGCCACCCTCAAACGCCTGCGCGATTTGGGTAACAGCGTGATTGTGGTCGAACATGACGAAGACGCCATCCGCGAAGCCGATTTCGTCGTCGATATGGGCCCGGGCGCAGGCGAACACGGCGGCAACGTACTGATTGCCGACACGCCCGAAAACGTCGCCAAATGCGAAAAATCCGTTACCGGACAATACCTCAGCGGTAAAAAATCCATTGCCGTGCCGTCTGAACGCACGCCCGTCAATCCCGACCGAATGCTCGTCCTCAAAGGCGCGCGCGGCAACAACCTCAAAAACGTTACCCTCGAACTGCCGCTCGGTTTGATTACCTGCATCACCGGCGTATCCGGCAGCGGCAAATCCACCCTGATTAACGACACCCTCGCCAAAATCACCGCCCGCGAACTCAACCGCGCCCAAGAAGAACCTGCCCCATACGACGACATCCGCGGCCTCGAACACCTCGACAAAGTCATCAACGTCGACCAATCCCCCATCGGCCGCACCCCGCGCTCCAACCCCGCCACCTACACCGGCCTGTTCACCCCCATCCGCGAACTCTTCGCCGGCGTACCCCTCTCGCGCGAACGCGGCTACAACGTCGGCAGATTCTCCTTCAACGTCAAAGGCGGCCGCTGCGAAGCCTGCCAAGGCGACGGCGTCATCAAAGTCGAAATGCACTTCCTGCCCGACGTGTATGTCCCCTGCGAAGTCTGCCACGGCAAACGCTACAACCGCGAAACGCTCGAAATCCAATACAAAGGCAAAAACATCAGCCAAGTCCTCGACATGACCGTCGAAGAAGCCCGCGAATTTTTCGACGCCGTCCCCACCGTATCGCGCAAACTGCAAACCCTGATGGACGTAGGCCTCGGCTACATCCGCCTCGGACAATCCGCCACTACCCTCTCCGGCGGCGAAGCCCAGCGCGTCAAACTCGCCTTGGAACTCTCCAAACGCGACACCGGCAGAACGCTCTACATCCTCGACGAACCCACCACCGGCCTGCACTTCGCCGACATCGCCCTGCTGCTCGAAGTCATAGGTCGTCTGAAAGGCAAAGGCAACTCGATTGTGATTATCGAGCATAATCTTGACGTAATTAAAACTGCCGATTGGATTGTGGACTTAGGGCCGGAAGGTGGCGACGGTGGGGGGAGGATTATTGCTTCAGGTAGCCCCGAGCAGGTGGCTAAGGTTAAGGGGAGTTATACCGGCAAATACCTGAAACACATATTGAATAATCAAAATCTGGAAACTAGCAAATAACTTTGCGTCAGAGCTTGTAAAATATTAAAAGCGAAAAAAGTGTTAAAAATACCTATGCAGCACTGAAACTCAAAAAATAAACAGAGCAAGATATAGTCTGCATATTTAATCTTTTGTCATGACATTATTTTGATTTTACTATTAATAATAGTTGACAAATATTGTTTTCTTTTTTACATTCATACAAATATGGATTACCTCATGAAAAGGAACTTTGTAATGAAATTGAAATCAGTTGCAGCAGGTGTAGCGGCATTGTTAACACTTTCAGCTTGTGCCGAATATGATAATTTCATGGATGGCATGAGCGATTTGAAAAATCAAGGTTCTGCGCTATTTGGAGGAGCAGTAGAGAAGGCCTCACCTGCACAAATCTGTAAAGAATATCGTGAAAACAGTATGATGGCCAATCGGAAATATATCGGCAAAACCATCCATCCTACTGGTAAAGTATTGCGAATTTATAAAGATGATTTCAGTAAATTTGGAAAAAATGGCGGTACCATACTGGAGAACACTTACCGTGTAGTAATGCAGGTTGGTTCAGAACGTATCAATGCGGGCATGAGCAGCAGCGCAGCTGCAGCCAACCTGAAAGTTGGACAAATCATAACCATGAACGGACAAATTGAAAGCTTGGGAGGTGATGATACTGGTTCAAGCTGCATAGTACTATTGCGACATAGCGTTCCCGTTACAAAATAGAAATAAACAAGCCATAGTCTGCATAAAACCTAGACCCGATGTGTAGGGGGTGTGAGGTACGTATGCACCCGATTGTTTGATTGACGGTTTGCCGTTTTAAATTTTTAGATACCGTCTGAAAACGTAGGTCGGATACTTGTATCCGACAAAACCTTCGATATTCCTCCCTGTCTGATGATGGCGACAATATCAGACAATATCAAATGTCGGATTCGAGAATTCGACCTGCATTTTTGTTCAAACAACAGCAAACGTAGGTTGGGTCATGACCCAATCTGCCATTTGAGCTTCCTACCAATAAAGGCTACCTGAAAAATATCCGCTGCAATAAAGCCGGATATTTTTCAGCAAACCATAGCCTGCATCCCCATCCTCCGCGTACGTGGCTATGCCCCATACACCCTGCCTGTGAATCATACGAAATTTTAAAACTAGCGCGTAGGGTGTGCGGTACGCACACGGTCGTTTGATTCGCGCTCTGCCTTTTCAAAATTTAATTTCGTTGAGACCGACGTTTTCAGACGACCTTTCCGCCGTCATTCCCGCGCAGGCGGGAATCCGGATTGTTCGGCTCGGAAGCCAATGAAAAGGCAGTTACTGAAATCCCGCGTTACTAGATTCCCGCCTGCGCGAGAATGACGGGGGGGGGGGGAAGCAGCCTGTCGGAAATTAAATGTAGGTTGGTTCTTGACCCAACAAAACCGTTGAGCTTCCGGCATTTTATCGGGTTTGCCAACCCAGCCTATCATCCGAGTTTATTTGCCGAGAAGGCAAGCCGCGTTCCAGTCAGAGAAAAGGCCGTCTGAATATTGATATTCAGCAAGCCGTAGCCTGCATACCTACCGCGTGCGTGGCTGTGCTACACACCCTACCTGTGAATTATGCGGAACTTTAAAACCAATGTGTAGGGTGTGTGCGGTACGCACGCGGTTGCTTGATTGACGGTTTGTCGTTTCAACTTTTCAGACGGCCTCCAATGCCGTCTGAAAACATCAGCTTCAACAAAGTTAAAACCTTAAACAACAAACCGTTCCTTCTCCAACGCTCAAACCAAAAACAAAAATCCTATGGCGCGTTATCGCAGAAACTTCATTGCCGGCGGCACATTCTTTTTCACTGTCAAACTCGCCGACTCGAAATCACGCCTGCTTGTCGAACATATCGGCTTATTGCGGGCGGCCTATATGGATGTGCAAAAACAATATCCCTTTGAAACCGTCGCCGTATATGTGCTGTCGAACCATATCCACGCCATTTGGATGCTACGATTAGACGGTGCGGATTATTCCACACGTAACTCCTGTCCGTTAGTAAAAAACGGTGGCACGAACGCGGTATCGGGCAATAGCATTTTCACAAATATACCGTTATAAGGACATCACAGATATGTACCGTTACATCCTCCACCGCCTATTACTCTTAATCCCCACGCTGTTGGGGATTTTGGCGATTACTTTTGCCGTTATCCAATTTGTGCCGGGCGGGCCGGTGGAGCAGATGGTGCAGCAGTTGACGCATGGTGCGGTCAGCGGCGAGACGGCGAATGCGACGGCGGGCAATATCATGAAAAACGGCAACCGCATCAGTCCGGAAGATTTGGCGGCGTTGAATGCGCTGTACGGTTTCGACAAGCCGCCGCTGACGCGGTTTGCGGATATGGTGTGGCGGTTTGCCCGTTTTGATTTGGGCAAGAGTTTTTTCCATCATGAAACCGTGTTCGAGCTGGTCAAACAGAAAATGCCGGTGTCGATGAGTTTGGGCTTGTGGACGTTTTTCCTGACTTATCTGATTTGTATCCCGTTGGGCATTGCCAAGGCGGTGCGCGACGGCAGCCGTTTTGATGCGGTAACGGGGATGGTGGTGCTGGTCGGTTATACCATACCGCCGTTTGTGTTGGGTTTGGTGCTGCTGGTGTTGTTCGGCGGCGGCAGCTTTTTTGCGTGGTTCCCGCAGGGCGGTTTGGTCGGCGATGATTTCGACACGCTGTCGTGGGCAGGCAAAATCAAGGATTATCTGTGGCACATGGCGCTGCCGATTACGGCTTCGGTGGCGGGCAGTCTGGCGGTAACGACGGTGTTGACGAAAAACGTGTTTCTTGAAGAAATCCGCCGCCAATATGTCTATACCGCCCGCGCCAAGGGTTTGCCGGAAAAGCAAATTTTGTGGAAACACGTTTTCCGCAACGCGATGATTCCGCTGATTACCGGCTTTCCCGCCGCCTTTATCGGCGCGTTTTTCACCGGCAGCCTGCTGATTGAAACCTTGTTCTCGCTCGACGGGCTGGGGCTGCTTTCCTACGAGGCGGTGATGAAGCGCGATTATCCGGTGGTGATGGGGACGCTGTATGTGTTCACGCTGATGGGTTTGCTGGCGAAATTGGTGTCGGATATTTCTTATTCGTGGGTCGATCCGCGCATTCATTTCGGCGGACAGAAATAGGTCGTCTGAAAAATATGTTTCTGAATCATGACTGATAAACCTTTCCAAACCATGAAAACACACACCTCAAACCCCACTTGGCAGGCATTCAAACAACACAAACGCGGCTGGTTCGCGTTGCGGGTTTTAGCCGTTTTGTTCGCCGTCGCGCTGCTTGCGCCTTTGTGGAGCAACGACAAGCCCTTGTGGATACGTTATCAGGGCGAATATTATTTTCCGCTGGTAAACGAATACAACGAAACCGTGTTCGGTGGCGATTTCGACACGCCTGCCGATTACCTCGACCCGCTGATACGCGGCAACATCACGTCAAACGGCAATTACGCCGTTTATCTGCCCAATTCCTACGATGCCGATACGCTCAATGATTTCGACACGCAGCCCGACCCTGCAAGTCCGTCCGAAAGGCACTTGCTCGGCACGGACGACCGCGGTCGCGATGTCTTGGCGCGTTTGGTTTACGGGTTCCGCGATTCCCTTTTGTTCGCCCTTGCGCTGACCTTGGTAACGACCGTAATCGGCGTGATCACCGGCGCGGTGCAGGGTTATTTCGGCGGCAAGACCGACCTTTTGATGCAGCGCTTTATCGAAATCTGGGGCGGAATGCCGGAGCTTTACCTCTTGATTATCCTGTCTTCGTTTTTTAATCCCAGTTTGTTGATTTTGCTGGTGTTGCTGTCGCTGTTCGGCTGGATGGGGCTGTCGGACTACGTCCGCGCCGAGTTTTTGAAAAACCGTCAGGCGGATTACGTTTTGGCGGCGCGTTCGATGGGCGTGGGCAACCGCGCGATTATGTGGCGGCACATCCTGCCCAACAGCCTGACGCCCGTATTGGCGTTTCTGCCTTTTCGTATCTCCGGCGCGGTGCTTGCGCTGACCAGCTTGGATTTCCTCGGTTTGGGCGTTCCCGCGTCGC
This sequence comes from Neisseria oralis, assembly GCF_045062685.1. NCBI lineage: Bacteria > Pseudomonadati > Pseudomonadota > Betaproteobacteria > Neisseriales > Neisseriaceae > Neisseria > Neisseria oralis. The sequence goes on from NZ_JBJGEB010000005.1 coordinate 58,608, forward strand.
AGGCGAGTTTGGGCGAACTCTTGGCGCAGGGCAAGGACAACTTGGACGCTTGGTGGATAGGCTTGTCCACCGTCGGTACGCTGACGGTTATGCTGCTTTTGCTGGTGATGATAGGCGAGGGCTTGCGTCAGGCGTTTGACGTGCGGATAAGAAGTTGAGGCCGTCTGAAAAATACGATTAAGCAGATAAATCCTATGAACATTTTGGAAATCGAAAATCTGAATGCCTCGTTCCCTGGCAAGCAAGTCCTGCACGATGTCAGCCTGACCGTACAGGCCGGCAGGAAACTGGCATTGGTTGGTGAGAGCGGCAGCGGTAAAACCGTGTTGGCGCAGGGCATTATGCGGCTGAATCCGCTGGTGTCGTTTGAAGGCCGTCTGAAATTTTGCGGCAACGATTTGCTGACCCAATCCGAACGCGCCCTGCAAAAGTTGCGCGGACGGGAAATCGGCATGGTGTTTCAAGAATCGATGACCGCGCTCAACCCCGTGATGCGCGTTGGCGCGCAGATTGCTGAAGTGTTGACCCTGCATCTGGGTTTGGACAAAAAACAGGCATGGGCGAGGGCGGTCGAACTCTTGGCGGAAACCGGCATCCGCGAGCCGGAGCAGAAAGCCTTTGCCTATCCCTTCCAGCTTTCCGGCGGACAGCGGCAGCGGGCGATGATTGCGATGGCGGTTGCCGCCGAACCCAAGCTCCTGATTGCCGACGAACCGACCACCGCCTTGGATGTTGCCGTACAGGCGCAAATTCTCGATTTGTTGGCGCGCTTGCAGCAGGCGCACAACATGACCATGCTCTACATCACCCACGACCTGAACCTTGTCCGCCGTTTTGCAGACGACGTTGCCGTGATGCGCGGCGGACGCATTGTCGAAACGGGTGCAGCGGCGGAAGTGTTCGCCCGTCCGCAACACGAATACACGCAAATGCTGTTGAACGCCGGCGCCGCGCGCAAGGTCGTACCTTTGGCGGACAACCCCGCCACCGTCTTGCAGGCGGAGCAGCTTTCCGTTGCCGTCAAAGAAACGGCGGGCTGGTTCAAAAAACGCAGCAAAACCCTGTTGGAGCCGGTTTCCTTCGATTTGAAAGCGGGCGAAACGCTGGGCATCATCGGCGAAAGCGGCTGCGGCAAAACCACGCTGGCAAAAGCCGTGATGCACCTTATCGACGCGGAAGGTCGTCTGAAAATCAACGGCGAGGCCTGGACGCGCGAATCGAGGCGCGACATCCAAATGGTGTTCCAAGACCCCTTCGGCGCATTCAACCCGCGCATGAACGTCTTTAATATCGTTTCCGAAGCCCTGCGCGTCCACGAACCCGATTTGTCCCGTACAGAAATGCGGCAGCGCGTGCAAGACGTATTGCGGCAGGTCGGTCTGCCCGAAGACGCGCTCGAACGCTATCCGCACGCTTTTTCCGGCGGACAACGCCAGCGGCTCGCCATCGCCCGCGCCATCATCGTCCGCCCGAAAATCCTCGTTTTGGACGAACCGACCAGCGCGCTCGACGTACAATGGCAGCAACAGATTCTGGAGCTGCTCGCCGATTTGCAGAAAAAACACGGTCTCAGCCTCATCATCATCAGCCACGACCTCGCCGTCATCCGCGCCCTGTCGCACCGCGTGATGGTGTTGAAAGACGGCAAAATCGTCGAAGAGGGCGACTGCGAAACCGTATTTTCCAACCCTTCCAGCGATTACACGCGCCATCTGATGAGCTTTAGGGCAGGCTGACCGATCAGGCAGGCCGTCTGAAAAACATTAGCCAATCCCGATGGCAACCTTACAAAAAAGCTATTACACTTTTCCGACACTTGAAATTTTCAGCCCCAAGCCCTATCCTGCACAACATCTGATTCAATTTGACACAAAAAGGAAAAACTCATGAGCAGCGAACTGATTATCCACACCTCCGATGCAAATTTCGAACAAGACGTTTTGAAATCCGACGTCCCCGTATTGCTGGACTTCTGGGCACCTTGGTGCGGCCCTTGCAAAATGATCGCTCCGATCTTGGACGACATCGCCGCCGAATTTGAAGGCCGTCTGAAAGTCGTCAAACTCAACATCGACGACAACGAAGCCACCCCCGCCAAATTCGGCGTGCGCGGTATCCCGACGCTGATGGTGTTCAAAAACGGCGAAAACGTTGCCACCAAAGTCGGCGCTTTGGCAAAAGGTCAGCTCACTGCATTTGTGAACGCGTCCATCGCCTGATTTCTAAATGATAGAAAGGCCGTCTGAAAAATGTTTCAGACGGCCTTTTTGTATTTATGCACATAAAATGCGGATAAAATGCTGCAAAACTGTGGAAAAATCGAAAGGCAGGTAGTTTGACCACAAGCCGTGTTTGCTGCTGTGTGCAATGCTTGTGGAAAAGTACGCTACCATATTGAAATAAAAGTATAAATCAATGTTGCCTAAAAAACAGGCAATAACGTGGCGGACAGACAGCCGCAATCCCGTATGCGCTATAATTCTGAAACGGTTTTTGATTGAAAAGGAACATTATGCACACGCTTTCCGCCGAAGTGCGCACGGAGCTGGCCCGGGCGCGTTTGAGGAAAAGCCGCCGCTGGGCGACCGGCCTGCTGCTGGCTGCCTGCGTGTTGTTTGTCGCCTCGCAGTTGCTGGTGAAACAGTACGGCTGGCTGGCGTACGTCAAGGCGTTTGCAGAAGCGGCGATGGTGGGGGCGCTGGCCGACTGGTTTGCCGTAACCGCATTGTTCAGACGGCCTATGGGGTTGCCCATTCCGCATACGGCGATATTGCCGCGCAATCAAGAAAGGATTGCCGACGAGCTGGGACGGTTTATCGAAAACAATTTCCTGCTGGGCAAACCGATAGCCTTGCGCGTTTATCAGGCGCAGCCCGCCGATAAGCTGTTGAACTGGCTGGGCAGCGAAGAGGTGCGGGCGCAGTGGCTGCCGTGGGTGGCGCGGCAGATTCCGTATCTGCTTAGAGTGGCCAAGCCCGAACAGTTTGCCCGTTTTGCCGGTATGCTGCTGGCGCAGCAATATACCGGGGAGAAAATCGGCCGGACGTTTTCAGACGGCCTCAGGCTGCTGAAAGCCAACGGTATGCACGAAGTCTTGTTTTGCAGCCTGCTCAAGCAGTTGCGCCGTTGGCTGCAAAGCCCCGATACCCGTGTGTTGTTGGAGCAGAATTTACGCGAATGGGCGGTCAAAATCGAAACCGATGCGCCGAGCACTTGGGACAAGCTCAAAGCCACGTTGAAATCGACGCTGGTGGAAAGGGTGGACGACTGGGTGGCGGAAAAGGCGCTGGACTGGGCGGACAACTGTCTGGCGGCAGCGGAGGAAGACGGCAATCACGCCATCCGCAAAGGTTTTGACGAACAATACGACAAAATAGTGGAAAAACTGCTTGAATCGGATGCTTGGCACAAGCGGCTGGAGGCGGTCAAAATGCAGATTGCACAGTCGCCGGCGCTGCAAAACCATTTGGCGGGATTCTGGCGCGGCATACAGGATTGGGCGGAGAAAGACGTGGAGAAAAAAAATTCGGCCTGTCTGCGGCAACTGGAAAAATTGTTGGACCATATGCTTGCGCAAGCTGCCGAGTTCCCACAGTTTATGCGCCGCACCGACGTGCGGCTGTCATTGGCGGTGCGCGATTTTGTGATGCGCTATAAAGGCCGCGCGGCGCAGTTTGTAGCAGATAAAGTCAAAAGCTGGGACGGCGCGCTGATGGTGCAGAAGTTGGAATTGAGCGTGGGCAGGGATTTGCAGTTTATCCGCATCAACGGTACGTTAGTCGGCGGTTTGGTCGGCTTGGTGATATATTGCGTGTCGCTTTGGTTGGAATAAGCGCCAGTTGAAATGTCGGGCCGTCTGAAAGCGGGTTTCCGATACGGCAAATCATAAAAGGCCGTCTGAAACTTATGTTTCAGACGGCCTCTGCATACGTCAAACAATCAGCGGCTGCCGATGAAGCGGTAATAGGTTTCTCCGTCTTGGATATAGCCTAATTCGACACGGGCGATTTCGGCAATCGCTTCCTGACCGGTGGCCAAATCGGTTACTTCCGCTTGCAAGGCATTGTTGCGCAAAGTGAGCGAGCGGTTTTTTTCCTCTTGCGTCGCAAGCTGTTCCTCTATTCTGCCCATATCGTGCAAACTGCCTTTGCCTATCCAAAGGCTGTATTGGAACCATACCGCCGCGGCGGCCAAAACCACAGTTACCCACTTCATACAATCAATACCTTATTTCCGATTATTTGCCCAGTTGGTAAAACGCGGCTTTGCCCGGATAGTAGGCGGCTTCCGCCAGCTCTTCCTCGATGCGCAGCAGTTGGTTGTATTTCGCCATGCGGTCGGAACGGGAGAGCGAGCCGGTTTTAATCTGCATACAGTTGGTGGCAACCGCCAAGTCGGCGATGGTGCTGTCTTCGGTTTCGCCGGAGCGGTGGCTCATCACGCTGGCGTAGCGGTTGCGTTTTGCCAAATCGACGGCTTGCAGGGTTTCGCTCAAAGTACCGATTTGGTTGACTTTGACCAGCAATGCGTTTGCCACGCCTTTTTCGATGCCTTCGGCAAGGATTTTCGGATTGGTAACGAACAAGTCGTCGCCGACCAGTTGCACTTTGCCGCCCAGTTTTTCGGTGAGGAGTTTCCAACCCGCCCAGTCGTTTTCGTCCATACCGTCTTCAATGGAGATAATCGGGTATTTCGATACCAAGTCGGCGAGATAGTCGGCAAACTCTTCGCTGGTGTAGGCTTTGCCTTCGGCTTCCAAATGGTATTTGCCGTCTTTGTAGAACTCGCTGGAAGCGCAGTCCATTGCGAACAGTACGTCTTCGCCGGGTTTGTAACCCGCGGCGACAACGGCTTCCTGCATCAGCTGCAATGCTTCTTCGTGGGTGTTCAGGTTGGGTGCAAAACCGCCTTCGTCGCCGACGGTAGTCGGGAAGCCTTTGTCGTTACACAGTTTTTTCAGGGCGTGGAACACTTCGGCACCGCAGCGCAGGGCTTCGCGGAAGGATTTTGCGCCGACGGGCATAATCATAAATTCTTGGATGTTCAGGCTGTTGTTGGCGTGTTCGCCGCCGTTGATGACGTTCATCATCGGCACGGGCAGAGCCATCGGTCCTGCACCGCCGATATAACGGTATAAAGGAAGGCCTGAATCTTCGGCAGCGGCACGGGCTACCGCCAAAGATACAGCCAATGTGGCGTTGGCGCCCAGATTACCTTTGTTGTCGGTGCCGTCCAGCTCAATCATAATCCGGTCGATGTAGGATTGCTCGTTGGCATCGATTCCGATTAAGGCTTGTGAGATTTCGTTGTTGACATGCTCGACGGCTTTCAATACGCCTTTGCCCAAATAACGGGACTTGTCACCGTCGCGCAGTTCCAAAGCCTCTTTCTGGCCGGTGGATGCACCGCTCGGCACGGCGGCACGCCCCATGACGCCTGATTCCAACAAGACATCGCACTCAACGGTGGGATTACCGCGTGAGTCCAAAATTTCTCGGGCAAAAATATCAACGATTGCGCTCATGAAAATTCTCCTGATTTGATTAAAGGAAGGGAAAACGTCCGGCTTCGCAGAAAACTGCGCTAGGCTTTGTCGGGAAATCGGTTTCAGACGGCCTCTCATCCGACAAACGGCCGAATAGGTTCTGAAACTATATTACATAGTTTGGATTATACCGTTTCGCCTTGAGATAAACGAGTGTTTTACCGTAAAAACCGCAAAAATTATCGAATATCGGTAAGGCGGGGGATTTTCGGATACGGGAAGGGGAGTATCCGGTTGAAAATGCCCCCGTTTTCCCGCCGTAAACCGTGAAAATTCCCAAAAGGCCGTCTGAAAATTGTTTTTCAGACGGCCTTGGTAATGAAAAGGTCAGCGGTGATAGTTCGGCGCCTCTTTCGTAATCTGTACATCATGGACGTGGGATTCGTTCATACCGGCGGAAGTGATTTCTACGAACTCCGCTTTTTCGTGCATCTCGGCAATGTCGGCGCAACCCAGATAACCCATACTGGAGCGCAGGCCGCCCATCAGTTGGTGGATGATGTTTACAATCGGGCCTTTGTAGGGAACCCGGCCTTCGATGCCTTCAGGAACATATTTGTCCGTGCTGTCGGTTTTGTCTTGGAAGTAGCGGTCGGCGGAACCTTGGCTCATTGCGCCCAGCGAACCCATACCGCGGTAGGATTTGTACGAACGGCCTTGGTAGAGTTCGATTTCGCCCGGCGCTTCTTCCGTACCGGCAAACATACCGCCCAGCATCACACTGTATGCGCCTGCCGCCAAGGCTTTGGCGATGTCGCCGGAGAAGCGGATGCCGCCGTCGGCAATCAGCGGGACGCCGGTGCCTTTGAGGGCTTCGGCGACGTTGTGGATGGCGGTCAGTTGCGGCACGCCCACGCCTGCGACGATACGGGTGGTACAAATCGAACCCGGGCCTATGCCGACTTTCACTGCGTCCGCACCGGCGGCCACCAAATCCCGTGCGGCTTGGGTGGTTGCGATATTGCCGCCGATAACCTGTACTTCGGGATAATGGCTTTTTACCCATTTCACGCGGTCGATGACGCCTTGGCTGTGGCCGTGCGCGGTATCGACGACAATGACGTCTACGCCGGCATTGACCAGTGCTTTGATGCGTTCCTCGGAGTCTGCGCCGGTACCGACCGCCGCGCCGACGCGCAAACGGCCTTCGGAGTCTTTGTTGGCGTTTGGAAACTCGGTGGTTTTCAGAATGTCCTTAACGGTAATCAGGCCTTTGAGTTCGTCTTTTTCGTTCAAGACCAAAACGCGCTCGACTTTATGTTTGTGCATCAGTTCGCGCGCTTCGTCGATGCTGGTGCCTTCAGGTACGGTAACCAGATGCTCGCGCGGGGTCATAATGGCCGAAACGGGCAGGTCGAGGCGGTTTTCAAAACGCAGGTCGCGGTTGGTTACGATGCCGACCACTTTGCCGTTTTCGACAACGGGCAGGCCGGACATTTTGCGTTTGCGTTGCGCGCGAAGTTCCAAAAGCTCGCGGATGAGGACGTTGGGCGCGATGATAACGGGGTCTTTGACGATGCCGCTTTCGTGGCGTTTTACTTTGGAAACCGCTTTGGCCTGCATTTCGGGCGTCATGTTTTTATGGATGATGCCGATGCCGCCTTCCTGTGCCATAGAGATGGCCAAACGGGCTTCGGTAACGGTATCCATTGCGGCGGAAAGTAGGGGGAGGTTGAGTGTGATGTTGCGGGTGAGTTTGGTTTGGAGTTTGACATCTCGCGGCAGCACGGTTGAATGTGCGGGAACCAACAAAACGTCGTCGAAAGTATAGGCTTTTTCTACGATGCGCATAATGCTCGGGCTTTCCAGTTTGTGCAAGATGCACGGCATTATAACATGCAGGGCGGCGTCATGACAGGGGGAGGTAGGGGATTTGTGTTTGTTTTTTTACACAATTATCACAGTTATGATAAATTTTTTGACAGAATATGACATTACGGTCCGAAACCAAGTAAAATATGACCGTTCGTCAACACATTCATCCAACGGAAAAACGATATGAAAATCACTTCTTTATTATTGGCATGTACTTTGTGCGCTTCTGCTGCGTTTGCGGCCGGTGATGTTTATACATGGAAAGGCCGCAACGGGGGTAACAGTTATTCCGACGTGCCGCGCCGCCTCCAGCCGGAACATTCCGGCATCGTGAATATCCGTACGCACAGCGTTTCACCGGCCGCCGTGAAGCCGGCATCTGCTGCGGGTACCGGTTCGCTTGCCGAACAGCAGGCCAAGCTGAACGACCAGATTGCCATGCAGAACAAACAGGTTGAGGAGCAGAATAAGAAGATTGAAGAGGAAAACCGCCAGCGTCAGGAAGACAACTGCAAAGCCGCGCGCCTGAACCGTCAGTTTGCCGAGACCGCCCGCAGCAACAACCGTGAGGCGTTGATTCAGCGTTACGAGAGCGATGTCAAACGGTATTGCAATTAAGGTTTGAATCTGGGAAGAGGCCGTCTGAAAATGGTGTTTCAGACGGCCTCTTTGGTGTTTGTCGGATTTGGCTCAGGTTCGAAGGAGCGCTTCTGCAAACATCAATCCGAAAATCAGGCTGAATATGAGGCTCAACAGTCCGGGGATCATGAAGCTGTGGTTGAAGATGTATTTGCCGATTTTGGTCGAACCCGTGCTGTCGAAGTCGATGGCGGCGATAATCGGGCCGTAGTTTGGGATGAAGAAATAGCCGTTGACCGCTACGAACGTGCCTATGATGACGGGGGCGGGAATATTCAGCGAGATGGCAATCGGGAACAGCGTCGCTACGGTTGCGCCCTGGCTGTTGACCAGCACGGACAATACGAACAGTGCGGCGGCGAAAGTCCACGGCGCGGTTTCGACCAAATGCGACACGGTGTCTTTGACTTCCGCCAGATGGCCGTGCATCAGCGTGTCGCCGAGCCAGGCCACGCCGAATACGGCGATGACGGCGCGCATTCCGGCGTGGAATACCGAACCTCTGGTGATGGCGTTACCGTCGGGTTTGCAAAGCAGGATAATCAGTGCGGCGGCGGAAAGCATGACGATTTCGATGGTGTGCGCCATACCCATCAGTTTCGGCCCTTCTTCCGTTTGGAAGGTGGGGCGCAATTCCGGCACGGCACCCATCACGACCACCAGCAGCGCGGCGGCAAGGAAGATGCCGACCGATAATTTGGCCTGCGGGCTGACGGTGAGGTTGGTGTGTTCCGTCGGGTCTTTTTCGTGTGCTTTGACGTATTCGGGTTTTGCCAGCAGTTTCTGGTAGTGTGGATCGTCTTTCAACTCTTTTCCGAGTTTGTTGACGAACACGCAGGCCAGCCCGATGCCGAGGATGGTTGAGGGAACGGTAACTTTCAGTACGTCGGCCATCGTGATGTGCTGCGGCTCGAGGTAGGTTACGCAGGCGACGACTGCCGCCGCAATCGGACTGGCGACGATGGCGAACTGCGATGCGATAACCGCCATCGTCAGCGGACGCGACGGGCGGATGCCGTTGCGGCGGCTGACTTCGGCGATGACGGGCAGCACCGAATAGGCGACGTGTCCCGTGCCGGCCAGTACGGTAAACAGATAGGTTACGGCGGGGGCGATGAAGGTGATGTATTTCGGATTGCGGTGCAGCACGCGGGTGGCGATTTTAATCATGTAGTCCAAACCGCCGCTGGCCTGCATCGAGGCGGCGGCGGAGACGACCGCCATAATCATCAGCATCACGTCAATCGGCGGGCTGGTCGGTTCGAGGTGGAAGCCGAAGGCCAAAACCGCCAAGCCGACGCCGCCGAGCACGCCCAAGCCGATGCCGCCGACCTGCGCGCCAATCAGGATGCACAGCAGCACGATGGCAAACTGGATAAAGAACATGGTTGACATGGTAACTCCGTTAATAAATCGGGGATGCGGAGTCCGCCGGACAGGCCTTGAGTGCGATGGAGGCGGTGGCCGGACGGACATCAAAAAGGGACGGTCTGCGCGGAAAGGCCCGACCGTCCCGATGCCGGTACAAAAGCCGTGATTATAGTTTAAGGTATCATTGTTAACAATCGTTTACCGGAATAAAAATACGCCGAGGCTGTCTGAACATTTGTTTTCAGACGGCCTCGGCATATTCGGCTGCCGGAAGGTTGCCCGCGCCGCTGGGCATTACAGCCCGGCCAGCGAGCGCAGTTGCGGCCAGTAGAACAGACAGGCAATCGAGCAGACCGCCACGCTGATGCCCGCGGCGTTGATGCTGCTGATTTTTTCTTTGAATGCCGCCGCGCCGACCAGCGTGCCCAGCACGATGACGCCGATGTTCATGCCGGCGAAGACCAGCGTCGGGTTTTCGCTCATGGCCTGGTGGGCGCGGATGTAGGTCAGGATGTTGGCGAAGTTCAGGCAGCCGAGCACCGCGCCGCCGATGACGCCTTCTTTTGTCCATTTGGTCGAACGGTAGGACAGGTAGCCGAACATCAATACTGCGGCCAGACTGAACGCCACCAGCAGGTTACCGGAAAACGCCGTACCGCTTTTGGCAACCTGTTTGAACAGGATGTCGATGACGCCGTAACCCGACCACACGCCCAATAGCAAGGCGGCGTTGTTCATCAGCCCGCCCGATTTTTTGCCGCCGCCGGATTTCCACAGCAGGCAGAACAAGGCGACGAAAGCCAGCGTAATGCCTATCAGACGGCCTTCGGTCAGTTTTTCGCCGAACAGGGCGAACGAGGCGACAATCGGCAGAAACAGCGACAGCCGCTGCGCCGCATCGGATTTGACGATGCCGGCCGTGTCCACCGATTTGCCCATGATGATGAACACGGACGGCAGCAACACGCCCAACGCGGCAAACAGCCACCATGTCGGCAGGAACGCGCGCGGATTGCCCAAGTCCGGTTTCAGCACCAGCATGGTCAGCACGACGGCGGCGATATAGTTCACCGCCACCGCCTGATGGATGTCGATTTTCTGTTTGCGGGTGATTTTCAGCAGTACGGCGACGGCGACGCTGCACACGATACTGGCGATAAGGTAAATCATCGGATTCTCCCAAGGGATACATAAATTCAGACGGCCCGTATGATAAACAAGGCCGTCTGAAAAGCAAAGGCAGACTGTTTCCGGCAGGGGTTACAGCCAGCCGTCGGGAGAAACGGTTTTGCCGTCGTAGAATTTGACGAATCCCGCCACCACGCGGTAAACGTACCAGATGAAACCGGTACCCAGAATCAGGAAACCGATGAGGATAATGGTGGTACACGCGCCGACCAAGCCTGCGGCCAGCGATACCCAGAAGGTTTTAATCAGGTAGGTGATATGGTTTTCGTATATCGTGCCGCGCATGTCGTCGCGTTTGACATAGGCCAGAATGACGCCGATGAGCGCTGCGCAGCCGGCCGTTACCAGCGACAGGGCGTACAGGCCGTAGATAATCATCATGTAGTTGCGGTTGTTGTCGTCTTGCGGGGTATTTTGTTCGATAACGTCGTTCATTTTCCTACTCCTTACGTTGCATAAAAAATCAATCGTCAACGGCCACGTTGACATCCTGCGGGTCCAGCGAGCGCAGCGCTTCCGGCTTGACGCCGATGATGAACCCGCGTTTGCCGCCGTTGATATAGATGGTGTCCGATGCCCAAATCGAGCTTTCGACGTATACCGGCAGTGCGGTCTTCATGCCGAAGGGCGTCGTGCCGCCGACCAGGTAGCCCGTCCATTTGGCGGCCTGTTTCGGGTCGGCCGGTTCGATATGCTTCATTCCCAAACTGCGTGCCAGATTGCGGGTGGAAATGTGCTTGTCGCCGTGCATCAGCACGACCAGCCCTTTTTTCTGCTCGTTTTGCAATACGATGGTTTTAACGACCTGGTGTTCGGGTATGCCGAACAACGCGGCAAACTGCGCCGTACCGCCGTGTTCTTCATAAGTATAGACATATGGTTCAAAATCAATCTTCCGCCCGCGCAGAAAACGGACGGCGGGGGTAACGGGATGGTTGGGTTTGCTCATAAACGGCCTTTCAGACGGCCTGCCTTCACTGTGCAACCGCCTGTAATATAGCAACAATCGGAACACAATGTTACCATAAGACGCCTGTCGGGCGGGCTGCCGGATAAGTGGCGGAGAAGAGGTTTTTACGGAAAGGAGCAGGAAATGGACATACGTTATTTCGGACAAAACGCCCGTCTGTCGGAGGCCGTGGTTGCGGGCGGCTTCGTGTTTCTGTCGGGCATGGTGCCGGAAAATACGGAGGCGGACGTGAAAGGCCAGACGCAGGACGTGTTGGCGCAAATCGACCGCTGGCTTGAAAAATGCGGTTCGGACAAGGCGCACATCCTTGAGGCCACCGTTTTCCTCGCCGATATGGACGGTTACGCCGCGATGAACGAAGCGTGGGACGAATGGGTCGCCGCCGGCCGCGCACCCGCACGGGCCTGCGTGCAGGCGGGACTTGCCGATAGCCGCTGGGCGGTGGAAATCAAAGTTTCGGCGGTACAGGCCGTCTGAAACGCCATCCTGTCCGTCCGAAGTATTTTTTCAGACGGCCTTTATTTCTAGAATAATGACCTTATTTCGACAAAACACCGAATTTGAGGATTCCGCCATGCAAACCCGCCTACCGTTTTTCGGGATAGTCCGCGTTAGCGGAGAAGACCGCGCCGCATTTATGCACGGCCAGTTTTCCAACGACATCAACCACTTGGCCGAAGGTTCGGCCTGTTACGCCACCTACAACACCCCGAAAGGCCGTGTGCTGGCCAATATGCTGGTGTTGAACCGCGGTTCGGATTTGCTGCTGGTCATGGCCGCCGACCTGACCGAGGCCATCGTCAAACGCCTGCGCATGTTTGTTTTGCGTGCCAAAGTCGTATTCGAGCCGCTGCCCGATTATGCCGCCGCCGCAGTGTTGGACGAAAACGCCGAAGCACACGCCGCCGCCGAACCGTCGCTGTCTTTTCCCGCTACGGAAGAAAACGGCGTATGGACGGTGTCCCTGCCGCACACAGGCCGTCTGAAAATCGGAGCGGCGGAGCGTTTGCCCGAACACGATGCCGCCGCTGAAAACGCATGGAACCTGCACGAAATCCGCAGCGGCTACGCATGGATTTCCGCCGCCACCAAGGAAACCGCCGTCGCCCAGATGCTCAACCAGCACATTATCGGCGGCGTGCACTTTAAAAAAGGCTGCTACCCCGGGCAGGAAATCATCGCCCGCGCGCAATACCGCGGACAGGTCAAACGCGGCCTGGCCGTATTGTCCGGCGGTTCGCTGGAAGCCGCCGGAATCGCCGTGTTGGAAAACGGTGCGGAAGCCGGCCAGATTATCAATACCGCGCTGACCGATACCGGCAGCCTGAGCCTTGCCGTTATCAAACATGCCGCCGCACAAGCGGTTTTGACCGATGCCGACGGCAACAGCCTCAAACAGGAAAAGCTGTTTTTCAACATCGAACCCAAAGAATGATTTTTCAGACGGCCTGAAGCCTGTTCGGAAACCAAAACCGCCGCCAGCGTACACACGATGGCGGCGGTTTTTTGCCTGAATCACCGGTCTGCTTCCAACCGGTACAGACGGGTGGTTTCCCGGTTGCGGGCGAAGGCGAGCGGGTCGGATTCGTCGGCGGCTTTGCGGTGGCGCGGTTTGGTTTCCAGTATGCCGACCACGCTTAAAGAGGCCGTCTGAAAGCATTGTTCCAGAAAATCGCGGTCGCGCAGGTGCAGATGTTCCGCCAAGTCTGAAATGATTAACCACGCTTCGCCTTGCGGGTTTAAATGCTGCCGCACGCCGTTTAAAAAAGCGGTCAGCATGGCGTTGTCGGGATCGTAGAGGGCGGTCTCGACGGCGGAAGTCGGTTTGGCGGGCAGCCACGGCGGGTTGCAGACTATCAGGTCGGCGCGTCCTTCGGGAAACAAATCGACGGCTTGGACGGCGACTTGTTTGTCCAGTCCCAAGCGGGCGAGGTTGGCGGTTGCGCAGGCGATGGCTTTGGGGTTGGTGTCGGTGGCGGTGATTTCGGGAATGCCGCGTTTTGCGAGGATGGCGGCGATAACGCCGGAACCTGTGCCGATGTCGAACGCCGTCTGAATATTGGGATTTAACGGCGCTTGGGCGATTAAGTCCAAATATTCGCCGCGCAGGGGCGAGAATACGCCGAAGGGGACGTGGATTTTGCCGCCAAGCTGCGGAATGTCTATGCCTTTTTTGTGCCATTCGTGTGCGCCGATAAAACCCAAAAGCTGGTTGAGCGGCAGCAAAAACGGCGCGTCGTTCGGCTCGGTATACACGTCGGCAAGGGCGGCGCGGACGTCGGGCGCGCGCGGGTTACTTAACTGAAAACCCGCGTCGATTTCGACGGCAAGCATATTCAAAACGCGGCTTTGCTGCGCCTGCTTCATGCGGTGGGTGTGGAAGGCCGTCTGAATATCGGCAGGCGCGTTTTTTGTTTTTTCAGACGGCCTGCGGACGCGTTTTTTCATCGCCGCCAACACTTGTTTGGCGTTGTGGAAATCGCCCGTCCAAACGGTTGCCGTGTGGGCGTGGGCGTTTTTCAGAATATCGGCGGCATTGCCTTCGTGCACATAAACCGCCTGCTTGGGCGGCTTTTGCGTGCTTTCATTGCGCCATTCAATGGGGATTTTTTGAGAGGTTGAAATGGTATACATAATATATTGGTGATACTGGAACTAATGTTCGATTCTGATAATTTATTTCTTAATTTCTCGTCAGGTATATCATAAATTGACCGCCATGTTTATGATATACCTTGATCATTGGAGGTTTTGAGATGTTTTATGCGGCATTGACAGCAACAGCTTTTATGTTTTTCTTCGGAATGGGGCATTCTAATCTGAAGAAAAATATTAGAATCATACTGTTAATGATTGGTTGGGCATTTTTCGGCCTTCATTCTTATATCATCGGTCAAATAGCCATGCAGTATACTGTGTGGCAGATTTGTGGTTATCTTTTATTTCTATCGATTGAGTTGGTAATTTTTCTTTTTATGTTTCAAAGAATTGCAGATAGATAATTTATATAATAAATTATGAAAAGCACCGCATGCAGGACAGGGTTCTCTGCTTGCGGTGCTTTTATTTTTTATATAATTAGACAAAATGTATAAAATAATTCCAATATTAAAATGTTAGGCAGTATTTTTAGAAAAATAGATTGCCGTTTTGTCTAAAATGCGTATAATCCCCTTTCAATGCAAACAATAATTTCGATAAGGTTTGGACAAGGAACATCATGCAATTAGACATTGACCGCTTAGTTGCTTATTTCGGCGGCGTGAATGCGCTTGCCGAAGCGTTGAAACAGCACGATCCCGAAAATGCCGCGACGACCGCCGCCATCTATAAATGGCGCACGCGCGGGTCGCTGCCTTTGACGCAACTGCAAAAGCTGACCGCGCTGGCCGAAGCGCAAGGCAGACCGCTGGATTTGAATGCTTTTTTACAAAAAAACGAATCTCTGGAGAGAACAGAAATGACACAGACCAACCGCGTAATTATTTTCGATACCACCATGCGCGACGGCGAGCAGTCGCCCGGTGCATCCATGACCAAAGAGGAGAAAATCCGCATTGCCCGCCAGTTGGAGAAAATGGGCGTGGATGTGATTGAGGCGGGTTTTGCCGCCGCCAGCCCGGGCGATTTCGAGTCGGTCAATGCGATTGCCAAAATCATCACCAAATCCACGGTCTGCTCGTTGGCGCGTGCCGTTGAAAACGATGTGCGCAAAGCAGGCGAAGCCGTTTCCCCCGCTCTGAAAAAACGCATCCATACCTTTATCGCTACCAGCCCCATCCATATGGAGCACAAACTGAAAATGAAGCCGCAGCAGGTTATCGATGCGGCGGTCAAAGCGGTGAAAATTGCTAAAGAATACACCGACGATGTGGAATTTTCCGCCGAAGACGCTGTGCGTTCGGATTTGGACTTCCTCGCCAAAATCTTTACGGCGGTTATCGAAGCGGGCGCGACCACCATCAATATTCCCGATACTGTCGGCTACTCCATCCCTTCCGTGTGGTACGAGCGTATCAGCAACATCATCAAAAGCGTGCCCAACGGCGACAAAGTAGTCTGGTCGACCCACTGCCACAACGACTTGGGTATGGCGGTTGCCAACTCGCTGGCCGCCGTTCAGGCAGGCGTGCGCCAGGTGGAATGCACCATCAACGGCTTGGGCGAACGCGCAGGCAATGCCAGCCTTGAAGAAATCGTGATGGCGTTGAAAGTGCGCCACGACCTTTTCGGCTTGGAAACCGGCATCGATACCACACAAATCGTGCCGGTATCCAAACTGGTGTCCACCATTACCGGCTATCCGATTCAGCCCAACAAGGCGGTGGTCGGCGCAAACGCCTTTGCACACGAATCAGGCATCCATCAGGACGGCGTGTTGAAACACCCCGAAACCTATGAAATCATGACTGCCGAATCGGTCGGCTGGTCAACCAACCGTCTGACGTTGGGCAAACTGTCCGGCCGCAACGCCTTCAAAACCAAGCTGGCGGATTTGGGTATCGAATTGGAAAGCGAAGAGGCGCTGAATGCCGCGTTTGCCCGCTTCAAAGAACTCGCCGACAAAAAACGCGAAATCTTCGATGAAGACCTGCACGCGCTGGTGTCCGACGAAATGGGCAGCATGGGCGCCGAAAGCTACAAATTCATCTCCCAAAAAATCAGCACCGAAACCGGCGAAGAACCGCGCGCCGACATCGTGTTCAGCATCAAAGGCGAAGAAAAACGCGCTTCCGCCACCGGCTCCGGCCCTGTCGATGCGATTTTCAAAGCGATTGAGAGCGTGGCGCAAAGCGGCGCGACTTTGCAGATTTATTCCGTCAACGCCGTAACGCAAGGCACGGAAAGCCAAGGCGAAACCAGCGTCCGTCTGGCGCGCGGCAACCGCGTCGTCAACGGACAAGGCGCAGATACCGACGTTTTGGTCGCTACTTCCAAAGCCTACCTCTCCGCCTTGAGCAAACTGGAATTCGGTGCCGCCAAACCGAAAGCGCAGGGCAGCGGTACGATTTGAGTTAACTAGCTTGATTTGACGTCGAAAAGTAAAAAGGCCGTCTGAAAACCTTAAATCAGGTTTTCAGACGGCCTTTATATTTTAACCATACTTAACTCTATGTTATATTTTCGGCTTCACGCTTTCATTGGTTGAAGACACCCTATGACATCTCCTGCCCCCGCCGTTTTGATTATCGATTTGGAGGTCAATCCCAAAACAGATGCCGTGTTCAAACTTGGCGCATACCGTCCTGACTTGGAACTGGGGTACGAGCGCGCCGTCCGCAATGTAAAAGGCTTCAGGGAAGCCCTGTTTGAAATGGAATACCTTGCGAACGGTGCGCACTGGCTGATGGGGCATAATATTCTGGCGCACGATTTGCGCTATCTGAAGGAAGCCGCCCCCGATTTGCCGTGGTTGTCCCTGCCCGTTTTGGATACCCTGAGGCTGTCGCCGCTCGCTTTTCCGCAAAATCCTTATCACCGCCTGATTAAAAACCACAAAATCATTTCATCCTCGCTCAATTCTCCCGAAGCCGACTGCCGCGCCTGCTGGCAGCTTTTTCAGGACCAGTGTGCTGCGTTCGGCAATCTGAAAACCCGCCATCCCGAAACCTACGGTGTTTACAGCGGGCTGTTCGGCGCATTGCCGTATCGGGTTGCAGACGGCATCGTCATTCCCGGCACGCAGACACAGCACAACGCCTATGCGCTGATTCCGCATATTTGGAACATGGTGCAGGACGAAGTTGAAACAGGCCGTCTGAAAGTCTGCAAAACCCGTTTTACCCGACTGATGCGCGAGGACATACACCGGCCCGAACTCTATATCCCGCTTGCCTATGCGCTCTCGTGGCTGTCCGTTTCGGGAGGCAATTCGGTACTTGCGCCGTGGGTGCGCCACCAGTTTCCCGATACCGCGCGTCTGATTGCCGAATTGCGCGACCACGACTGCGGCGATGCCGGATGCCGCTATTGCTGCGACACGCTCAACCCTGTTTCGCAACTGAAGCGTTATTTCGGCTTTGCCTCGTTCAGGGAAGTGGATGGCGTAACAGGCGGACAGCAGGCGATTGTCAAGGCGGGCATGAACGGCGAACATGTGCTGGCGGTCCTGCCTACGGGAGGCGGGAAATCATTGTGCTTCCAGCTTCCCGCGCTCAACCGCTATTACCGCAACGGCGGGCTGACCGTCGTCGTTTCCCCGTTGCAGTCGCTGATGAAGGACCAAGTGGACAATTTAAAGGCGAAGGGGCGGACGGATGTGGATACGCTCAACGGCATGCTGTCGGTAACGGAGCGCGCGGACGTATTGGACAGGGTCGCTTTGGGCGATGTCGGTATTTTGTTTGTCGCACCCGAACAGTTCCGCAATACGAGCTTTATCAAAGCCATCGAACACCGCCAAATCAACGGCTGGGTATTCGACGAAGCACACTGCCTGTCCAAATGGGGGCACGATTTCCGCCCCGATTATCTGTATGCCGCCAAATTCATTGCCAAGCGCAACCGCAACGGAGCGGCAGCCGCCCCCGTAAGCTGCTTTACGGCAACGGCGAAACCGGACGTCCTTCAGGAAATTACGGAACATTTCCGCGAAGAACTGGGTATCGAGTTCAAACAGTTTATCGGCGGCAACGAGCGCAGCAATCTGTTTTACGAGGTTTTGGAGGTTTCAGACGACCTTAAAAACCGCTACATCGACGAACTGCTGCACCGCGAACTCGACCATCAGGACGGCGGGGCGGTCGTGTTTGTGGCACGGCAGAAAAGTGCCGAAAAATATGCGGAATTTTTAAAGCGTCAGGGCTGGGATTGCGAATATTTCCATGCGGGGCTTCAGGCAAATGCCAAAGCCGAAATCCAAGACGATTTCATTCACGACAGATTAAGGGTCATCGTTGCGACCAACGCGTTCGGCATGGGCGTGGACAAGCCCAACGTGCGGCTGGTGGTTCATGCCGAGATTACCGGTTCGCTGGAAAACTATCTTCAGGAAGCGGGACGGGCGGGACGCGACCAAAAGGAGGCAAAATGCGTGCTGCTGTTCGACCGTTCGGACGTGGATACCCAGTTCCGCCTCAGCCGCTTCTCTCAGCTCGAGCAGCGCGATCTGCAATCCGTATGGCGCAAACTCAAACTCTTGAACCGGACGGTATCGGGCAAAGCGGAAGATGACGCCATTGTCGTAACGGGCGGGGAAATCCTGCGGGATACCGAAGGATACATGAGCTTCGACAGCGATGACAGGCAGGCGGACACCAAAGTCAAAGCAGCCTTGGCATGGCTGGAGCGGGCGGATTTGCTGGAACGAAGCGAAAACCAAACCCGTATCTTTCCTTCGCGTTCGGGCCGTCTGAATCTGGATCAGGCATGGGGCATCATTGCCAAAGCAAATTTGGGACAGCGCAAAACCGATTTGTACCGGACCATTGCCGAAATCGTTTTTAACGCCGACGACGACGCACCATTGAGTACCGACGTACTGGCCCAGGCTACCGCGTGCAGCTTTGCCGAATTGCGCGGACACCTGAAGAAGTTGGAGGAATTGGGCGTATTGGTCAACGATACAAAAATGACCGTCAACCTGCGTACTGACCATTCCAAACCGTCTGAAAAGCGGCTTGAGCTTATCATCGGGCATGAGGAAAAGCTGTGGCAGATCTTGAACGAAAAAATTCCGGATGCCGACCGCGGCGTCTGGCAAAACCTGTCGCTGACGGCGGTATGCCGGGAAATGCACGATATGGGCTGTGAAACCGTCCCTGCCGACATCAAGCTGCTGATGCAGTCGCTTGCTTACGATAAAGCGGCGGCGGAAACCCGCAGCAGCGGCAGCTTTGACATCATCGACAAAGGCAACGATATGTTGCTGCTGCGCTTCAAAGACAAACAAAGCACATGGGCGCAACTTCGTGAAAACGCCGCACTGCGCCGCCACATATGCATGAGCCTCCTACCTTTGCTCATCAGTAAAACGGGCGGCATCCGCAGCAAAGACGCCGTGGTGGAAACCAGTTTCGGAGAACTGGAACAGCACATCGGCGACGATTTGGCACTTGCCGCACAAATTCCCGAAAAACGCCGCGAAATCCTGCTCAAACAGGCTTTGCTGTTCATGCACAAACTCGGCGTCATCAAGCTCAACCACGGCATGACCATCCTGCGCCACGCCATGACCATACGGCTCGACCACAACGCGCTGGAGCAGAAACGCCAATACCTGAAAGCCGACTACCGCCCGCTGGAAATCTTTTACGGAGAAAAACGCTTCCAGATACACGTCATGCAGGAATACGCCCTTTGCGCCCTGAAAAACCTGCAAAACGGCTGGGAGCTGGTCAGCGACTATTTCAAAACCAGCGAGAAAGATTTTAAAAACAAATGGTTCAAAGGCCGTCTGAAAGAATTGGAAGAATCCATTTCGCCGCAGACCCTGCACACGATTACCGACGGCTTGAACGCCATCCAAAAAGCCGTCGTTACCGGAAAACAGGAAAACCGCCTGGTGCTGGCAGGTCCGGGCTCGGGCAAAACGCGCGTCATCGTACACCGTACCGCCTATCTGCTGAAGGCAGAACATGTCAATCCCGCCTCCGTCATCATCCTGACTTTCAACCGCCTTGCCGCGCAGGAAATTAAACGGCGTCTGTTCGAACTGGTCGGCAGCCTTGCCGCCGCCGTTACCGTCCTGACTTACGACGGGATGGCGATGAGGCTTTTGGGCGTGCGGTTTGACGGCAAAAAAGAGTATGAGGAAGGACAGTTCAAAAAGTGGTGCAGGGAAGCCGCCGCCATGCTGTCGGGCGGACTCTCCGCCGATGCGGACAGCGACGACGCCCGCGACCGCATCATGGCGGGCTTTCGTTATATTCTGGTGGACGAATACCAAGACATCACCGAAGAGCATTACGAACTGGTTTCCGCACTTGCAGGACGGAAACGTGAGGACGAAGACGAAAAACTGACCATTATCGCAGTCGGCGACGACGACCAAAACATCTATGCCTTCAACGGTACGAGCAACGAATACATCCACCGCTTCCTGCAGGATTACGGGGTAAAACAGCCCGATTTCCTGACCTTCAACTACCGCAGCACGCAAAACATCATTAGCGCCGCCAATCGGCTGATTCAGGATATGGGAGGCCGTCTGAAAACCCTGCACCCGATAGTCATCAACCCCGAAAGGCAGCATCAGCCCAACGGCGGTATCTGGTCGGAGCGCGACGGGGAGCGGCAAGGGCGTGTGCGTGTCGTCAAACTGCCCTCTCAAGGCAGCCGTCAGCAGAAAAACAATATCCAGGCGCAGGCAGTCGCTGCCGAAATCCGCCGCCTGCAAACCCTTGCCGACATCAAGTACCGCAGCATCGCCGTATTGTCGAGAAACAACGGCGAACTCAAACCCATGCAGGCATGGTGCGAACAGAACAACATTCCCTATTTCCTCGCCAAAGATCGCAAACACGGCATACGCCTGCGCCATACCCGCGAATTCGTGCGCCTTGTCGAACAATTAGTGCCAGACAAACAGCAGGAAGGGCAGAAAGAAAAAACATTCACCGGAAACGAGTTCGCAGAACTGATACGCTCGCAGGACGCAGGAGGTATGTGGCAGGACTATTTCAGACAGACGGCACAGGATTTCCTGCGGGAAAATACCGCCGATACCGGCTATCCCGCCGCATTCCTGAAAAACTGGCTGTACGAATACGTCGGCAACGAAAGTGAAAGCCGCTCGGACGGCATCTTCCTAGGGACGGCACATTCCGTGAAAGGCTTGGAATTCAAGCATGTCTTCGTCTTGGACGGAGGCTGGAACAGCGCGGACGAGTCCGAACAGCGGCTGTACTACGTCGCCATGACCCGCGCGATTGAAACCCTGACTCTGATTCAAAATACGCCGCAGCATTTGTGGATAGGCAGGCTGCCCGAAGAAACAGAATGCGTGGAACGCAGCTATACGGTTTTGCCCGAATTGGACACGGAATACCGGACGCTGTCTCTTTACAGCGATAAAAAAGAAAACCGGCCCGCCGAGCTGGACATCGGCTTTATCGCACGCGAAACACGGAATGCCTCCGACCTTATTTCAAGGTTGGAAGCCGCAAAAAAACTGAAAGTCGGCGATGCGCTGACGATACGGCGAGGCGGATGGCAAAACAAGCAATACGAATTCTGCACCGACGGCATTGCCGTGGCGAGAACCGCCAAAAATGCCGCCTTTCCGGAGTTGGACGCCGTTTCAGACCTGTCCGCCATCCGTGTCCGCGCAGCGGCATTCGGCGTCCGCTATCGTGAGGACGAACAATATACGGACAATATTCCTAAAAAAATCCAAAAATGGCCGCTGGTCATCCCCATGCTGATTATTCCCAAATAGCAATATAGCGAATTAACTGACCCCAAGTTCGGCAAGCGCAGTATCGGAGTGAGTTAATCAGTGGTAGTAGCTCAAGAGGCCGTCTGAAAAAGCAGAATCTTGTTTTTCAGACGGCCTCTTGAGCTTTGGGCGATTGCAGGCAAGTTGCGTGCCGCACGGATTGTTTGATAAAGCGGTGTTATTTGGTCTTGATTGACCGTTAATACGCCTTTTACCTGCTCAAAATGCGCCGCGGCATCTTGCAGCGGTATGTTTTGCGGCGGCCGGATGACAATGCCGCGGAGGGTTCTGTATGCGTAAATCAGGGTTGCGCCGTAGTCTTTGACGGCCTGTATCAAAGGGGCGGGGCCGGTTTGGCCGTCGTAGAAGATAAGAAGATAATCAGGTTGCCGGAAGTGTTTTGTTCGGTTCCGGCGGTTTGGGGCGGGGGAATGTGCCGGGCAGGGGAGGCGCAGGCAGTGAGCAGGACACAGAGCAGCAGGGCGGTTGTTCGGATTTGGGGCACGGTTGAGGCCGTCTGAAAGGATGGAGCGGTATTTTATCTTTTCAGACGGCCTTTTGCCGAAGCCGGCCGTTATTTTTTCGGCGAGAGTTGGTCGACCAGGCCGCCGTCGGAGAAATATTTTTTCATGATGCCTTCCCACGGGCCGAATTTTTCGTTCGGGCTGAAGGTTTCGATTTCGGGGAAGTCGGCTTTGTGTGCGGCCAATACCTTGACGTCGCGCGGGCGCAGGTAGAGTTTGGCGGCAAGTTCCTGAGCGGGTTTGCTCCACAGGTATTGCAGGTATTCTTCGGCGGCGGCGCGCGTGCCTTTTTTCTCGACGACGCTGTCTACGGCGGCAACGGGGCTTTCGGAAAGGATGGTGTAGCTCGGATAGACGATTTCAAATTGGTTCGGTGCGAGCTTTTTGCTGACGTGGTTGGCTTCGTTCTCGAAGGTAATCAACACGTCGCCGATGTTACGCTGGCTGAAGGTGGTGGTGGCCGCGCGGCCTCCATTTTCAAAGACGGGGGCGTTTTTCAGAAGGGTGGCGACAAATTCTTTAGCCTTGTTTTCATCACCGTTGTTTGCTTTCAGTCCGTAACCGTATGCGCCGAGGAAGGCGTAGCGGCCGTTGCCGGTGGTTTTCGGGTTGGCGATGACGATTTGCACGCCGTTTTTGGTCAAATCGGGCCAGTCTTTAATTTGTTTGGGATTGCCTTTGCGCACGAGAAATACGGTGGTGCTGGTATAGGGTACGGCGTTGTCGGGCAGGCGTTTGGCCCAGTCGGGTTTAATCAGCCCTTTTTGTTCCAAGAGTTCGATGTCGGAAGTCTGGTTCATGGTTACGATGTCGGCGGCTAGGCCGTTGGCGACCGACAGGGCCTGTTTGCTCGAACCGCCGTGCGACTGCTGTATGTCGACGGTTTCGCCGTTGTGTTTGGCTTGGTATTCTTTGGCGAACAGGGGATTGTATTCTTTGTAAAAATCACGGGCGACATCGTAGGAAACGTTCAGCAGTTTGATGCCCTTGCCGCCGTCAGCTGCGGGGGCGGACGATTCTGCGGCGGTATTTTGTCCTGACTTGGGCGAGCAGGCGGACAGTGCCAGCGCGGCGCCGATTGCGGCCAGTGAGAATATGCGTGCGTTCACGGGATGCTCCTTCGTTTTTCTAGACGGCAACCACTTTATACCGTGCGGGTGGCGGTGGGAAATAATGTTTTTGCCGGCGGTTATCAGTTTTGGTTATATAGGCGGTACACGGTGCAGCGGGATGCAAAGGAGGCCGTCTGAAAACGGTTTTCAGACGGCCTCTTAAAGAAAAAGCCCTGTCGGTGAACAGGGCTTTGCCAAGCGAAATTTTTTACAGGCCGCTCAGGCGGGCGGTGTCGTGGGCAATCATCAGCTCTTCGTTGGTCGGGATGACGACGGCTACGGCTTTGCTGTCGGCGGTAGTAATCACGCCTGCGTTGCCGAAACGGGCTTTCAGGTTGGCTTCGTGGTCTTCGGTCAGGCCGAGGAAGCCGAGGTAGCCCAATACTTTGGAGCGGATGAGTTCGGAGTTTTCACCGATGCCGCCGGTGAAGACCAGCGCGTCCAAACCGCCGGCGGCTACGGCCATGCTGCCGACGTATTTGGCCAGACGGTATACGAACACTTCCATGGCCAGAATCGCGCCTTCGTGGCCTTTGGCCGCTTCTTCTTCAATGGTACGGCAGTCGTTGGACAGGCCGGATAAACCCAGCAGGCCGGATTTCTTGTTCAGCATGTCGGTAATCTGGGCGATGGTCATGTTGGCGTTTTCCGCCAAAAAGCCGAATACGGCGGGGTCGATGTCGCCGCTGCGGGTACCCATTACCAAGCCTTCCAGCGGGGTCAGGCCCATACTGGTATCCTGGCATTTGCCGCCGGCGACGGCGGAGATGGATGCGCCGTTGCCCAAGTGGGCGATAACCATGCGCAGATCTTCTTTGTTTTTACCGAGGAAACGGGCGGTTTCGTCGGCGACGAAACGGTAGCTGGTACCGTGCGCGCCGTAGCGGCGCAGGCCGTATTTGCGGTAGAGTTCCTGCGGAATGGCGTAGGTGTAGGCGTGTTTGGGCATACTCTGGTGGAATGCGGTGTCGAATACGACGACGTTGGGCAGGCCTTTGAAGATGCTCTGGGCGGCACGCAGGCCGAGCAGGTGGGCAGGGTTGTGCAACGGGGCGAGCGGGATACATTTTTCGATGCCGGCAATCACTTCGTCGTCAACCAAGATGGATTCGCTGTACAGTTCGCCGCCGCTGACGATGCGGTGGCCGATGGCGCCGATTTTGCTGTCGAGGCCGTGGGCTTTGAGTTCTTCCATCAATGCTTCCACCGCGCCGGTATGGTTGGGTTTGGCCGACAAATCGACTTTGTGTTTTTCGCCGTTGGCTTTGAAGGTAACGAAGGCGTCGGGCAGGTTCAGCTTTTCGGCCAGGCAGCTTAACAATACTTCGCCGCTGTCGTTGTCGATGGCGGCGCCTTTCAGCGAGGAGCTGCCGCAGTTCAATACCAAGATGAGTTTTTGAGTCATTTTTTAGTTCCTGAGTGTTCGGACGGTCTGTCGGATCGGGTGGGGGAGGCCGTCTGAAAAAGTTAATGGATCTGACGCGGCGTATTTTATCAAAGTTTGCGGTTTTATGCTGATATTAATATTTTGTTATTAATATGTTTGGCACGGCTGAGGCTTTGCAGCGGCGCGGCAAACTGTTACATTAGGGTCTTTTGCCGCAGGCCGTCTGAAAACCTGTTTTCAGACGGCCTGCGGGTGATAGAGACGTTAAAACCATGCATTATTTCAGTATCCACACGCAGCAGGGCGGCCATTTGGGCTTTTTCGTGATGCTGGCCGACGACGGGGCGGAAGCCGGGCCGAAGGGCGGGCGGTTTGCGGTCAAGCTGCAAAGCGAAAATCCGTCCGGCGGGCCTCAGGCGGATATGCTGCGCAGTTTGGAGCAGGAGGGAAAACCGCTGCTCTGGCGCGTTGAAAAAGACCGCGTCGAGTTGTTTTGCGGCGGCCGGAACATCGGTTCGATACGCAATGAATACCTGACCCTGCTGGGGCATTCGCTGGTACTGAATGATTTGACGGGAACGATTTGAATGGAAAGCATGTTTATTCTGGTGCCCATCAGCATCATCTTGGCTTTCGTCATCGGCTACTTTTTTTGGTGGTCGGGCAAAAACGGCCAGTTCGACGACCTCGAAGGTCCGGCGCACCGTATTTTGATGGACGATGATTCCACCGACAAACTGATTGATAAAGACGATAACGATGACCCAGAAAAAAGATAATCTGAACTTTGCGACAAGCCGCCGGTTCGCGCCGCTTTTCGGTACGCAGTTTCTGGGCGCGTTCAACGACAACCTTTTTAAAACCGCGCTGTTCGTGATGATAAGTTTCTACGGTTTGGGCAAAAACGATTTCCTGCCACCCAGCCAGATGCTGAATTTGGGCGCTTTGCTCTTCATCCTGCCGTATTTTCTGTTTTCCGCCTTTTCCGGCCAGTTGAGTACCAAATTCGATAAGGCGGTGCTGGCGCGTTGGGTGAAGGTGCTCGAAATCGCAGTGATGGGTATGGCGGCTTATGGTTTTTTGATTCAGTCCGCGCCGCTGCTGTTGTTCTGCCTGTTTTGCATGGGCACGCAGTCCACGCTGTTCGGCCCGCTGAAATACGCCGTGCTGCCCGATTATCTGAACGACAAAGAGCTGATTATGGGCAACAGCCTGATTGAGTCGGGTACGTTTATCGCCATCTTGTTCGGCCAGATTCTGGGTACGTCGGTAGCGGGCGTGCCGCCTTATGTCGTCGGTTTCCTAGTGGTGCTGACCGCCATGCTGGGCACGGCCGCCAGCCTGTTCATGCCTTCCGTGGCCGCAAAAGACCCTGCGACGAAGATTGAACCGAACATCGCCAGAAGCACGGCGGGGCTGATGCGTGAAACCGCTTCGCAACGCGAGGTGTTTACCGCCATCATCGGTATTTCGTGGTTTTGGTTCGTCGGTTCGGTCTATACCACCCAGCTTCCGACTTTCACCCAAATCCATCTCGGCGGCAACGATAATGTGTTCAATCTGATGCTGGCGCTGTTTTCCGTCGGCATTGCGGCCGGGTCGGTATTGTGCGCCAAACTCAGCCATGAGCGGCTGCATCTGGGGCTGGTAACGGTCGGAACGTGCGGCCTGACCGCCTGCGGTTTGCTGCTGGTGTGGCTGACGCACGGCCAGCGGTTCACTTCGCTTAACGGCGTGATCTGGTTTCTGTCGCAGGGCAACGCTTATCCGGTGATGCTGGTGATGACGCTGATCGGTTTTTTTGGCGGCTTTTTCTCCGTGCCGCTTTATACATGGCTTCAGACGGCCAGCAGCGAAACCTTCCGCGCCCATGCGGTGGCGGCCAACAATATCGTCAACGGCGTGTTCATGGTGTCGGCGGCGGTGTTGAGCGCGGTGTTGCTGATGCTGTTTAACAGTATTGCTTTACTTTACTTGGCCGTGGCGTTGGGCAATATCCCGCTGATGGTGTATCTGGCGAAACGGGAAAAACAATTTTTGAAAGATGTCGAAGGCTATCTTGGGATTTCCGAATAGCGTCCGAACCAAACGCGAGGCCGTCTGAAAAATCCGTAACCGGGCCGCGGTTTTTCAGACGGCCTCTTTGCACGTATCCAATGTATAATAGCTGCTTCCTCTGTTTCCGTCCTCTTCCGACATGATTTATCCGTGGCACCAGCAGCAATGGCGGCAAATCGCCGAACACTGGCAAAACCGGCCCAACGCGTGGCTGTTTACCGGCAGGGAAAACACCGGTAAAACCGAGTTCGCGCGCTTTACGGCGCAGGCGTTGCTGTGCGAGACGCCGAAGGATAACCACGAACCCTGCGGCACATGCACGTCCTGCCATCTGTTCGCCCAAAAAAGCCATCCCGATTTTTACGAACTCACGCCCGAAATACCCGAGGGCGAAGCAGTCGGCCGCAAACTGCTGCAAATCAAAATCGACGCGGTACGCGGCATCGTGGACGGCATCCACCTTACCTCGGTGCGCGGCGGGTTGCGCGTGGTGTTGGTACATCCGGTGGAGGGCATGAACCTCCAAGCCGCCAACAGCCTGCTCAAAGTGCTGGAAGAGCCGCCCGAGCACGTTGTGTTTCTGCTGGTAACCCATGCCCGCGACAAACTGCTGCCGACCATCAAAAGCCGCTGCCGCCAGATGGTATTGCCGCCGCCGTCGCACAGTCAGGCACTGCATTACCTGCGGGAACGCGGCGTCGCTCAGGCAGAGGCGCTGCTGGCTTTCCACAGCGGCGCCCCGTTGTTCGAACATGCGCCCGAGTCGGACGAGCTGCGCGCCGAACTGCTCCGCCTGCTCGCCGCCCCGCGCCTGCTGGCGATTCTGGATTACGCGGCGGCATTCGACCGGCAAAAGCAGCCGTTGGCGGTGTTTATCGGCTGGATGCAGAAATGGCTGCTTGATGTCGGCTTGGCGCAACAAAAAATGCCGCCGCTGTATTACCCCGAATACGCCGCGCAATCGGCGGATACGGCGGCGAGGACCGAAGCGGCGGCTTTGTTTGCCTTGGTAGGCCGTCTGAACGCCCTCAGCCCTTACGGATACCATACCTTAAGTGTTAGAATGCAGCTCGAATACCTGTTAACGGATTATCTTGAATTTTGGCAGAATAAAAGGGTTACACCATGAATGCTACTGATTTACCGGGAAAAATGATGTCTTTGCAGTTGAAAGAAAAAGCCATGCTTTACAACTGCTACATGCCTTTTTTAGAACACGGCGGCCTGTTTGTGCCGACCGACGATATTTTCTCGCTGGGCGACGAAGTGCTGCTCGCCGTGGAAATCATCGACCATCCCAAAAAATTCCTGCGCACGCAGGTCGCCTGGATTAATCCCGCGCGCACTTCGGCACACCGTCCGAAAGGCGTCGGGCTGGCCTTCGGCACGGACGAAATCTGCATCCAGACCAAGCAACTTATCGAGGCCGAACTGGGCAACGTATTGCGCAGCGACAGAGCCACTTTCACCCTTTAAACCGCCGGTAAAATATGTATCTGATTGATTCGCACTGCCACCTGAATTTCGACGGCTTGGCCGACCGCCTGCCCGAAGTGTTCGCCAATATGCGCGCGCAGCAGGTCGGGCAGGCATTGGCCATCAGCGTCAGTCGGGAGAGTTTTACCGAAGTATTCGCCATCGCGGAAAACAACGGCCACATCTTCTGCACCATAGGCGTACATCCCGACCGTCGGGATGCGGAGGAATTTAGCGTTGCCGAAATGGTGGCGCAGGCGCGGCATCCGAAAGTGGTCGGTATCGGCGAGACCGGTTTGGATTATTATTGGTGCAAAGGCGATTTGGCTTGGCAGCACCGGCGTTTTGCCGACCACATCCAAGCGGCCAATGAAGCCGGCCTGCCGGTGGTGGTGCATACCCGCGATGCCGCCGCCGATACCTTGCGGCTGCTGAAGGAATGCAATACGCGGGCGGGCGTCATCCATTGTTTTTCCGAAGATGTGGCTTTTGCCAAAGCCGCGCTGGATTTGGGGCTGTATATTTCGTTTTCGGGCATCGTTACCTTCAAAAACGCGCCGTCGATTCAGGAAGCGGCGAAATATGTGCCCGCCGACAGGATGCTGGTGGAAACCGATTCTCCGTTCCTTGCGCCCGTGCCCAAGCGCGGCAAACCGAACGAGCCGTCTTATGTGCGATATACCGCCGAGTTTCTCGCCAAACTGAGGGGCGAGACCTTGGAACAGGTCGCAGAAACGACCACCGAGAATTTTTACCGTCTGTTCAGCAAAGTGCCGAGAATCGCGTGATGCGGCCTGAGTCGGCGGATTGCTTGCCGAAAGGCCGTCTGAAAGAAAGGAAGTCATGAAAAAAGCTCTGATACTGAGTGCCGCCGCTGCCGTAACCTTGGCTGCGTGCAGTGCGGCCGACAATCCGAATTCTCAGGAAGAACAACCGGTCGTCGGCATGGCCAATCCCGCGTCCGAATTTTGCGTGAAGCAGGGCGGCAGGCTGGAGCCGAAAAAGGATGCGCAGGGCAACGAATACGCGCTCTGCCACCTGTCCGACGGTACGGTGGCGGAGGAATGGGAATATTTCCGCAAACACAGCAAATAACCTTTTGAGGCCGTCTGAAAAATCGTTTCAGACGGCCTCAAAACCATACGGGCCGAGATGTACGCCCCGTCCTTTTCTGCAACGGGGCAAATGCGGGCGTACCGCAATATTGCTACAATATCGGGCTGGTTTGGTCTCTGAATGACACGGTATGAACGGCGACATTACTCTGCTTACATTATTCCTGCTCGGCTTTTTCGGCGGCGGCCACTGCGTCGGCATGTGCGGCGGACTGAGCAGCGCGTTTGCCTTGCAGCTCCCGCCCGGGCTGAACCGTGCCGGCCTGATTGTGCTGCTGAATCTGGGGCGGATAAGCAGCTATGTTTTTATCGGGCTGCTGGTCGGTGCTATCGGACAAATCGGCATTTCACTCGACCAGACGCGCTGGCTGCAAAACGGCCTGTACCTCTCCGCCAATCTGCTGCTGCTGTTTTTAGGGCTGTATCTGGCCGGAATTTCCAGCCTGGCCACCAGAATCGAAAGCATCGGCCGTCCGGTCTGGAAACGCCTTAATCCGCTTTTGAACAGGCTGCTGCCGATTCAGTCCGTTCCCGCCTGCTTCGGCGTCGGTATGCTGTGGGGCTGGCTGCCCTGCGGCCTGGTGTACAGCGCCTCGCTTTACGCCTTGGGCAGCGGCAACGCGTTGGAAGGCGGGCTGTATATGTTGGCCTTCGCGTTGGGCACGCTGCCGAACCTGTTGGCAATGGGGCTGTTTGCCGCGCAGTTGAAAAATTTTCTGCAACGGAAAACCGTGCGTCTGGCCGCCGGATTGCTGGTCGCGGCGTGGGCGCTCTGGCGGTTGGTGTCTTTTTATGTTGCGTTTTGAATGGAACACCGCCGTTATGTGCGCAGGCCGTCTGAATTTTTCAGACGGCCTGCGTTTCATATGAAAGCGGCTAAACCATTTTCCAAAGCATTCTTGCGGCAATGGCCAGAAGCAGCAGGCCGAAAGCTGTTTTCAGTGTTTCGGGCGGGAGTTTGTGGGCGGTTTTGACACCCAGCGGGGCAAACACTATGGTGGCGATACTCAGAATGGCAACGGCGGGCAGGTAGAGGAAACCGACCGCGCCGTCGGGCAGGTCGGAAATGTGCCGGCCTGCGGCCAGATAACCGACGGTACCGGCCAGCGCAATCGGCCATGCCAGGCCGGAAGATGTGCCGACGGCTTTGTGCGGCGGCATGTTGCAGTAGATAAGGAAAGGCACGGAGAGCGAACCGCCGCCGATGCCGACCCAGCTGGAAACCGCGCCGAACAGTACGCCCGTGGCGTTTAAGCCGGCAAGGCGGGGCAGGGTGCGCGAGGGTTTGGGTTTGATGCCGACAAGGGTTCTGACGGCGATGATGCTGATGAAGGCGATGAAGAAAACCTGTAAACCGGCGGTAGGCATGTATTTTGCCGAGGTGGCGCCGATGAGTACGCCCGCCATCATGCCCGGGGTCATGCGCATGACGGTTTGCCAGTCGATGGATTGTTTTTTGTGTTGCGCGGCGACGCTTGAAAGGGTGGTGAACAGCATAACGGCAAAAGACGTGCCGACGGCCAAGTGCTGGGCGTAGGGGTGGTTGCCGATACCTTGCAGTTGCAATGCCCACAAAACGACGGGGACGATGATCGTCCCGCCGCCGACGCCGAGCAGTCCGGCAATGAATCCGGCCAGACTGCCGACGGCGAGCAGGGCGGCAATGATTTCAAGCGGCCACATTTTTCAGACGGCCTTACGCTTCTTAAACCAGCGGCACACGGCCATCACATAACCCGACAGGCTGTATCCGAAGAAAAACAGAAACAGGACCAGCGACGGTTCCCAAGTAATCAGCAGCAGAATCAGTACGGCCAGTACCATGCCCATAAACGGCACTTTGCGGCGGATGTTGATTTCCTTGAAACTCCAAAACGGAATCTGCACAATCATGGAGATGCCGGCAAACAGGGTGATGCCCAAGGCCCACCATTGCACGGCGGGGAAGCGTTCCACGCTGTGGTTGACCCAAATCAGACCGACGATCAGGGCGGCGGCGGTCGGGCTGGGCACGCCGATGAACCAGCGTTTGTCGACTTTGCCGATTAAGGTGTTGAACAGGGCGAGGCGCAGCGCGGCGCAGGCGCAGTAGATAAAGGCTATCGAGTAGCCGATTCTGCCGAACTGCCAGAGCTGCCATTTGTAGGCAATCAGGGCGGGGGCGACGCCGAAGCTGACCATGTCGGCGAGGCTGTCGAGCTGCTCGCCGAACGCGCTTTGGCTGTTGGTCCAGCGTGCGACGCGGCCGTCCATGCCGTCGAGCAGCATGGAGATGAATACTGCGATGGCGGCGGTTTCGTAGCGGCCGTGCATGGATTGGGTGATGGCGAAGAAGGCGGAAAACAGTGCCGCAACCGTAAACGAGTTGGGCAGCAGGTAAATGCTGTTCTGCCGCAGGGAATGGCGCGGCGGTGTGGGATTTTGGGGGTTTTCCATATTTTCCATAATGATACCGTTGGTCCGCATGGCGGGGGAATGCAGATTATACCGCATCGCGCCGGAAAACAAATGGGCGGGCGGCAAACGGGAAACCGTTGCAGCGGCAGGCCGTCTGAAACGGCGGGAGATATGGGCGGTTTCAGACGGCCTCGAATGGTTTTTGGAGGCTGCGCCGCTTCCGGCATTAAAAAAGCAGCCCTGCAAAGAGCTGCTTTTTTCAGACGGCCGGTCAGACCGCTTCGGCTTTGGTGATGACGACAGGTTCGGTCGGTACGTCGTCGTGGTAGCCGTGGCGTTTGGTGGCGACGCCTTCGATGGCATCGACCACGTCAAACCCATCGACTACTTTGCCGAATACGGCGTAGCCCCAATCTTGGACGACGGTTTTGCCGTACAGCTCTTTAGAACGGAAGTTCAGGAAGGCGTTGTCGGCGGTGTTGATGAAGAATTGCGCGCTGGCGGAATGCGGGTCGGAGGTGCGCGCCATGGCGACGGTGTATTTCTCGTTGGGCAGGCCGTTGGACGCTTCGTTTTGAATCGGCTCGCGTGTTTCTTTTTCGTTCATGTTCTCGTCCATGCCGCCGCCTTGAATCATGAAGCCTTTGATGACGCGGTGGAAGATTACGCCGTCGTAGAAGCCGTCTTTGACGTATTGCTCGAAGTTTTTGGCGGTAACGGGGGCTTTGTCGAAATCGAGTTCGATTTTGATGTCGCCTTTGTTGGTGTGCAGGATAATCATGAGTTTCCTTTCGTTGTAAATCGTTTTGGAGATGGTGTCCGGCGGACAAACTTCAAGGCCGTCTGAAAAATATTCTTTCAGACGGCCTGACTAATGCAAATGATGCGTTACATCAGGATGAGGTACGCCCACATGGCGACGAGGACAATACAGAGGACGTTCAGCAGCAGGCCGACGTTCATCATTTCGCGCTGTTTGATTAGGCCCGTACCGAACACAATCGCGTTGGGCGGCGTGGCCACCGGCAGCATGAAGGCACAAGATGCGCCGATGCCGATAACGAATACCAAAACTTGTTCGGGTAGCCCCATTTGCGCGGCGATGCTGGCGAAAATGGGCACGAGCAGCGCGGCGGAGGCAGTGTTACTGGTGAACTCGGTCAGGAAGATGATGAAGGCGGCGACTACGAAAATCACCAGCAGCGGATGCGCGGCGGTGAAAGTAGTGGCCACCTGCTGACCCAAGGCTTCGGACGCGCCGGAAGATTGCAGCAGCGCGCTTAAGCTGATGCCGCCGCCGAAGAGCATCAACACACCCCAGTCGGTGTTGCGGGCAACTTCTTTCCATTGCGCCACACCGAATACGACGACGGCGACGGCGGCAATCAGGGCGATGACGGTGTCTGGGTTGGAAATGCCAAAAACTTCTTTGATTTTAGCGCTGAACACCCATGCTACGGCGGCAGCGATGAAAATCAACAGCGCGATCACGCGGTGCAGCGTCCAAGGGATAGACTCGGCTTTGACTTCGACGCGATCGTTCAGATTGGGCTTGAGGATGACATACATGGAAAACAGCATCAAGGGCAGAATCAACAGCATCATCGGCAGGCCGAGCTTCATCCAGCCAACGAAATCCAGATTCAGGGCTTTGGCGGCAATCATGTTCGGCGGCGAACCGACCACGGTACCCAAACCGCCGATGCTGGCGCAATAGGCGATGCCGAGCAATACGAACACAAAGGTTTTGCGGTCTTTCTCTTTGTCCAGATGATCCATCATGCCCATAGCCAAGGGCAGCATCATGGCGGCGGTGGCGGTGTTGCTGATCCACATGGAGAGAAAGGCGGTTACGGCAAACAGCATCAAAACCGCCACTTTCATATTGCCTCGGGAAACACGCAGCAGGCTGACGGCGATTTTGCGGTCGAGACGCTGCATGTGCAGGGCGGTGGCGAGCGCAAAGCCGCCGAAGAAGATGTAAATCGTCGGGTCGGCAAAGCCCGCCATCGCTTTTTTGATGTCCGTATCAGGGAAACCGAGTACGACGGCGAGAATCGGCACCATCAATGCAGTTACCGTGATGTGGACGGCTTCGGTAAACCAAAGCGCGGCAACGAAAATCAACAGCGCGATGCCTTTGTTGGCATCAGTGCCGTAGGGCAGGATGTGATAGATGCCGAAACAGACGACGGCGGAAATAATCGTCGTCAGCAGGCCTTTAAAGTCGGTAATCGGTGGCTGTGCACTGAGCAGCTCGACATTCTCAGGATGCTGGGTTTTGTCTTTTGAGTGCAAATCCATAATGCGCTCCTTTGGGGCGGTGGTTCGAACGGTTTTGAAACCGTATTTGTAGCGGGCTGTTGCCTGCTTTAATAGCAATAATCTGTGGAGAGTATATTTGTAATTGAAAGTAGTGTAAACACATTGTAAACAATTTAACGCGATGCGGCGGCTTTGTGTTTGATAAAAAATGAGAAATACGGCAAGGGCAGAGATAATTCGGAGTATTATGGGTGCGCGCTGCAAATAAAAAGGCCGTCTGAAAAACCGAAACGGTTTTCAGACGGCCTCATTCATATCGTTGAGATTATTTGCGCAGTTGTTTGGCCGCTTCGACGGCGTAATAGGTCAGGATGCCGTCGGCACCGGCGCGTTTGAAGGCAAGCAGGCTTTCGAGTATGACTTTTTCGCCGTCCAGCCAGCCGTTTTGAATCGCGGCTTGAAGCATGGCGTATTCGCCGGAAACTTGGTAGGCGTAGGTCGGTACGCCGAACTCGTCTTTGACGCGGCGGACAACGTCAAGATAGGGCAGGCCGGGTTTGACCATCACCATATCCGCGCCTTCCTGAATGTCGAGGGCGACTTCGTGCAGGGCTTCGTCGGTGTTGGCGGGGTCCATTTGGTAGGTTTTCTTGTCGGCTTTGCCCAGATTGCCGGAACTGCCGACCGCATCGCGGAACGGGCCGTAAAAAGCGGAGGCATATTTGGCGGAATACGCCATGATGCGGGTGTGGATGTGTCCCGCGTCTTCGAGGGCTTCGCGGATGGCGAAGATGCGACCGTCCATCATGTCGGACGGGGCGACGACCTGCGCACCTGCGTCGGCGTGGCACAAGGCTTGTTTCACCAAAACTTCGATGGTTTCGTCGTTGAGGACGTAGCCGTTCGCATCGGTCAGCCCGTCTTGCCCGTGAATGGTGTAGGGGTCGAGGGCGACGTCGGTCATGATGCCGAGTTCGGGGAATTTTTCGCGCAGGGTACGCACGACGGTAGGAACGAGTCCTTCGGGGTTGTAGGCTTCTTCCGCCAAGTCGGTTTTATTTCGGGTAACGACGGGGAAGAGTGCCAGCATGGGGATGCCGAGCTTGAGGGCTTCTTCGGCGGTGAACAATAATTTGTCCAAGCTTTGCCGTTTCACGCCGGGCATGGAAGGAACGGCTTCTTCTTGGTTGCTGCCTTCGAGTACGAAGACGGGGTAAATCAAATCGTCTGCGGTCAGGGTGTGTTCGCGCATCAGGCGGCGGGAAAAATCGTCTTTGCGCATACGGCGCATACGGGTGGCGGAAACATGGCGCGGCGGGAAATTCATAATCGGCCTTTCTAAAAAAGAGAAACCGCATCGGATTTCAGACGGCCTGAATCCAAATGCGGCGGTTTGTTGTCTGACGGCCGTCAGTTTACGCTGTTTCGGCCGTTTGCTGAAGTTTAAAACGAATGTCAGTCTTGAACGTTACCGATGGCTTCGACGGATTTCTTTATTTCGCGCAGTTTGCTCGGATTATACAGACGCTCTTCGAAAGGGGTCATGCCGTCTGAATTGAGCACTTCCAAATTGTTTAGCGCACGGCGGTATTCGGCGTCGCTCAGTTTGTTCTGGCTGATGCGCCATACTTTGCGGCCGTTGCCGCCTTTGACTTGCGCGGCGGTCCACAGGCCGACCTGTTTGTAATAGAACAGAACCGCCTGCGCCAACGTTTTCATGTCTGCCTGCGGTTTGCCGCTGCCGATGCTGCGGCCGATGCGGTTGTTGCGGATGTCGACCGCCTGATCTGCGGCAAGGCGGCTGAAGTAATCGGTTTTGCCTTCGCGCACTTCGGTGTCGCTCAGATACGCATCGCCGGCGCGTTCGGCAATGATGCTGTCGAATTGGGAGGAAATGGCGGCCTGCCACAGGGTGTGCCGCACGGCATTGACCTGCGTGCCCCTGCCTTCGCCGTTGGCTTTATTGTCCAATCCGGTACGTTTGGCAAGACGGGCGGCATTGCTGCTGATGTTGACCGATTTGTAGTCTTCCACCCCTATGGTGCGGGCGGCAACGGGATGATTGATGATGAACTGCGCGATTTTGCTGCGGCGGCTTTGGTCGTGCTGGTAGGTCGTGCAGCCTGCCAGCGACGCGGCGAGTATGCTGGTAATGATAAGGTGTTTAATCGGTTTCATGACAGTAAAGAGACGTTTTTATCATGTATGATTTTTAACATGAAAAGGAATTTTTCGGGAAACTTTTTTTCAGACGGCCTTATCTGCCGTCCAGCGGTTGTTCCGAAAAACGGGGCAATATTATTTACTTATTCTATCGTATTTTTTATTGCAGCAGGTTGGAAATTTCTTTTTTCAGTTTGTCCAAAAAACGCCCCTGCCGGACGAGTTGCGCCGCGTTTTCATATTGCTGCCGGCGGAACGCTTCGCGCAAATCCCGCCACAATTCCTGCTGCGCGCCGGAGATTTCCTTATCCAAGGCGGGCAGGGCAGTCTGGTCTTGTCCGCCGCGCGCTTCGGCCAGCGTTTCGCGCCACTCCATTTGTTGCATGAGAAATTCGGGAGCGAACGAAGTGTGTTCGGGTGCGTCGGCGTCGATGCCCTGCTGCCGGAGCAGGTAGGCGGCGCGGTCGGTGGGATTTCTCAGCGTGCGGTAGGCTTCGTTAATGGTGGACGACATCATCACGGCTTGTTTCTGTTCGAACGCGGAAGCGGAGGCGAAACGGTCGGGATGGAAGCGCGCAGCCAGCGTGCGGTAGTTTTGTTCGAGGCTGTCGGTATCGATGTCGAATTGCGGTTCGAGTTGGAACAGGGTGAAATACTGGCTCATGGTGTCGCTTTCGGTAAGAGGCCGTCTGAAAACGGCGGTGCGGTTTCAGACGGCCTAAGGTTAAGGGCGAAAGGCCGTGTTTGCCTTGTACGCCGTATCCGGTCAAACGTGGAAACTTTCGCCGCAGCCGCAGGAGTCTTTTACATTGGGGTTTTCGAATTTAAAACCTTCCTGCAAGCCTTCTTTGGTGTAATCGACTTGGGTGCCGTCCAGATAAACCAGACTTTTCGGGTCGATATAGATGCGGGCGCCGTGTTCTTCGAATACCAAATCTTCGGCGCTGGCCTCATCGACAAATTCAAGGTTGTAGGCCATGCCCGAACAGCCGCTGGTTTTCACGCCCAAGCGCACGCCCAAGCCTTTGCCGCGTTTGGTCAGGTAGTTGTTGATATATTTGGCGGCGTTTTCGGTGATGGTAATCATAATATTGTCCTTACGGGTTGCTGTTTTGCTGCGCTTTCGCCCATGCGACGGCGGCCTCTATCGCGGCTTTGGCCTGCGGGCTGTTTTTCCAGCAGCTCGAACCGGTCAGTGCCGCGCCCTGTTGCAGAATTTCGCCGGCATCTGCGGCGGCAAGTTCCGCCACATCGTCCAAACCCATCTGCTGCAAACGCTGCAATACGGTTTTGCCTATGCCTTTGACGGCGAGCAGGGATTGGGTTTGCGCTTCGGTAAAGGCCATGAATCGTCTCTTACGGTAGGGGTTTCAGACGGCCTGCGGAGGCACGAGGTATCGGAGGCCGTCTGAAAAAGTTTATTGGGCTTCTTTTTTCTTGCGGTAGTCGGCAACGGCCGCTTTTACCGCGTCTTCCGCCAGGATGGAGCAGTGGATTTTCACCGGCGGCAGTTCCAGTTCTTCGGCGATTTCGCTGTTTTTGATTGCCAGCGCGTCATCCAAGCTTTTGCCTTTGACCCACTCGGTAATCAGGCTGGACGAAGCGATGGCCGAGCCGCAGCCGTAAGTTTTAAATTTCGCATCTTCGATGATGCCCTCGTCGTTCACTTTGATTTGCAGGCGCATGACGTCGCCGCAGGCGGGCGCGCCGACCATGCCGGTGCCGACGGAATCGTCTCCCTTGTCGAATGTGCCGACGTTGCGCGGATTTTCATAGTGGTCGATTACTTTATCGCTGTATGCCATGATGTGGTTTCCTTAATGTTTTTTGATGGTTTAAGTGGTTTGTTTGCCGATTTTCAGACGGCCTGAAGTTTAGATTTTGCACGCGCCGCCTTCGCAGCCGTCGTCGTTTTCCGAATCGACGCCGCCTTCCACAGTAACGCCGTCAAAATCTTCAAGCAGGTTGTCGAGATTGTCGAGGTCAAGTTCTTGTTCGTTCATGGGTTGCATCCTTGATTTTAATGTGGTGGCTTTTAGGTCGTCTGAAAAGGTCTTTTAGGGTTTTCAGACGACCTTTTTTATTTATTAGGTAGGTTGGGTTGTTAAACCCAACATTTCAGGTGCTTTAATAGGCTTGTTGGGTTTCTAACCCAACCTACGCTTACTACTTAATTTCACTATTTGTTTCCTCTTTATTTTTCTCAGTCATCTGTAATTTTTCAACCATTAATAATTCTTTTTCTTTTAAACTTTCTTCTAATTGATTGATGATCTTCAATATACCTTGATTGACTACAATACCTGCAATAGATACACTTATAAAATATTGCCAAGATAATCCGTCTTTAAATATATTTATCAAAAATATTAAAGACGCTATGGCAAAACATATAGCAAAAAAAATGCAGGTATGCAAGTTACTAACAGCAGCAATAATCTTATTTTTATTACGAGATTTAAACCAATCCGTTTTTATATTCCCTTGAATAATCTCCCAAAATATCCCACCAAAAAAAGTCATTATAAATCCTAGTACATACCCATCAATTAACTTAAGCCAATCACCCGGAAACTTATCGAAAAAATATTTATAATTACAAATAAAAATTATCCACAATACAGCTCCAGGAATAGCAATAAATAATTGATAACGTTTCATTTTAACTCCAAATATATATGATTAAGCATTATAACTTACAATTGAATTTTCGTTACCTTAATGCGCTGCCCATTCAATCGAGTTTAAATCAATTCCGTCTTTGAACATTTCCCACAGCGGCGACAGCTCGCGCAGTTTGCCGATTTTGGATTTGATCAGTTCTGCCGCAAACTGCACTTCTTCTTCGGTGGTCATGCGGCCGAAGGTGATGCGCAGGGATGAGTGTGCCAGTTCGTCGTTGCGGCCGAGCGCGCGCAGGACGTAGCTGGGTTCGAGCGAGGCGGAGGTACAGGCGGAGCCGCTGGATACGGCGAGTTCTTTCACTGCCATAATCAGGCTTTCACCTTCGACGAAGTTGAAGCTGACGTTCAGGTTGTTCGGGGCGCGGTGCTCGAGGTCGCCGTTGATATAGACTTCTTCGATGCCTTCGATGCCTTTGAGGAAGATGTCGCGCAGTTTGCGGTAGTGCGCCATGTCTTGTTCGAGTTCTTCTTTGGCGATGCGGAAGGCTTCGCCCATGCCGACGATTTGGTGGGTCGGCAGGGTGCCGCTGCGGAAGCCGCGTTCGTGGCCGCCGCCGTGCATTTGGGCTTCGAGGCGGACGCGGGGTTTGCGGCGGACGTACAGTGCGCCGATGCCTTTGGGTCCGTACACTTTGTGGCCGGACATGGACAGCAGGTCGATTTTGGCGGCTTCGACATCGACAGGCACTTTGCCGCAGGCTTGGGCGGCATCGACGTGGAAGATGATTTTGCGTTCGCGGCAAATTTCGCCGATGGCGGGAATGTCTTGCACCACGCCGATTTCGTTGTTTACCCACATTACGGAAATCAGGATGGTGTCGTCGCGGATGGCGGCTTTGAGTTCTTCCAAATCAATCAAACCGTTTTCTTGTACGCCGAGGTAGGTTACTTCAAAACCTTGGCGTTCAAGTTCGCGCATGGTGTCGAGCACGGCTTTGTGCTCGGTTTTGACGGTGATGAGGTGTTTGCCTTTAGTTTTGTAGAAGTTTGCCGCGCCTTTGATGGCGAGGTTGTCGGACTCGGTCGCGCCGCTGGTGAAGACGATTTCTTTGGAATCGGCGTTAATCAGGGCGGCGATGTCGGCGCGGGCTTTTTCGACGGCCTCTTCTGCTTCCCAGCCGAATGCGTGGCTGTTGGAAGCGGGGTTACCGAAGGTTTCGGTCAGATAGGGAATCATTTTTTCGGCAA
This sequence comes from Neisseria oralis, assembly GCF_045062685.1. Classification (NCBI taxonomy): domain Bacteria; kingdom Pseudomonadati; phylum Pseudomonadota; class Betaproteobacteria; order Neisseriales; family Neisseriaceae; genus Neisseria; species Neisseria oralis. The sequence goes on from NZ_JBJGEB010000005.1 coordinate 98,883, forward strand.
CGCGTTTGTCAACGGGGGTGGTGGCGGCGTAGTCGAGATAAACGGGGGTTTTGACGGTCATGGTTTGCTCTTTCTTTTTTATTTGGTTTCTACTTAATGGATGTGAGTAAAGGTAACGACTTGGCTGCCGTCGTTACAGTTTTTCTGTTCAATGATGCTTTGCAGCGTAACGCTGCTGAGGTAGTCATTGATGGTTTTGTTTAAATTTTCCCAAAGGTCGTGCGTCAGGCAGGGCGCGCCGTGGTGGCAGTTGGCTTTGCTGCCGCAGCGGGTGGCGTCCAGCCGGTCTTCGGCGGCGGCGATGATTTGGGCGATGTTGATTTCCGATGCGGGGGCGGCGAGGATGTAGCCGCCGCCCGGGCCGCGCAGGCTTTCGACCAACTGCGCGCGGCGCAGCTTGCTGAAAAGCTGTTCGAGATAGGATAGGGATATGCTTTGGCGTTCGCTGATGGCACTGAGTTTGACGGCGCCGGTTTGCGCGTTCATGGCCAAATCGATCATGGCGGTTACAGCGAAGCGGCCTTTGGTGGTCAGTCGCATGATTTGTGCCTGTTCGGGTATGTGTTAGGCTGTTTTTGTAATGTGCCGATTGTCTAATATCTGAGTGATTCAGTCAAGTATGTAGTCCGTTTGGCGGACCGGCGCCACGAGGGGCGCGCAGGTAGGCTGCTGTAATCGGGTTCGGGTGAAAGTTTTTATTAATCCTGTATTTATATCGGATTGTAACGAGTCGGAACGGGAAACGGCGGCAAACCTTTCCGCTGAAAGCGTTTGCATTATATTTGCGATTGATATAGATTATCGAAATCTGAGTATTTCAGGTGGGTAAGAGGCCGTCTGAAAAGCAGTGTTTCAGCCTGCTATTTTAAATTTGAATAACATCATGCAACAAACCCCTATATCCCCAGAGGTAAAATCAATATGAAACGCGATTTGAGCAAAATGACCTGTATCGAAGACCTGCGCCTTGTTGCCAAGCGCAAGATGCCGCGCATGTTTTACGATTACATCGATTCAGGTTCTTGGACGGAAACCACCTACCGCGAAAACACTTCGGATTTCAAAGACATCCGCTTCCGCCAAAAGGTATTGGTCAATATGGAAGGCCGCAGCCTGGAGACCAAAATGATTGGGCAGGATGTGAAAATGCCGGTAGCGATTGCGCCGACGGGCTTTACCGGCATGGCACACGCCGACGGCGAAATCTTGGCGGCGCGGGCGGCGGAGAAGTTTGGCATTCCGTTTACGCTGTCCACCATGTCCATCTGCTCGATTGAAGATGTTGCCGAAAACACCAGCGCGCCGTTTTGGTTTCAGCTTTATGTGATGCGCGACCGTGAGTTTATGGAAAACCTGATTAAGCGTGCGAAAGATGCCAAATGTTCGGCGTTGGTTTTGACCGCCGATTTACAGGTTTTGGGGCAACGCCACAAAGACATCAAAAACGGCCTGTCCGCACCGCCGAAACCGACCATCGCCAATTTAATCAATCTGGCGACCAAGCCCGAATGGTGTATGAAAATGCTGAACACGGAACGCCGCACGTTCCGCAATATCGTCGGACACGCCAAAAACGTCGGCGATTTGTCCTCACTGTCCTCATGGACTTCCGAACAATTCGACCCGCGCCTGAGCTGGGACGACGTCGCCCGCATTAAAGATTTGTGGGGCGGCAAGTTGATCATCAAAGGCATTATGGAACCTGAAGATGCGGAAAAAGCAGCGAAAAGCGGCGCGGACGCATTGGTCGTTTCCAATCACGGCGGCCGCCAGCTCGACGATACCGTATCCTCCATCAAAGCCTTGCCCGACATCGTCAGCGCAGTCGGCAGCGACATCGAAGTCTGGATGGACAGCGGCATCCGCAGCGGTCAGGACATCCTCAAAGCATGGGCCTTGGGCGCAAAAGGCACGATGATAGGCCGCGCGTTCCTCTACGGCTTGGGCGCATACGGCGAAGAAGGCGTTACCCGTGCGCTGGAAATTCTGTATAAAGAAATGGACGTATCCATGGCGTTTACCGGCCATCGCAATATTCAGGACGTCGATGCCGGTATTTTGCAAAGTACGCGTTGGTCTGAAGGTATGTTTTGATTCCGTTTTCCGTTAAGCGGCGTTGCATGAACGTATTGTTTCTCCCTGAATAATGTTGGTCATGCGATGCCGCGACGTTGATGAGGCCGTCTGAAATTTTCAGACGGCCTTTTCTGCGGCAACGGCCTGCACAAAGGTAATTTTTATGTTAAAGTCTGATTTTAATAACTCGGCGGTTTGGCCGCCACAGGGGCTGTTTGAATTTAAAATCAGGATTCGGTGCGGTACGTTTGGCAACGCATATTTTTGAAAGTGCCGACGTGAGCTGTAAGGCCGTCTGAATTTTAAGTTTAAGCAGCTTTTTTAGTGTGTGCAGGTTTGGAGGAGACGGTTATGCAGCCCTGGCAGCTACCCGAACATGTTGCCGATATTCTGCCTACTGCCGCGAGACAGTTGGAAAGCGCCAGAGAGCAGGTTTTGGAACTGTTCCGCGTGCACGGTTACGAATTGGTGCAGCCCCCCCTGATGGAATACAGCGGTTCGCTGCTGACCCATATCGACGAAGGATTGTCGCTGAAAACCATCCGTGTGGCCGACCAGATTAGCGGCAGGCAGCTCGGCATACGCGCGGACATTACGCCGCAGGTGGCGCGTATCGATGCGCACTTGTTATCGGCCAACGAAGGCATCAACCGCCTGTGTTATGCCGGCCCGGTGCTCCATGCGAGACCCGACGGCCTGCTCAATACCCGCGAGCCTTTGCAGGTCGGCGCCGAACTGTACGGTTTCGCCGGTATTGCCGCCGATATAGAGTTGATTGATTTGATGCTTAAAAGCATGGGAATTGCCGATATAGGCGGAGTTTTACTGTCGCTGGGCCATATCGGCGTGTTCCGTGCGTTGGCGCGTGCGGCGGATTTGGACGAGGCGCGGGCCGCCCGTTTGCTGTCGCTGATGCAGGATAAAGATGCCGCTGCGGTTTCCGAACAGGTTGCGGCTTGGCGGCTTGATGGGATGTGGGCTAAGGCGTTTGCCCTGCTGCCGACGCTCTACGGCGGCAGGGAAATACTGGCCAGGGCGCGCGCCGAATTGCCGGATTTGAGTGCGGTCGGCGAGGCGCTGGACGAGTTGGAGGCCGTCTGTAAGGCATTCCCTTCGCAACAGGTACACGTCGATTTATCCGAATTGCGTGTGGACGAATACCACACCGGCCTGCTCTTTGCGGCCTACGGCAGCAACTGCCGCGAGGCGGTGGCGCGCGGCGGACGTTACGACGGTTTGGGCGCGTATTTCGGACGGAGCCGTCCGGCGACCGGTTTCAGTTTCGACATGCGCACGTTTGTCGGCAGGCTGCCCGCCATCAAACGCCTGCCGCTGGTGGCCGTGGCGCATGAGGATGCGGAAGAGGCTGAGGAAGCCATCGGGCGGTTGCGCGCGCAGGGACAGTGCGTCGTGGTGGATTACGGCGTCGGATACAATGGTTCGCAAGATGTTTCGGGCCGTCTGAAAAAGACGGAATCGGGATGGGAAGTTTTTAAAATTTAACAATATCTAGAATTATAAGGTTTGGCTATGACTAAAAATGTAGTGGTAATCGGCGCCCAATGGGGCGACGAGGGTAAGGGTAAAATCGTCGACTGGCTGGCGGAAGAAACGTCGGGTGTTGTGCGTTTTCAAGGCGGCCACAATGCAGGGCACACTTTGGTGGTGGGCGGTAAAAAAACCGTGTTGCGCCTGATTCCGAGCGGCATCCTGCATGAGAGGCTGGATTGCTTCATCGGTTCCGGCGTGGTCGTTTCCCCCGAGGCGCTGTTGGGCGAAATCGACGAATTGAACGCGGCCGGCGTGAAAAACGTGGAAGGCCGTCTGAAAATCGCGCCGACCTGCCCGCTGATTCTGCCTTACCATATCGCTTTGGACCAGGCGCGTGAAGCCTCCAGAGGAAAAAGCAAAATCGGCACGACCGGTCGCGGCATCGGTCCGGCTTACGAAGACAAAGTCGCCCGTCGGGCCATCCGCGTGGTGGATTTGCTCCGTCCTAAGCAGCTGGCCGAAAAGCTGGAATCGGTTTTGGCCTATTACAATGTCCAGTTGCAGCATCTGCATGGTGCCGAGCCGGTAAAGGCGGAGGACGTGATGGCCGTCATTGAAAAAATCGCGCCGCGCATCGTGCCGATGATCACCGACGTTTCACGCGTGCTGACCGAGAAAAACCGCAAAGGCGAGCAGTTGTTGTTTGAAGGCGCGCAGGGCACGCTGCTGGACATCGACTACGGGACTTATCCGTTCGTAACCTCGTCCAACTGCTTGGCGGGAGCCGCGTCTGCCGGAGCGGGCGTTGCGCCGCAAATGCTGGATTATGTGCTGGGTATCGTCAAAGCCTATACTACCCGCGTCGGTTCCGGACCGTTTCCGACCGAATTGTTTGACGAAGTGGGCGCGGGATTGGCCGAGCGCGGCAATGAATTCGGTTCGGTAACCGGCCGTGCGCGCCGTTGCGGCTGGTTTGATGCGGCTGCGTTGAAACGCTCTATCCAAGTCAATGGCATTTCGGGTATGTGCATCACCAAACTGGACGTCATGGACGGTATTGAAAACATCAATATCTGCGTCGGTTACGAACTGCCCGACGGCAGCAAGACCGACATCCTGCCTTTCGGCGCGGATGCGGTGGCAGGCTGCAAACCGGTTTACGAAACTATGCCGGGTTGGAAGGAATCGACGTTCGGCGTGAAAAGTTATGACGCATTACCGGACAATGCCAAAGCCTATCTGAAGCGTATCGAGGAAGTTTGCGGCGCACCCGTGGCCATTGTTTCCACCGGTCCCGACCGCGAAGAAACCATCGTATTGCACCATCCGTTTGCCTGATGCCGATGCCGACGGTTTTAAAAAGAAATGCGCCCCGCAGCCAGAATGCTTGCGGGGCTTTTTAATATTGGTTTACGAAGATTGGAGGCCGTCTGAAAAGATTTGTTGTCTTTAAAGTTGCAGATACGGTTTTCAGACGGCCTCATAATATTCATTCTTAAGGTATAAGAGAATGGGTGCGCCTGTGCCGGTTTTCAAATAAATCCGCACGGATATTTGATATACATCAAGCGTTTGTGTCGCGTGTAGTAATGTTTCAGAATCGGTATTACTTTGAGCGGGCAATAGTGATATTATTTTAAATAACAAGATTTTTTTAGTATTGTATCCAACCGATTCATCTGATTAGGAGCTTGATATGTCAACCGATATACAACAACGCCCCGCCGCTTGGGAAGGTTTTGTCGGCGGTAATTGGGAAACCAATGTCGACGTGCGCGATTTTATTCAGAAAAACTACACGCCTTATGAAGGCGATGCGTCTTTCCTCGCACCTGCGACCGAGGCTACGACCAAATTGTGGGCGGAAGTGATGGAAGGCATCAAAGTCGAAAACCGCACGCACGAACCTTACAAAATCGACGCGCAAGTCGTGTCCGGCATTACCAGTCATGCACCGGGCTATATCAATAAAAATTTGGAAACCATCGTCGGTCTGCAAACAGACGAGCCTCTGAAACGCTCAATCATGCCGTTTGGCGGTTTGAAAATGGTACAAGACGCATGCAAGGTGTACAACGTCGAGTTGAACCCCGAAGTCAGCGAAATCTTCACCAAATACCGTAAAACCCACAACCAAGGCGTGTTTGACGTTTATACGCCCGACATCCGCCGTTGCCGCAAATCCGGTGTGATTACCGGCTTGCCGGATGCTTACGGCCGCGGCCGCATCATCGGCGACTACCGTCGCGTGGCGTTGTACGGTATCGATTTTCTGATGGCCGACAAATTCAACCAATTCAATTCGCTGCAAGCCGATTTGGAAAACGGTGTGAATCTGGAAGAAGTTATCCGCCGCCGCGAAGAAATCAATGACCAATACAAAGCCTTGGGTCAAATGAAAGAAATGGCGGCCTCTTACGGCTACGACATTTCCGGCCCTGCGAAAAATGCGCAAGAAGCCATCCAATGGACTTACTTCGCCTACCTTGCCGCCGTTAAATCGCAAAACGGCGCCGCCATGTCGTTCGGCCGCGTGTCTTCGTTCTTGGATATTTACATCGAGCGCGACCTGAAAAACGGCGTGATTACCGAAACCCAAGCGCAAGAGTTTATCGACCATTTGGTGATGAAACTGCGTATGGTTCGTTTCCTGCGCACGCCCGAATACGACCAACTCTTCTCCGGCGACCCAATTTGGGCAACCGAATCCATCGGCGGTATGGGTTTGGACGGCCGCACGCTGGTAACGCGCACCAACTTCCGCGTGCTGCACACCCTGTACAACATGGGTCCGTCTCCCGAACCGAACATTACCGTGTTGTGGTCCGAACAACTGCCGCAAGGCTTTAAAGAATTTTGCGCCAAAGTGTCCATCGACACTTCGTCCATCCAGTATGAAAACGACGATTTAATGCGTCCGGACTTCAACAGCGACGACTACGCCATTGCCTGCTGCGTCAGCCCGATGGTAATCGGCAAACAAATGCAGTTCTTCGGCGCACGCGCCAACTTGGCGAAAACCCTGCTGTACGCAATCAACGGCGGCGTGGACGAGAAATCCAAAGACCAGGTCGGCCCGAAAACCGAACCGATTATGGACGAAGTCTTGGACTACGACACTGTCTTTGCGCGCATGGACAAATTCATGGATTGGCTGGCAACCCAATACGTTACCGCGCTGAACATCATCCATTACATGCACGACAAATACAGTTACGAAGCTGCGCTGATGGCGCTGCACGACCGCGACGTGAAACGCACTATGGCTTGCGGTATCGCCGGTTTGTCTGTGGCCGCCGACTCGCTGTCAGCCATCAAATACGCCAAAGTCAAACCGATTCGCGACGAAAACGGTATTGCCGTCGACTTTGAAATCGAAGGCGAATATCCGCAGTTCGGTAACAACGACGACCGCGTGGACGACATCGCCTGCGACTTGGTGGAACGCTTCATGAAAAAAGTGGCAACCCACAAAACTTACCGTAACGCAACGCCGACCCAGTCCGTGCTGACCATTACCTCCAACGTCGTGTACGGCAAAAAAACCGGCAACACGCCGGACGGCCGCCGCGCAGGCGCACCGTTCGGTCCGGGTGCCAACCCGATGCACGGCCGCGATGTCAACGGTGCCGTCGCTTCGCTGACCTCCGTAGCCAAACTGCCGTTCGAGTTTGCCAAAGACGGTATTTCCTACACCTTCTCCATCGTGCCGGGCGCATTGGGCAAAGATGAAAACTCCCGCGAACGCAACCTCGCAGGCCTGATGGACGGTTACTTCCACCACGAAGAAGGAGAGGTGGAAGGCGGCCAACATCTGAACGTCAACGTGCTGAACCGCGAAACGCTGAAGGATGCGATGGAAAATCCCGATAAGTATCCGCAGCTTACCATCCGCGTATCGGGTTACGCCGTCCGCTTCAACTCGCTGACCCGCGAACAGCAGCAGGACGTGATTACCCGCACCTTTACTGAAACCATGTAACCGCCTGCGGAGAGGAAATAATGCCGGAGCCGTCCGGCATTATTTCTGCAAACCCGAACCATAACGCCGAAACCGTTTTTCAGACGGCCTCTTCAGCTTAAAGGCAGTCTGAAAACCCAGCATCCCGAACCATTATGCAGACCTACACCATCAATTCCGAAACGCACCCGCCCGCAAAAGACATGGGCCACCGCCATTATCAGGGCAAAGGCATCGTACACTCCGTCGAATCGTGCGGCACGGTGGACGGCCCCGGCCTGCGGTACGTCCTGTTCCTGCAAGGCTGCCTGATGCGCTGCCTGTACTGCCACAATCGGGATACATGGGATTTCCATACCGACAAATGTCAGGAAATGACCGTCGAGCAGGTGATGAAACAGGTAATGTCTTACCGCCATTACCTGGAGGCAACGGGCGGCGGCGTAACCGCAACCGGCGGCGAACCGCTGTTGCAATACGAATTTGTGCGCGACTGGTTCACCGCCTGCCGCGAACACGGCATCCATACCTGTCTTGACACCAACGGCTACGCGCTGCATTACGATTCCATCTTGGAAGACCTGCTCGACCATACCAATCTCGTCATGCTGGACTTGAAACAGATAGACCCCGAAATCCATAAGGTGCTGGTCGGCATTCCCAACACCAAAACGCTGAATTTCGCCCGCTATCTGGCCGAGCGCGGACAGTCTACCCGTGTGCGCTACGTTATCGTTCCCGGCTATACCGACGACGAGCGTTCCGCGCATCTGTTGGGCGGGTTCATCGGGGATATGGAAAATGTCGGCGCGGTCGAACTTCTGCCGTATCACGAACTGGGCGCGCACAAATGGGCATTGTGCGGCGACGAGTACAAACTGAAAGGCGTGCACCCGCCGCCCAAAGAGGTTGTGCTGAAGATTAAGGAAATCTTGGAAGGGTACGGAAAATCAATCATTTATTAAGTTAGCCGGAACACCCGAAAACGAGTTTTATCGTTTAATTCCTTGTTTGTGGAACAAATAAGAAGGCGCGGCAGCCGGATATTTTCGCTATATAAATTTTCAGACGGCCTCAACAGACCTCGGTGTTTGTTGAGGCCGTCTGAAAATTTATATAGCTGTAAAACACCTCATTTCCGATACGCTGCTTACCAACCGCCGTCATTCCCGCGCAGGCGGGAATCTAGGCCTGTCGGTGCAGAAACCTGTCGGAAAAAAGGTTTTCTAAATTCTACATTCTGGATTACCGCCTGTGCGGGAATGGCGGCTGATGGCAAGTGATGTATCGAAAATCAAAGTAAATTGGTTATATAAGTCTGTCCTGCAATATCGGAGGATTGCGGAAAGTAAAAGGCCGTCTGAAAACCTCGAATCAGGGTTTTCAGACGGCCTGTTTGACTTTCTCCGCGTCAGAATTTCGCTTGCAGCCTCAGCCATGCGGTACGGCCGGGTTCGTTGACGCGCAGGGTTTGCGTGCCGGCGGAGGGGTCGCCGCCCCTGCTGACGAATTCGGCATAAGTTTTGTTGAACACGTTGTCTATGCCGCCTTGCAATGTAGCGTATTTGCTGAATTTCCAGCCGGCGTTGAGCGAGAGTACGCCGAAGCCGGAAGATGCGCCGATGTCCTGACCGACGATATTGCCTTGACCTTTGCTGTAACGGTTTTGTTTGGCTACTACGCGCCATAACGCGCCTGCGCTGAATTTGCCGTTGTCAAAGGCGAGGGTGTTGTTCCATTCCAGCGGCGGAGTTTGTGCCAAAGGTTTGCCGTCGGTACGGTTTTTGCCGTAGGTATAGGCGAGGCTGCTGCCGATTTCCCAGTTGGGCGCAAACGTCCATTTGACTTCGGCTTCACCGCCGAAACGCGAGGCGTTGATGTTGCGCACGCCCAAGTTCATACCTTGGCGTTCCATCAGGATGAAGTTTTTGACATCGCTGCCGAATACGGATACGTGGAGGTTGGGGCGTTTCCAGATGATGCCTGCATCGATTTGGCGGTTTTGTTCGGCGTGGATGGCTTTCTTTTCAGAACGCAGGCGTTCTCAGTAGTCGGGCGCGCGCTCGGCAATGCCGAATCCTGCGTAGTATTTCAAGCCGTTATCCGTGTTTCGTTCCCAACGCAGGAAGCCGGAATCCAAGTTGAATTTCTGATGTTTCAAAGCGGGGTCGGTAACGCTTGCGGTATCGTAATGCGCTTTGACCTGGTCATGGCGCAAGCCTGCCACCCAACGTTGTTTGTCGGTTTGCTGCCAAGCGGCTTCAGTGAAAATGCCCCATTGTTTGAAACTTTGGTTGGGCATGTAGGGCTTGTGGCGGTAGCCGTCGCCGCCGCGCTCATTGCGCACGACGTGGACGTCGTCCAGATAGTCCAGACCTGTTTGCAGATTGAGTTTGTCCCAGTCGAAGGTGGCTTTCAGACGGCCTGTGTCGGTATTTCGTTTGGGGTTGTTGGCGTTTTTAATTTGTTTGCCTGCCGGATTGCGGATGGTGCGCAGGCTGTATGTGTCCATAACGTGGTCGATTTCGCTTTTGCCGTAGCGCAGTTCGAGTTCGCTGAACCAAGGGGTGAGGTTGCGCTGGGTAAAGCGGACATTCCATGCGTCGCGGTCGAATTTGCTGCCGTCCATCATGCGGTCGGCGTAGGCAACCTTGGCTCTGCTGCGCTCGTATGTGCCGGCGATGGTGGTGTTTTCGGTCGGGGAGATGCCCAGTTGCAGCATTTGGCTGTCGCGTTTGAAATTGGAGTGGACGCGGTTGCCGTCGCCGTCTTTGTAGTCGTCGGCTTCGTTATGGGAAATATTGCTGCGGACGTAGCCGTATTTGCCGCCGAACTCGGCTTCAAGCGAGCCGTCGCGGCGGTCGTTGCTGCCTGCGGTCAGAGTAGCGTTGACGTTGTAGGGTTTTTCGCTGAAATCAGGGTCTTTACGGATAAATTGCACCGAGCCGCTGACCGAACCCATGCCCTGGGTTACGGTTTGAGGGCCTTTGGTAACGACGACTTTGTCGAAAGAGTTCGGGTGAATGTAGGCAGTCGGCGGATCCATACGCATACCGCAGCCGCCGTAAATAAACTGGTCGTCGGCGTTAACGGACAAGCGCGAACCGCCCAAACCGCGGAATAGCGGATCGCCCGAGCTGCCGCCTTTGCGGATGATGCTCATGTTGGGCACGGATTGTAAAAGGTCTGCGCCGTCTCCGGCAGGGAGGGGTTGCAAAGCAGCTTTGGGGTTGAAAGTAATGCTATTGGCTTTTTGTTGTTGTGTGCCGGTAACGGTGACGGGGGAAAGGGTAACGGTTTCTTCAGCGACGGGTTCTGTATCTGCCCAAGCCTGGGATACGGCAAGGACAAGCGGCAGAACGAGTAAAGACGGGCGTCTCATTTGGGTGCTCCTTTTATGTGTGTAGTCCGTAGGTTATAGAAGTCTAATACTTTAGTAGTATATACGAGGTCGGTTAATTTGTGAAATGACAAAACAGGGGTTGTTTAATTTAAGTCAATATTTTTATAGCATATAGTCAACAGGTAAATTTTTGATATGGTGAAATATTTAAAGAAAACAGCAACGGGCATATTTCGATAGGCTTCCCCGCCGGACAAGGAAAGGACAAAATTGTCGTTGCGGCAAAAAGGCCGTCTGAAACATTTTTCAGACGGCCTTCCGCTTATCACGCCGTTAAATCGAATATTCAATCAACTCGTTTTGCGAGAACACATAAACCTGTTTCGGCACCAATGCCAATTCCCGCCCTGCGGACAAATCCAGCCTTGACGCGTCGCTGCCTGCCAGCGTGATATGTACGTCCTGTTTGCCGTGTTTCACCAAAACGTGCGTCAGTGCGCCGACGGCGTGGATTTTTTCGATTTCGGCGCGGATCATCGGGGTTTCGTGTTCGGCGGCGAGCTGCCATTCGTGCGGGCGGATGTAGCCGGTGGCGGTTTGTTCCTGCCATTTGTATTGCGCGTCCAATTTCCACGCGAAGCCGTTGTAGTGCCAGATGCCTTTTTCGATTCTGCCTTCGAAGGCATCGGTTTCGCCGAGAAATTCGGTAACGAAGGCGTTTTCGGGTTTGCGATAAATGGCTTCAGCGCTACCGGTTTGTTCGATTTTGCCGTGGTTCATGACGACGATTTCGTCGGAAACTTCAAGGGCTTCTTCTTGGTCGTGCGTCACCAGAATGCTGGTTACGCCTAGGTTGTGATGGATATCGCGCAGCCAGGTACGCAATTCTTTGCGCACTTTGGCATCCAACGCGCCGAAGGGTTCGTCTAGAAGCAGGAGTTTAGGTTCGACCGCGAGGGCGCGGGCGAGGGCGATGCGTTGGCGTTGGCCGCCGGAGAGCTGGTGCGGATAGGATTTGGCGAGGTGGGAGAGCTGCACGAGTTTGAGCAATTCTTCGACTTTGGCGCGGATTTGTTCTTTGGACGGGCGTTCGGACTTGGGCAATACGGTCAAACCGAAGGCGACGTTGTCAAACACGTTCATGTGGCGGAAGAGGGCGTAGTGTTGAAACACGAAACCGACTTTGCGCTCGCGCACATGCTTGGCGGTTACGTCTTGCCCGTCAAAGAGGATATTGCCGCCGTCGGCGTTTTCCAGTCCGGCGATGATGCGCAGGAGCGTGGTTTTGCCGCAGCCGGAAGGGCCGAGCAGGGAAACGAGTTTGCCGGTAGGGACGTTGAGGTTGATGTTTTTCAGCGCGTGGAAATTGCCGAAGTGTTTGTTTAAGTTTTGGATGGTGATGCTCATGCTGCGTTCCTTTCGGCGGCGGCGAGTTTTTTATCTTGTAATTTTGTGATGATGTTCTGCACCGCCAGCGTCGCCAGTGCTAAAAGTGCCAATACGCCGGAGAGGGCGAATGCGCCGGTGAAGTTGTATTCGTTGTAGAAGATTTCGACCAAAAGCGGGATGGTGTTGGTTTCGCCGCGTATGTGTCCCGATACCACGCTGACCGCGCCGAACTCGCCCATCGCGCGGGCGTTGGTAAGGATAATGCCGTAGAGCAGCGCCCATTTGATGTTGGGCAGGGTAACGCGCCAAAACATCTGCCAGCCGCTTGCACCGAGTATCAGCGCGGCCTGTTCTTCGCTGTCGCCCTGCGCCTGCATCAGCGGGATGATTTCGCGCGCGACAAAGGGAAAGGTAACGAACAGCGTCGCCAGAATAATGCCGGGGATGGCGAAGATAATCTGTATGCCTTGCGCTTCCAGCCAGCCGCCCAATGCCGTGTGCGCGCCGAACAATAAGACGAACATCAAACCGGCCACCACGGGTGATACGGAAAACGGCAAATCGAGCAGGGTGGTCAGCAACTGCTTGCCGCGGAAGTCGAAACGGGTCAGCAGCCACGCCATCGCCACGCCCAAGACGGCATTGACGGGAACGACCACCGCGGCAGTAATCAGGGTGAGCTTGATCGCCGCCCACGCTTCGGGGTCGGTAAGGGATTGCAGGTACAAATCCCAACCGCCTTTCAGCGCCTCGTAAAACACGGCGACAAGCGGTACGACCAGCATCAGCAGCAGGAACCCCAGCGCGACGGCGGTCAGCAGCACGCGCAGCCAGCGCGGTTCGGTCAGGTTGGGATTGGCGGAATAGGGTTTCATGGCGGTGGTGTTCTCTGGTTGGTTTTAAGATGTTTGGAGGTCGTCTGAAAAAACCGTTTTCGTGGGGCGGATTCGTTTTCAGACGACCTTTTATTGATTAAGGGAATAAAAACGTCTAGCTACCGTCATTCCCGCGCAGGCGGGAATCCACCACAGGGCAACAGGAAAACAGAAAATAAATAAGGCAGCCGAAATTCACCAATGGATTCCCGCCTGCGCGGGAATGACGGCAACAGCGTAGTTCAGGTTTTCAGACGACCCCTCAACCCTTCGCTCCCGAACGCCTGCTCAACGCCCACTGCATCACATTTAACGCAAACAGAATCACAAACGAAACCAGCAGCATAAACAACGCCACCGCCGATGCGCCCTGTACGTCGAACTGTTCTAGCTTACCCGTAATAATCAGCGGCAGGATTTCGGAAACCATCGGAATGTTGCCCGCGATAAAAATCACCGAGCCGTATTCCCCCGTTGCCCGCGCGAACATCATGCCCGCGCCGGTTAAGAGCGCCGGCGTGATTTCCGGCAGCAGCACGCGGCGGAACGTCGTGAAGCGGTTTGCCCCCAAAGTCGCCGCCGCTTCCTCATATTCGCCCGACAATTCCTCCAATACCGGCTGCACGGCGCGGACGATAAAAGGCAGGCTGACGACGACCAGCGCAATCCAAATGCCGACGGGCGTAAACGCGATTTTGATGCCCAAAGGCTCGAAAAATCGGCCGATCCAACCGTTGGGTGCATATAGGGTCGCCAACGCGATGCCCGTAACCGCCGTCGGCAGCGCAAACGGCAAATCGACCAGCGCGTTCACCAGCCCCTTGAGCGGAAATTCATAGCGCACCAACACCCACGCCACCAGCGTGCCGAACACGACATTGGTCAGCATCGCATAAAACGACATCCGCAAACTCAGCCACACTGCCGCCAACACGTTCGGCTCGGCAATCGTGTTCCAAAAGCCGCCCCAACCGATTTCCGCCGCCTTCGCCGCCATCATCGCAAACGGCAAAACCACCAGAAGCGACAGGCACAATACGGTCAGGCCGAGGCTGATTTTGAAGCCGGGCAGTACGCTGGGCGTTTTGAGCAGTAACATAATCGGGATTTTGAATGATTGAAAGCAGGTGTTACTTTACTGAGGCCGTCTGAAAAAAGGAAAGAATGGTTTGTTTGATGCAAAGATGATTTTGTTATAAAAGGCGCACGGCCTTTTTTCAGACGGCCTCCGACGGAAAATGCCGGGAGATAAGGGCGAGCAGAAGAAAAGGCCGTCTGAAACGGACAAACCGATGTTTCAGACGGCCTTTATTGAAATCAAGCTGTAAAACAGCCTTATTGAAGCTGCACGCCGAAAGGCATATCGATTTTCTGCCATTGCGTGCTTTCGTAGGCGAGCGCGTCGCCGATAAGCGGGTGCTGTTCCAGCCAGTTCCGGCTGATGCGCAGCATGAAGCCTTTTCCCGTGTTGTCGGGGCGGAGCTGGGTAAACGGCGGCAGCTCCAGCGGCATCCGCGCGCGGCAGAACAGGGCGGCGAGGCGCAGCGACAGGATGGCGTACCACATCATTTCGTTGCTGCCGACGATTTCGGTCATTTTTCTGACCTCGCCGCGGTGTCCCAATACCAGTTGCGCCAGCACGGACTGTTCTTTGCGCGAAAAACCGGGCATGTCGGCGTTTTCCAAAATATAGGCGGAATGTTTGTGGTAGCCGGTATGCGAAATGTCCAGCCCGATTTCGTGCAGGCGGCCGGCCCAGCTCAGATACTGTTTCCATAAAGTCAGGCTTTGCACGGGCACGTTGTGTTCGTGGCAGAGGCTTTCCATGAATTTTTGCGCGGTATCGGCGACGCGGTTGGCCTGGTTGAGGCTGACGTGGTAGCGGTGCTGGAATTCCGCCGTGGTCTGCTCGCGCATGTCTTCGTTGAGGCTGCGGCCGATAAGGTCGTAGAACACCCCGTCGCGCAGGGCGGCTTCGGTTACCGTCATTTTGCGGATTTCCAGCTCTTCGAAGGCCGCCATCATGACCGCCAAACCGCCGGTAAACACTTCCACACGCTCCGGTTTCAGGTTCTCGAATTTGGCTTTTTTCACCGAACCCGCAGCGGTGATGCGCTCGGCCAGTTTTTTCATGCCTTCGTAGGTGATGTCGGCTTCCTGCGGATATTCGGCCGCCAGCACGTCGCGGATGGATTTGGCCGAACCGGAGGTGCCGATGGCGAAGTCCCAGCCTGCGCGCTTCATCAGCTTGCTGATGCGCTGGATTTCGTTGCGCGCGGCGGCGATGGCCGCCTGAAAGTCTTTATTGCCGATTTTGTTTTGGAAAAAACGCATACTGTATGTAACGCAACCCAGCGGCAGGCTTTCGGTATGGGTCGGCCGCAGGTCGGAGCCGATGACGAACTCGGTCGAACCGCCGCCGATGTCGATAACCAGCATCCGGTCGCCGTTGGGCGGCAGAGTGTGGACGACGCCGGTATAAATCAGGCGTGCCTCTTCGCGGCCCGCAATCACTTCTATCGGAAACCCCAGCGCGGCTTCGGCTTTGGGAATGAAGCGGCCGATATTTTTGGCGACGCGGAAAGTGTTGGTCGCCACGACGCGCACCTGTTCCGGTTGGAAGCCGCGCAGCCGTTCGCCGAATTTGGCCAGACATTCCAAGGCGCGTTCCTGCGATTCTTCGCTCAGGTTTTTCTGTTCGTCCAAACCGGCGGCAAAGCGCACCATCTGTTTGAAGGAATCGATGATTTTCAACTGGCCGTTGTGGTTTTCGCAAATCTGGAGGCGGAAACTGTTGGAACCTAAATCGACGGAAGCGAGGACGTTGGTCGGGATGGCAGTCATGACGGTATACCGGTTGGTTGGAATGCCTGTATGTTACCCTTTGCCTTGAGGACTGTCATCTGCTTTACGATTTACGATTTTCGGTTTTCCGCTTTATAAGAGGGCGGGATAATTTTATAATAAGGCCGTCTGAAAAAGGTTTTCAGACGGCCTGCCGATAACACCGATAACCTGCTTGGCTGCATTATGGAAAAAAACACTCTTATTCAATCACCCGTATCTTTGCAACGCCGCCGCCTGCTGTTTGCCGGAAGCGCGCTGCTTTTATCGCCTTCGCTGGCGCTGGCCGGCGCGCAACGCGAAGAAACCCTGTCGGACGACGTCGCTTCGGTGATGCGCGGTTCGATTAACAACGTCAATCCGCCGCGGCTGGTGTTCGCTTCCGCGCAGGAAGGCGAACGCTGGCTTTCGGCGATGTCGTCCCGTTTGGCAAGATATGTGCCCGACGAAGGCGAACGCCGCCGCCTGCTGGTCAACATCCAGTATGAAGCCAGCCGCGCCGGGCTGGACCCCCAAGTCGTACTCGGACTCATCGAAGTGGAGAGCGCGTTCCGGCAATACGCCATCAGCGGCGTCGGCGCGCGCGGCCTGATGCAGGTCATGCCGTTTTGGAAAAACTATATCGGCAAACCGTCGCATAATCTTTTCGACATCCGCACCAACCTGCGCTACGGCTGCACCATCCTGCGCCACTACAATAATCTGGAAAACGGCAACCTTTACCGCGCGCTGGCGCGCTTCAACGGCAGTCTCGGCAGCGGCAAATATCCGAACGCCGTTTTGGGTGCATGGCGCAACCGCTGGCAGTGGGGCTGATTCCCTCGTGCACGGCCGACATGCAAAAACAAGCCGTTCCTGTATAATCCGACCTTTCTCCCGCCGGCCGTCTTTCAGACGGCCTGATGCGGATATATACCGGCGGACGGCGATGTCCGGCAACAGGTTCAAGTGTTCCGGCTTTTCCGAAAGGCCGTCTGAAAATAATTATGGCAAGACAAAACCACACTCAAATGTTTCCGTCCGAATGGCGGGCGGGCGTAACGCTGTCGGGCGTGTACGCGCTGCGTATGCTCGGCATGTTTCTGGTGCTGCCCGTATTGTCGCTGTATGCGGCGTCGCTGCCCGGCGCGGAAAACAACAAAACGCTGGTCGGCATGGCGATGGGCATCTACGGATTGACGCAGGCTGCGTTGCAGTTGCCGCTGGGCATCGCATCCGATAAGTTCGGCCGCAAAAAAGTCATCTACGTCGGTTTGATAGTTTTTGCCGCAGGCAGTTTTCTTGCCACCGCCGCCGATTCGCTGCATATGCTGGTGGCGGCGCGGGCGGTGCAGGGTGCGGGTGCGGTCAGCGCGGCGGTAACGGCGCTTTTGGCGGATTTGACCCGCGATGAAGTGCGTACCCGTGCGATGGCCATGATAGGTTTGAGCATCGGCCTGACTTTTTCCGTCAGTCTGGTGTTGGCGCCAGTAATTGCCGATTTTATCGGCGTGCCCGGCCTGTTTATGCTGACCGGCGCACTGACCGTTTCCAGTATCGCCGTGGTGGCATGGATGACGCCCAATCCGGAAGTGTCGAAATTCCATGAAGACGCACAAACCCAGCCGTCACGTATGGGCGAAGTGTTGAAAAACCGCCAGCTTTTGACTTTGGATTTCGGTATTTTCGCCCTCCACGCCGCACAGATGGCCTTGTTTACCGCATTGCCGTTTGCGTTGGAAAATCTGGGGCTGATGAAAATCCAACACTGGAAAGTCTATCTGCCTTCCACCGTTACGGGCCTGATTGTGATGGTTCCGCTGATTATCGTCGGCGAAACGCGCGGCAAACTGAAGCAGGTGTTCGTGCTCGGTATCGCCTGCATCGCGCTGGCGCAGGCGGGATTGCTGTTCGGCCTGCATTCGGTTTGGCTGATTACCGGCTATCTGGTCGTTTACTTTATCGGTTTTAACGTATTGGAAGCCAGCCTGCCGTCGATGGTGTCGAAAATTGCACCGCCCGACCTCAAAGGTACGGCGATGGGGGTGTACAACACATTACAGTCGGTCGGCCTGTTTGTCGG
This sequence comes from Neisseria oralis, assembly GCF_045062685.1. Lineage (NCBI taxonomy): Bacteria > Pseudomonadati > Pseudomonadota > Betaproteobacteria > Neisseriales > Neisseriaceae > Neisseria > Neisseria oralis. The sequence goes on from NZ_JBJGEB010000005.1 coordinate 116,924, forward strand.
CGGTGCATCGGGCGGGTTGCTGTTCCAGCATTACGGTTTTGCCAGCATCTTCGCCTTTTGCTGCGTATTGATGGGGGTGTGGTTGTTGATTGCGCTGTGCTCGCCCGCACCGAATCCCGTGAAAAACATCAGTATGCCGGTCGGAACGCAATGGCGCGGCAATACCGATTTGCTCTTCTGTGCTCTGTCGGAGTTGGACGGCGTAGAAAGCGTCGCATTCAGTGCCGACAGGCAAACTGTTTATATCAAGGCGTTGCAGAAAGGGTTTGACCAAGAGGCCGCCGAAAAAATCATTTCAGGAGTTTAAACATTATGTCATTGAACAAAGTCATCCTTATCGGCCGCTTGGGACGCGACCCCGAAGTCCGCTATATGCCCAACGGCGAAGCCGTCTGCAATTTCAGCGTTGCCACCAGCGAAACCTGGAACGACCGCAACGGCCAGCGCGTAGAACGTACCGAATGGCACAACATCACCATGTACCGCCGTTTGGCCGAAATCGCCGGCCAATACCTGCGCAAAGGCAGCCAAGTTTATCTGGAGGGCCGCATCCAAAGCCGAAAATATCAAGGCAAAGACGGTATCGAGCGTACCGCATACGACATTATCGCCAACGAAATGAAAATGTTGGGCGGGCGGAATGACAACAGCGGCGGCGCACCTTACGACGACGGCGGTTACAACCAAGGCGGCTACCAGCAACAGGCACCGCAGCAGCAATACCAAGCCGCCCCGCAAAACCAAGAACCCCCTGCCGCTCCCCGCCGCCAAGCCCCAGCAGCACCGGCAGCTCCTGTTGAAGACATCGACGACGATATTCCGTTCTAGCCTTGATACCTGTTTGGAGGCCGTCTGAAAAATTCATACAATGTTTCAGACGGCCTGTAACTGTAACGATTTGGGTACATTGTCTGATAAAAAACCGATTGGTCGTTGCAGTTTTGATGGTTTTTGGTAAAATGAACGTGTCAGAAATTATCCATACAAGCCGCCGAATCCGCGCGGCTTGTATTTTTATTTATTGCTTTACCGGAGGGGCCGTCCGGTATAACAGGCTGGAAATCATATATTGAAGGCGGGGTAGGCCGCTTTAACGGAGAGTAAAGATGCAAAAAATCCCATTGACCGTGCGCGGAGCCGAGTTGCTGAAGCAGGAATTGCAACACCTTAAAAGCGTCGCACGTCCCGAAATTATCGAAGCCATCGCCGAAGCCCGTTCGCACGGCGATTTGTCTGAAAACGCCGAATACGAAGCCGCCAAAGAAAAACAAGGCTTTATCGAAGGCCGCATTTCCGAATTGGAATACAAATTGTCTGTGGCGCACATCATCAACCCGGCCGAAATCCACGCCGAAGGGAAAATCGTATTCGGTTCGACTGTAACGTTGGAGGACATGGAAACCGAAGAACAGGTTACCTATCAGATCGTAGGGGAAGACGAGGCAGACATAAAAGAGCGCAAAATTTATGTAGGCTCCCCGATTGCCCGTGCCCTTATCGGTAAAGAAGAAGGCGATGTAGCCGAGGTACAGGCGCCCGGCGGCGTGCGCGAGTATGACATCATCTCTGTCGAATATATTTGATTTTCGAATAGTTGAGGCCGTCTGAAAAGTTGGAGATTCAACTTTCAGACGGCCTCTGTTTTTGAGTTATCCGAATTGTTTGACCGCCAAGCAGTCCGTTCGGCATATGGTGCGGTATTTCGCGCATGTTTTGGCGAGATATGTGATCGTTGATATTGATAAAGTGTTTGTTGCGTTCCGAATGCTATAAATAGTTTTGAGGCCGTCTGAAAATATTTTTTCAGACGGCCTTTCCAAACGGATGTGTCGGGTTGTATCAGGCTTCAGGATTTTTACGCCACAAAACCAAAAGCTTGCCGATGTGCTGTACGGGTTGTGCGTCGACAGCTTCGCACAATGCGTCGCAAATGGCGATACGCTCGGCACGGTCATCGCCGAAGATGCGGATTTTAATCAGTTCGTGCGCGGTCAGCGCGGCATCGGTTTCTTTGATGACGGCCTCGGTCAGACCTTGTTGTCCGACCATAACTACGGGGTTGAGGTGGTGCGCGCGTGCTTTTAATTCCAAAATTTCTTTTGTGCTCAGTTTTTCGTTGGCCATTTTGTTGTACTAAATAAGGATAATGAAGCCTTATTGTACGCGAATCGCGGTATGGCTGCATCGGATTTTGTCGGCAGATTCAGGTATTCCTGCGGAAAAGTAACGTACAATAAAACATTTTGATAAAGCGGAAATAAACGATGGCGGTTCACTCGAAATCTTCTAAGGCATGGTTGCATGAGCATGTTAACGACCATTATGTGCATATGGCGCAAAAAGACGGCTATCGTGCACGCGCGGCATATAAGCTTTTGGAAATTAATGAGAAAGATAAATTAATCAAGCGGGGAACAGTGCTTGCCGATTTGGGCAGTGCGCCGGGAAGTTGGTCGCAGGTGGCGGCAAAGTTGGTCGGTGATTCGGGCAAGGTGTTTGCGTTGGATATTTTGCCGATGGACGAAATTGAGGGCGTTTCTTTTATCCAAGGCGATTTTCGGGAAGACGATGTGTTGGCACGGTTTGAATCTTTATTGTCCGGCCGGCCGTTAGACCTTGTAATTTGCGATATGGCGCCCAATATGTCGGGTAACGCCGTCACGGATCAGGCGCGCAGTTATTATCTGTGCGAGTTGGCTTTGGATTTTGCCGCCAACCATCTGAAAACAGGCGGCAATTTTTTGGTTAAAGTATTTCAGGGTGCAGGATTTCAGGAGTATACGGCGGCCATGCGTGCGGTGTTCGGTACGGTGCAGACACGCAAGCCGGAGGCATCCCGCAATCGTTCCAGTGAGATTTATTTATTGGGCAGAAATAAACGCTGACAAGGTGTGCTGCCTGCTTTAAAATCTTCCTTTCATTTACCTTTTTATGGAGCCTGTTTCAGTGGGGAATACCATTAAACATTTGCTGGTCTGGTTGGCCTTGGGCGTAGCTTTGATGGCTGCGTTCAATGCAATCAGCGAGAAGCGTGAAAATAGCCAACAAATCGAGTATTCGCAGTTTATCCAACAGGTAAACAGTGGCGAAGTATCCAGCGTCAACATCGAAGGGTCTGTTGTCAGCGGCTATCTGATTAAGGGCGAGCGCTCCGATAAGAGTCCGTTTTTTACCAATGCGCCTTTGGATGACAACCTGATTAAAACATTGCTGGACAACAAAGTCCGCGTGAAAGTAACGCCGGAAGAAAAACCGAGTATGCTGGCCAGCCTGTTTTACAGCCTGCTGCCCGTATTGCTGCTGATTGGCGCGTGGTTCTATTTTATGCGTATGCAAAGCGGCGGCGGAGGCAAGGGCGGTGCATTCTCTTTCGGCAAAAGCCGCGCCCGCCTGCTGGATAAAGATGCCAACAAAGTTACTTTTGCCGATGTTGCCGGTTGCGACGAAGCGAAAGAAGAAGTACAGGAAATCGTTGATTATCTGAAAGCGCCGAACCGCTATCAAAGTTTGGGCGGCCGTGTGCCGCGCGGTATTTTGCTGGCAGGCAGCCCGGGTACGGGTAAAACTTTGTTGGCAAAAGCGATTGCAGGTGAGGCAGGTGTGCCGTTTTTCAGTATTTCCGGTTCTGATTTCGTCGAAATGTTCGTCGGCGTCGGTGCAAGCCGTGTGCGCGACATGTTCGAGCAGGCGAAGAAAAACGCGCCGTGTATCATTTTTATTGACGAAATCGATGCCGTAGGCCGGCAGCGCGGTGCCGGTTTGGGCGGCGGTAACGACGAACGCGAACAAACCTTGAACCAGCTTTTAGTGGAAATGGACGGTTTTGAGAGTAACCAGACCGTTATCGTCATTGCCGCGACCAACCGTCCCGACGTGCTGGATCCTGCCCTGCAACGTCCCGGCCGTTTCGACCGACAAGTGGTTGTTCCGCTGCCTGATATTCGCGGCCGTGAGCAGATTTTGAAAGTGCATTCGAAAAAAGTGCCTTTGGACGCATCCGTGGATTTGGTTTCATTGGCGCGCGGCACCCCTGGGTTTTCCGGTGCGGATTTGGCAAACTTGGTTAACGAGGCTGCCCTGTTTGCTGGCCGCCGCAACAAAATCAAAGTTGACCAAAGCGATTTTGAAGATGCCAAAGACAAAATCTATATGGGCCCCGAACGCCGCAGCATGGTGATGCACGAAGACGAAAAACGCGCCACTGCCTACCATGAAGCGGGTCATGCGATTGTAGCGGAAAGCCTGCCGTTTACTGATCCCGTCCACAAAGTAACCATCATGCCGCGCGGCCGTGCGCTGGGTCTGACTTGGCAGCTTCCTGAACGCGACCGTATCAGCATGTATAAAGACCAAATGCTGAGCCAGCTTTCCATTTTGTTCGGCGGCCGTATTGCCGAAGACATTTTCGTCGGCCGTATTTCTACCGGAGCATCCAACGATTTCGAGCGTGCCACCCAGATGGCGCGCGAGATGGTAACGCGTTACGGCATGAGCGACAAAATGGGCGTGATGGTTTATGCCGAAAATGAAGGCGAAGTGTTCCTAGGACGCAGCGTTACCCGCTCGCAGCATATTTCCGAAAAAACCCAGCAGGAAATCGATGCTGAAGTACGCCGCATTTTGGACGAACAGTATGCAGTCGCTTACAAAATCCTAGATGAAAACCGCGACAAAATGGAAACCATGTGTAAAGCCTTGATGGAGTGGGAAACCATTGATCGCGATCAGGTGCTGGAAATTATGGCGGGCAAACAGCCCAGCCCGCCTAAGGATTACAGCCACAACCTGCGACAGGATGAGGAAGGTGAAGCATCTGAAGTCCAGGCAACGGATACTATCCAACCGGCAGAGGCCGAACCTGAACCGATGCCGATAGAGGCTCAGGAAAATAGTCGGGATAAAGCCTGATTGGGCGATAGAGAAACGGCGGTTTGTGGAATACCGCCGTTTTTATTTTTGAATCGTAAAACAGGCCGTCTGAAATATTCAGACGGCCTGTTTGTTTATCAAGATAATATTTTGCTGTTTTAGGTGTTGGGTTTATAGTTGCTTTATTCAAAAATTACAAATACTTACGCATTAGCTCGCATTTGACCCTGACCGTTTCGTTCAGCGGCAATACCGCTGCGCCCAGCGATTCGTAACCGTTCAGCCGGTAAAACGGAACAGAGTTTAACGAGGCGTAGAGTTTCATAAAACTCAGGCCAGCGCGCGCAGCCAGTTCTTCGGCGCGGGAGAGCAGCGCGGTGCCTAAACCTTGGTTGTGGACGAACGGATGAACGTAAAGCGCGTCAAGTTGTGCTTCTTTGAAGTCCACTTGGAAAAAACCTTGTACCACGCCTTTATATTCGACCACCCACAATGCTTTCTTCTTGTCTTCCATCGCTTCGATATAGCTTTCCATCCCCAGTAGCTCTTCCCATGCCTGTAATACGCGCTCGTCGTAACTGCGGATGCAGGTATATTGCACGGCGTGGCGGTGGGCATTGTGGATGAAGCGGCAGTCTTGCCGGTTAGCGGGGCGGAGTACGGTCAGCAGGCTCATGTTCGGGTTTGGTAAACGGGTTTCAGACGGCCTTTGAAGAGTGAGGCCGTCTGAAAAAGGTTAAAACGTCAGATTGGAATTAAATATGTTGAATGATAAAGATAAACCGGTTCGGCATCAAGGTATCGGCATAGGGTTTGGCTTTCAGACGGCCTCTGAATACGTCAAAGCAGGCTGCGGAGTTTTTGCGACTGTTGCAGCGCAGCATCGGCATCGGCGGCCAAGACGGTGAAATGTCCCATTTTGCGGCCTTTCCGCGCGGCTTTTTTGCCGTATAGGTGCAGGTGTGCATTCGGATGGCTTTGCAACGGCAGCCAATTCGGTTCGCCGCCGTCTTCCTGCCAAACGTCGCCCAAAATATTCGCCATGCAACATGAAGAAAGCAACTTGGTATCGGCGGGCGGCAGATTGCACATAATGCGTACCTGCTGCTGGAACTGGTCTGCGGCGCAGGCATCCAGCGTATGGTGGCCGGAATTGTGCGGGCGCGGGGCGATTTCGTTGACGACTAATTCATGCGTGTCGCCGACGACGAACATTTCTACCGCCAACACGCCGACATAATCCAATTCGTCCGCCAAGCGTTGCGCCATCTGCCGTGCCTGTTGCTGCACGTCGGCACTCAGCCGCGCAGGAACGATGGAGTAAGCAAGGATGCCGTTTTCGTGGATGTTTTCGGCAGGATCGAAGGTTTGCACGTTTTCATCGTTCAGACGGCATACGATCACGGAAATCTCGCCGCGTAAATCCACCATTTTTTCCAAAACGCAATCCACACCGCCGTGTTCGGCAAACGCGGCTTTGAGTTCGTCCACCGTTTTGACGCGGATTTGACCTTTGCCGTCGTAGCCCAAAGTGGCCGTTTTCAGGATGCCGGGCAAGAATTGCGCGCTTTCTTCGCTGATGTCGTCTGAACGGCAAACCACTTGATACGGTGCGGTTTGCAATCCCGCTTTGCGTATCCACGCTTTTTCCTGAATGCGGTTTTGCGCAATGGCCACGCAGTCGCCACTGGGGGAAACGTTGGTATGTTTTGCCAGAAAGCGCATCGCGTCGGCATTGACGTTTTCAAATTCAGTAGTAACCGCCGCGCATTTTGCCAACTCGTCCAAAGCGGCTTGGTCGTCAAACGGCGCGCACAAATGGCGGTCGGCAAATTCCGCCGCCGGCGCGTCCGGATCGGGGTCGAGAACGGTTACTTTGTAGCCCATGGTTTTGGCGGCAACGGTAAACATTCTGCCTAACTGGCCGCCGCCGAGGATGCCGAGCATGGAAGGAGGGAGGATGGGGGATTTGTTCATGGTGTTTTAATCTGTCTGTGTTCTGCTGTTTATTTCAGGTCGTCTGAAACCGTCAATCCGTCATTCCCGCCTGCGCGGGAATGACGAAATTCAAGGGGTACTAGGGTTAATTTACATGTTTTATGGAAATGATGGTTATTTAATAATTTCAAACCATAAATCCTGCCAACCTGGATTTTTCTCTTCAATAAGGCGCAGCTTCCATTGCCGATTCCATTTTTTCAATTGCTTTTCCCTGGTAATGGCGTGTTCCATCGTGGAATGCAGTTCATACCAAACCAACATGGTTACATGATGCTGATTTGTAAATCCTTGCGCCAAATGTTCTCTATGTTGGTAAACACGTTGGATAAGATTGGATGTTACACCGATATACAGCGTTCCGTTTCTTTGGCTGGCGAGTATATAAACGGCAGGTTGCATCATGTTTCTGCAAAAAAAATCTTAATCCGTCATTCCCGCGTAGGCGGGAATCCAGGTCTCAATCTTTCAGAAATATTTAGAGATTCCCGTAATTTCAAATTTCTGGATTCCCGCCTACGCGGGAATGACGGATTAAGATTTTTATAAACAAAATCAGATTAATAACTTACTTACTGTTACAGTTACTAATTCACCATTATCAATATGATCATTAAAATCTGACACTTTTGTTTCTCCTCCTGAAGTTGTATTGGTAACAACTGTTTTTGAGCCATTAGAGGAAGATACTTCAATGATCAAAGTGTATTCATCAGTATTATCTACAATATTTAAGGCCTGTTTCACTTCTTTAGTGAGCGTGATAGATTTTTTTGCATTTTGTACATTTGTAATAAATTTTAATTGGATGATTTGCATAATAAATATTTCTAAATAATAAACATTAGTAATAAAAAACAGGTCGTCTGAAATTTATTTATCCAACCCTTCCTGCACCATCTGCGCCGCCCGAACCACCGCTCGGGCTTTATTCTGCGTTTCCTGCCATTCGGAGGTCGGGTCGGAGTCGGCGACGATACCTGCGCCGCTTTGGACGTATAGCGTGTTGTTTTTCACTACAGCGGTACGGATGGCGATTGCCAAATCCATGTCGTTGTTGAAACCCCATACGCCGACGGCGCCGCCGTAGATGCCGCGTTTGCTTGGTTCGACTTCTTCTATGATTTCCATGGCGCGGACTTTGGGTGCGCCGGAGAGTGTGCCGGCGGGGAACGTGGCGGCGAGGATGTCCATGTTGGTAACGTCCTCTTTCAGACGGCCTTCGACGTTGGAAACGATGTGCATCACATGGGAGTATTTTTCAATCACCATTTTATCGGTTACTTTGACTTCGCCCGTTTTGCTGATGCGGCCGACGTCGTTGCGCCCTAAATCGATAAGCATGACGTGTTCGGCGATTTCTTTGGCGTCGCTTAATAAATCCTGCTCGTTGGCAAGGTCTTCGGCGGGGGTTTTGCCGCGCAGGCGCGTACCGGCTATGGGACGGACGATGACGTCGTCGCGTTCGCGGCGGACGAGGATTTCGGGCGAGGAACCGACGATGTGGAAATCGCCGAAATCGTAGTAAAAGAGATAAGGCGAAGGGTTGAGCGTGCGCAGAGCGCGGTAGAGGGCGAGCGGGCTGTCGGTGAATTCCATGCTCATGCGTTGGCTGGGGACGACCTGCATGCAGTCACCTGCGAAGATGTAGTCTTTGATTTTATCGACGCAGGCTTTGAACGGTTCTTCGCCGAACTCGCTGACGGCTTCGGTGTGTTTGCTGCCGAGCGAGAGCGGGATGGCGCAGCTTTGGCGCAACTGGGTGCGGATGTCTTCAAGGCGTTCGCGGGCGCGTTCGTAGCCGTCGGGCTGCGAGGGATCGGCGTAAACGATGAGGTAGATTTTACCGCTCAAATTGTCGATAACCGCCAATTCTTGCGACAGCATCAGCAAGATGTCGGGCGTGCCGAGCGGGTCGGCTTTGGCGGTGTTTTTCAGGCGGTGGGCGAAGTGTTCGAAATTGTAGATGGTTTCGTAACCGAAGTAGCCGACCAGTCCGCCGGTAAAGCGCGGCAGACTTGGGATTTCGGGTGTTTTGAAGCGGTTGTGGAAGGCTTCGATAAAGGGCAGCGGATTGCCGTCGTGTTGCTCGACGATTTCGCCGTTTTGATAAACATCGACGTGTTTGCCGCTGGCTTTGAGATAGTGGCTGCAAGGCAGCCCGATAAAGGAATAGCGGCCGAAACGTTCGCCGCCGACAACGGATTCGAGCAGGTAGGTATAGGGGCGGTTGGCAAGTTTGAGATAGAGGGAAAGCGGTGTATCCAAGTCGGCAAGGAGTTCTTGCACGAGCGGGATGCGGTTGTAGCCTTGGGCGGCTTGGGCTTGGTATTCTTGTTTGCTGATCATGTTTCACTCCGTTGAAGCGGATGTTTCAGACGGCCTGGCGGAATGGCCAACGCGTTTGTTTTTCTTTGATAGCGTTGCCGCGCTTTGCTGCCTTTATTGAGAAATAGTTGCGTCGGATATAGATGTTAAAGAATGTGAAAAGTATAGCAGTTTATCGGTTGGCGGTGAATCAGGCCGTCTGAAAAGGAAAGAGCACTATCGGGCGGATAGTGCTCTTGCCAAACGGGTTCAGAGGGCCGGGGAGGTTTTGCTTTTGCGGCTGTTTTTCCATTTGAAAAAGTAACCGGCGCATATGGGTATCAGCGCGAGGATGAATTTGAACGTCCAGCCTGCGTACCACGGTTTGTTCACGATAATGGCTTGGCTTTCCATGCCCGGTACGACGATGTTTTTTACGGCGTACCAATCGAGGAACGGCCACCAGCAGGCGACCAGCAGGCCCAGTAGGACGGGCCAGATTAATCGGCTGTAATTGCGCTGCCATAAGGAAAAGCTCGCTGCGGCCCAAATCAGGGTCAGGGCGGCAATCAGCAGAGAAGTTTGCGCGGGCGCTCCGAAATAGCCGCAGAGGAAGTAGGTCAGGATGACCCATAAAACGGCTAAAACCAACATAATCAATTCTTCGGGGCGTTTGAACATTGCAGGTCTCCGGACGGAACAGTGGATTTTGCCCACTATACCCCAAATCACCGCCGCTGTTAAGGAAGGCGGCGGGCCGAAAGAGTTTCAGACGGCCTGATTCTGTGGCAGAATCATTTATATTGATACGAAGGACGGGATATGGCGGCAAAAATCATCATCAGCGGCCACAGCAGCGGCTTGGGAAAAGCGCTGGCCGAGCTTTATTTGGAACAGGGTTGTCCGGTTTTGGGGATTGCACGAAGGATGCTGCCGCCACGGGAGGGCTTGCAACAGTGTACGCTGGATTTGTCCGACAGCGGAACGCTGGCCCGCTGGCTTGAAAGCGGTGCGCCGAAGGCATTTATAAACGGTGCGGACGAGCTTGTCCTCATTAATAATGCAGGCACGGTTGCTCCAAGCGCAGTATGCGGTAGGCAGAGGCCGTCTGAAATTGCGGCGGCGGTGGCGTTGAACGTTGCCGCACCGCTGATGCTGACGAACCATGTTTTGGCCGTGAGGCCGGAAAGCCTGCCTGTGAAAATCGTACACATCAGCAGCGGTGCGGGACGCAAGGCGTATCCGGGCTGGAGCGTGTACGGTGCGACCAAGGCCGCGCTTGACCATCATGCACGCTGCGTGGCGGCCGAAGACCGGCGCAACGTCGCCATAGCCAGCATTGCGCCGGGCGTGGTGGATACGGCGATGCAGGCGGAAATACGCGGCCTGCCGCAGGACGAATTTCCGGTGCTGCCGCGTTTTGTGCAGCTCAGGCGGGAGAACGGACTGGCTTCGCCCGAATCGGCCGCCGCGCTGATTGCGGCGATGATAGCGGATGAAGATTTCGGCGGCGAGGTTATTGAAGACGTGCGCCGCCGGCAGGAATTGAAAGAGACTTTTCAGACGGCCTCCGCTTTGAGGGAGAGGCCGTCTGAAACATAAAATCAGGAGCGATGCGATGAGTACGGATTTCCAATCGACTTTGAAAGCCTTGGGCAAACAGGCGAAAAAAGAAGCTGAAGCGCGTGCGGAAGAAGCCGCCGCAGCCCGCAGGCGCGATGAAGACAATATCGATTTCGCCAAAGCGGTGGGCGGGGTTACGCCTTTGAAAGACAGCCGCAGATATGAGGCGCCGCGCGACCGTTCGCCGATTAAGCCGCGTCCGAAAGAGGCCGGTGCGTTGGCGGAGGAAGATTATTTTTATGTCGGCAGCGGCGGTTGCGACGAACCGCCCGCCTCGTTCAGCAAAAACGGTCAGGGCAAAAACGACATCCAACGCCTGCGCAACGGCCATTATCCGGTTGTGGCCGATGTGGACTTGCACGGCTACACGCAGGAAGAAGCGCAGCAGGTATTGAACGAATTTATCGAGTTCACCAAAAAACGCGGCGTGTGCGGCGAAATCATCCACGGCAGCGGCTTGGGTTCGGCCGGTTACAAACCGGTTTTAAAAAATATGACGCGACGATGGCTGATGCAGCATCCCGACGTATTGGCGTATGTCGAACCGAGGGCGGGCAACGACGGAGCGGTCAGGATTCTGCTCAAGCGCAGCCGTAGGGAAGAAGGTTAAATTTTTAAACATTAGCCTGAGGCCGTCTGAAAATTCGTTTTCAGACGGCCTCAGGCTTTGTCAGAACGGCAGGTACAAATAATGGTGTCATGATTTACCGTTTTTAACGGTTGCCCGTTTGGTATGTCAAACCCGTTTCCTTGCAGGAAAACTACTTGAAAATCATTCCTATCTTTTCGTATGGTTTGTTTGTTATTTGAAAATTGTCCGAAATGTTTTCGTTTTCGTTCTGAAAGTTTTAATCTTGCAAGTTAAAGGTTGCCAAATTACATCGTCGGCCCGTCCCGTTCCTGTTGCTGCAATTTGCCAGCAAATCCAATAACTGATACGATTTGCCCCGGAATAAAACACGAATATGGCTGGATTTGCAGGCAGTTATCCCGTGAATCCGTTAACTTTTTGAAATTAAAGGTTGATACCGTATTTGCTTCGGTTTTAGGAATCTTCGTTTGTGTTGGTAAATTTTCGCAAACGAAAAATTAAAGAAAAGGCCGCCGAAAAAGCAGCCGTTTGTAACATTCAATAGAAGGATAATGATATGTCCACCCAATTACACGATGTTGACCCTATCGAAACCCGCGAGTGGTTAGACGCATTAAGTTCGGTACTGGAATACGAAGGCAGCGAACGTGCGCAGTACCTGCTGGAAAACTTGGTGAAATACGGCCGCCGCAACGGTGTGCGTATGCCGCACGGGACAACTACTCCGTATGTCAATACCATTGCGAAAAGCGATGAAAAACCGATTCCGGGCGACCAAGCAATCGAGCACCGCATCCGTGCGTTCGTCCGCTGGAACGCGGCAGCCATCGTATTGCGTGCTGGCAAGAAAGATTTGGAATTGGGCGGACACATCGCATCTTTCCAATCTTCGGCCACCATGTACGAAGTCGGTTTCAACCATTTCTGGAAAGCCAAAGGCGAAGGTGAGGAAGGAGATTTGGTGTTCTTCCAAGGCCACTCCGCACCGGGTATGTATGCCCGCGCCTTTGTTGAAGGCCGTCTGACAGAAGAGCAGTTGAACAATTTCCGTCAGGAAACCCAAGGCAACGGCCTGCCGTCTTATCCCCACCCGCACCTGCTGCCCGATTTCTGGCAGTTCCCGACCGTGTCTATGGGTCTTGGCCCGCTGATGGCGATTTATCAGGCCCGTTTCCTGAAATACTTGGAATCGCGCGGCTTGGCCAAAACCAAAGGCCGCAAAGTATGGGTGTTCTGCGGCGACGGCGAGATGGACGAACCGGAAAGCCAAGGCGCAATCGCATTGGCCGCCCGCGAAGGCTTGGACAATCTGATTTTCGTCATCAACTGCAACCTGCAACGTTTGGACGGACCGGTGCGCGGCAACGGCAAAATCATTCAGGAATTGGAAGGCAACTTTACCGGCGCCGGCTGGAACGTAGTGAAAGTCATCTGGGGCAGCCGTTGGGACAAACTGCTGGAACGCGATACAGACGGCATCCTGCGCAAACGCATGGAAGAATGTCTGGACGGCGACTATCAGACTTATAAATCCAAAGACGGTGCATATGTGCGCGAACATTTCTTCAATACCCCCGAATTGAAAGCATTGGTCGCCGACATGACCGATGACGAAATCTGGGCATTGAACCGAGGCGGACACGACCCGCAAAAAGTATATAACGCCTACGACCGCGCGGTGAATCATGCCGAAGGCCGTCCGACCCTGATTTTGGCAAAAACCATTAAAGGTTACGGTATGGGTGCCGCAGGCGAAGGTCAAAACGTGGCGCACCAAGCGAAAAAAATGGACAAAGCGTCCCTGAAACAATTCCGCGACCGCTTTGACATTCCCGTTACCGACGAGCAAATCGAAAGCGGCGACCTGCCTTACCTGGCTTTCGCTCCCGACAGCGAAGAATACAAATACCTGCATGCGCGCCGCGAAGCTTTGGGCGGCTACCTGCCTCAACGTCATCCGACACAAGAGGTATTGGAAGTGCCTGAGTTGTCCGCATTCGATGCACAACTGAAATCCAGCGGCGATCGTGAATTCTCGACCACGATGGCATTTGTCCGCATCCTGTCCACCTTGTTAAAAGACAAAAAAATCGGCAAACGCATCGTGCCCATCGTGCCCGACGAGAGCCGTACCTTCGGTATGGAAGGCATGTTCCGCCAATACGGTATCTGGAACCCGAAAGGACAGCAATACACCCCGCAGGACAAAGACCAACTGATGTTCTATAAAGAATCGGTTGACGGCCAAATCCTGCAGGAAGGTATTAACGAACCGGGTGCGATGGCTGACTGGATTGCTGCGGCAACCAGCTATGCCAACAGCGATTTTGCCATGATTCCGTTCTATATCTACTACTCTATGTTTGGTTTCCAACGTATCGGCGACTTGGCATGGGCTGCCGGCGATATGCACGCACGCGGCTTCCTGCTGGGCGGTACTGCCGGCCGTACAACGCTGAACGGTGAGGGTTTGCAACACGAAGACGGCCACAGCCATGTTCAGGCCGACCTGATTCCCAACTGCGTCACCTACGATCCGACGTTCCAATACGAAGTGGCCGTTATCGTACACGACGGTCTGCGCCGTATGTATGCCAACAATGAAGACGTGTTCTTCTATATGACCCTGATGAATGAGAACTACACCCATCCGGATATGCCCGAAGGTGTGGAAGAGCAGATTCTGAAAGGTATGTATCTGTTGAAATCAGGCGGAAAAGGCGATAAGAAAGTACAGTTGATGGGTTCAGGCACTATCCTGCAGGAAGTGATTGCCGGTGCCGAATTGCTGAAAGCCGATTTCGGCGTGGAAGCTGACATTTGGTCTTGCCCGTCGTTTAACCAACTGCACCGCGACGCCATCGAAGTGGAGCGCTATAACCGCCTGCACCCGTTGGAAACAGCCAAAGTGCCGTTCGTTACTTCTCAGTTGAAGGGTCATGAGGGTCCGGTGGTTGTCGCTACTGACTACATCCGCAGCTATGCCGACCGTATCCGCGCCTATGTGCCTAACGACTACCACGTTTTGGGTACCGACGGTTTCGGCCGTTCCGACAGCCGCGCCAACCTGCGCAGCTTCTTTGAAGTGGACCGTTACAGCGTAGCCGTAACCGCCTTGAGCGCATTGGCCGAACAAGGCAAAGTCAGCAAAGAGACCGTTCAGCAGGCTATTGAAAAATACGGTATCGACGTAAGCGCGTCTCCGAGCTGGAAACGCTGATGGCAGTTTCAGACGGCCTCTCGTCTGGTGAGACCGTCTGAAACCGAATAAACCTGCCGTGTGCAGAAATAATTTGCAGGCCGTCTGAAAACATTTCAGACGGCATCAACAGAAATTAAAAGGAACTCAGATGAGTATCGTAGAAATTAAAGTGCCTGATATCGGCGGTCATGAAAACGTTGATATTATCGCCGTAGAAGTCAAAGCGGGCGACACCATCGCCGTTGACGACACCCTGATTACACTGGAAACCGACAAAGCCACTATGGACGTACCTGCCGATGCAGCAGGCGTTGTTAAAGAAGTGAAAGTCAAAGTCGGCGACAAAATCTCCGAAGGCGGCGTGATTCTGACCGTTGAAACCGGTGCTGCCGCAGCTGAGGCTGCTCCGGCTCCTGCCGCTGAAGCACAACCTGCGCCTGCTGCCGCTCCCGCAGGCGGTGCAACCGTTCAAGTAGCCGTTCCCGACATTGGCGGTCATACTGATGTAGATGTAATCGCCGTTGAAGTCAAAGTTGGCGACACCGTTGCCGAAGACGACACGCTGATTACTTTGGAAACCGACAAAGCGACCATGGACGTACCTTGTACTGCCGCCGGTGTCGTTAAAGCCGTATTCCTGAAAGTCGGCGATAAAGTGTCCGAAGGTACTGCCATTATCGAAGTGGAAACCGCCGGTTCTACCGCAGCTCCCGCTCCTGCTCAAGCCGCTGCGCCGGCAGCAGCACCTGCTCCGACTGCCGCACCTGCTGCAGCTCCGGCTCCTGTTGCCGCTCCGGCTCCTGCCGCGGCCAAAATCGACGAAGCCGCTTTCGCCAAAGCACACGCCGGTCCTTCCGCACGCAAACTGGCGCGCGAATTGGGCGTAGATTTGGGTCAAGTCAAAGGTACAGGCTTGAAAGGCCGTATCATGGGCGATGACATTAAGGCCTTTGTGAAATCTGTAATGCAAGGCGGTGCGGCGAAACCTGCTGCTGCCGGCGCATCTTTGGGCGGCGGTCTGGACTTGCTGCCGTGGCCTAAAGTGGACTTCTCCAAATTCGGCAATGTCGAAGTTAAAGAATTGTCCCGCATTAAGAAAATTTCCGGTCAAAACCTGTCCCGCAACTGGGTAGTTATCCCGCACGTTACCGTTCACGAAGAAGCGGACATGACCGAATTGGAAGAATTCCGCAAACAGCTGAACAAAGAATGGGAACGCGAGGGCGTGAAACTGTCTCCATTGGCGTTCATCATCAAAGCCTCCGTTTCTGCGCTGAAAGCCTTCCCTGAATTCAACGCTTCTTTGGATGGCGACAATCTGGTTCTGAAAAACTACTTTAACATCGGTTTCGCAGCCGATACACCGAACGGCTTGGTTGTTCCCGTTATCAAAGACGTGGATCAAAAAGGTCTGAAAGAAATCAGCCAAGAGCTGACCGAATTGTCTAAAAAAGCCCGCGAAGGTAAGCTCAAACCGCAAGAAATGCAAGGCGCCTGCTTTACCATTTCCAGCTTGGGCGGCATCGGCGGTACAGGCTTCACTCCGATTGTGAACGCACCTGAAGTCGCTATTTTGGGCGTGTGCAAATCCCAAATCAAACCGGTTTGGAACGGCAAAGAGTTCGCTCCTCGCCTGATGTGTCCGTTGAGTCTGTCCTTCGACCACCGCGTCATCGACGGTGCCGCCGGTATGCGCTTCACCGTATTCTTGGCGAACCTGTTGAAAGACTTCCGCCGCATTACCCTGTAATCCGAGCGTATTTCAGACGACCTTCGGCAAACAATCCGACAGGTCGTCTGAAAACAGAAGTCCGAATATCATTCAGAAAGATTAGACATGAGCTTAGTTGAATTGAAAGTGCCCGACATTGGCGGACACGAAAATGTAGATATTATCGCGGTTGAAGTGAACGTAGGCGACACCATTGCCGTTGACGATACCCTGATTACCCTGGAAACCGACAAAGCGACGATGGACGTGCCTGCCGAAGTTGCGGGCGTGGTCAAAGAAGTCAAAGTCAAAGTCGGCGACAAAATCTCCGAAGGCGGCTTGATCGTCGTCGTTGAAGCCGAAGGCGCGGCTGCTGCTCCTAAAGCCGAAGCATCTGCTGCCGCTCCTGCGCAAGAAGCCCCCAAAGCTGCCGCTCCTGCACCGCAAGCGTCGCAATTCGGCGGTTCTGCCGATGCAGAGTACGACGTGGTCGTATTGGGTGGCGGCCCCGGTGGTTACTCCGCTGCATTTGCCGCTGCTGACGAAGGCTTGAAAGTTGCCATCGTTGAGCGTTACAAAACCTTGGGCGGCGTTTGCTTGAACGTCGGCTGTATCCCTTCCAAAGCATTATTGCACAACGCTGCCGTTATCGACGAAGTGCGCCACTTGGCTGCCAACGGCATCAAATACCCCGAGCCTGAACTCGACATCGACATGTTGCGCGGCTACAAAGAAGGTGTGGTTTCCCGCCTGACTACCGGTTTGGCAGGCATGGCAAAAGGCCGTAAAGTGGACGTTATCCAAGGCGACGGTCAATTCTTGGATCCGCACCACTTGGAAGTGTCGCTGACTACCGGCGACGTGTACGAGCAAGCTACGCCTACCGGCGAGAAAAAAATCGTTGCGTTCAAAAACTGTATCATCGCAGCGGGCAGCCGCGTAACCAAGCTGCCGTTTATCCCTGAAGATCCGCGCATCATCGATTCCAGCGGCGCTCTGGCTCTGAAAGAAGTACCGGGCAAACTGCTGATTATCGGCGGCGGTATTATCGGTCTCGAAATGGGTACGGTTTACAGCACGCTGGGTTCACGCCTCGACGTTGTTGAAATGATGGACGGCCTGATGCAAGGTGCGGACCGCGATTTGGTGAAAGTATGGCAAAAACAAAACGAATACCGTTTTGACAACATCATGATCAATACCAAAACCGTCGCAGTCGAGCCGAAAGAAGACGGCGTTTACGTTACCTTCGAAGGTGCAAACGCGCCGAAAGAGCCGCAACGCTACGATGCCGTATTGGTTGCCGCCGGCCGTGCGCCTAACGGCAAACTCATCAGCGCCGAAAAAGCAGGCGTTGCTGTAACCGACCGCGGCTTCATCGAAGTAGACAAACAAATGCGTACCAATGTGCCGCACATCTACGCCATCGGCGACATCGTCGGTCAGCCTATGTTGGCGCACAAAGCCGTTCATGAAGGCCACGTTGCCGCTGAAAACTGCGCCGGACACAAAGCTTACTTCGACGCACGCGTGATTCCGGGCGTGGCTTACACTGCTCCCGAAGTAGCATGGGTTGGCGAAACCGAATTGTCTGCCAAAGCATCCGGCCGCAAAATCACCAAAGCCAACTTCCCGTGGGCTGCTTCCGGCCGTGCGATTGCCAACGGTTGCGATACCGGCTTCACCAAGCTGATTTTTGATGCCGAAACCGGCCGTATCATCGGCGGCGGTATCGTTGGTCCGAACGGCGGCGATATGATTGGCGAAATCTGTCTGGCCATCGAAATGGGCTGCGACGCGGAAGACATCGGCAAAACCATCCACCCGCATCCGACCTTGGGCGAATCCATCGGTATGGCTGCGGAAGTGGCACTGGGTACTTGTACCGACCTGCCGGCTCAAAAGAAAAAGTAATGCCGGAAGCAGCGGTTTGAGTTAACTGCCGCCTAGGTATTTATTGAATGGAGGCCGTCTGAAAAATGTTTTTCAGACGGCCTCTTATGATGCGTGATGGTAAATTCAAAGTGTTTGCATACTCTCGAACCGCCTCATCATGCCACTGACGGGGTCTTGAAACTCTATACTTTTCGCCAACAGCTTTAACGGTTTGCCGTAGTCTTCCTCCGCATCGGACGGAACGGGGTAATACATGTCGTTTAGAATCGGTATGCCCAGACTTGTCATATGTACGCGCAGTTGGTGCTTTTTGCCGGTCTGCGGGTAAAGGCGGTAAAGGCTGGTGTCGCCGCGGTTTTCGAAAAGCTCGATAACGGTGTGGGCATTGGGTTCGCCGTCGGTTTCCTGCGTCAGAAAAAATCTTTCACCGCGCACCAGGCGGGAGCTGATTCGGTGGGGATAGCGCAAGTCAGTGCGCGTCGGAGCGAGGGCTTCGTAGGTTTTACGGACGGCTTTGTCTTGGAACATGGCCTGATAATGACGACGGATTGCGGGGTTGTGCGACAGCAGCATCACGCCCGCCGTGTCTTTGTCCAAACGGTGTACAGGCGTGATGTCGCCGACGTTTAAGTGCTGTAACTCGGGGCGCAGGCGCAGGCGGGTGAGCAGGGTTTCGTGCAGGAAGCGGCCGCTGGGAGTAACAGGCAGAAAGTGCGGTTTGTCCACCACAATCAGATGCTCGTCCACATACAGGATTTTCTCGTCAAACGGAATGCGCGGCTCGCTGTCACGGCTGGTTTCTCGGTAGTAATACATGACTTCGCCCGCTTTAAACGGCGTGTTTTCGTTCAGCGGTACGCCGTCCGCACCGACGACGGAACCGCTGTTGAGCCGCCGCCGCCAGTTGTCTTCGCCGACAAAAGGGAAATGCGTGCAGAGGAAATGCAGTAGCGGCAGACCGTAAAACCGTTTTTCGTGCGGCAGAACCAGATAGCTGGGTTTGATACCGTCGCGCAGGGGTAGGGGATTGATGCGTTTTTTCATGAGGCCGTATTTTACGGTAAATTTTCCGCAAAATGCCGTGTTTCAGACGGCCTTTTCTTCCGCAGGCCGTCTGAAACACGGAAAACGCAAAATCGGCTATAATCGCAGTTTCCCGAAATTCCAAGCCTTAAATAACGATATTGAAATGGCACAAAAAATCCAATCCGTAAAAGGCATGAACGACCTTTTGCCCGTCGAACAAAAAGATTTCAAGCTCACGGCCGCTTTTTGGCAGGCGTTTGAAGACACGGTCGGCCGCTGGACGCGCGCCTACGGTTATCAGCAGATACGCACGCCGATTCTGGAGCAGACCGGGCTGTTCGTCCGTTCCATAGGCGAAGAAACCGATGTAGTCGGCAAGGAAATGTATACTTTTTCCGATTCCAACGAATCTTTGAGCCTGAGCCTGCGCCCCGAAGGCACGGCTTCCTGCCTGCGGGCGGTGGTCGAACACAACCTTTTATATAACAGCCCGCAGAAACTATGGTATATGGGGCCGATGTTCCGCCGCGAGCGGCCGCAGAAGGGGCGTTACCGCCAGTTTCATCAAGTGGGTATCGAAGCATTGGGATTCGAAGGGCCGGATGTCGATGCGGAAATCATCGCCATGTCCGCCGATTTGTGGGACAAGTTGGGCATCCGCGATTATCTGACTTTGGAAATCAACAGTTTGGGTAATCGAGAGGAACGCGCCGCACACCGACATGCTTTGGTTGATTATCTCGGCAGGCATCAGGACAAAATGGATGAAGACGACAAACGCCGTCTGAAAACCAATCCCTTGCGCGTATTGGACACTAAAAATCCCGCTTTGCAGGAAGTTTGCAACTCTGCGCCGCGCTTGATTGATTATTTGGGCGATGCGTCCCGAGCGCATTATGCCCGCCTTAAAGCCATGCTGGACGGATTGGGCATCCGTTATATCGAAAACCCGCGGCTGGTACGCGGTTTGGATTATTACAACCAGACTGTATTCGAATGGACGACCGACAAAATCGGTGCGCAAGCCACCGTGTGCGGCGGCGGGCGTTACGACGGGCTGATTGAAGAGCTCGGCGGCAAACCTGCCCCTTCCATCGGTTTTGCCATGGGTATCGAACGCCTGCTGCTGCTGGTACACGAATACGGGTCGCTGCGTGCCGATGCCGCGCCCGACGTTTACGCGGTGCATCAAGGAGAGGGTGCGGATTTGCAGGTGATGAAATACGCCCGTTTGCTGCGCGACGCAGGATTTAACGTGTTGCAGCATTCCGGTTCGCAAAGCCTGAAAGCCCAAATGAAAAAAGCCGACGGCAGCGGGGCGCGCTTCACCCTCATCGTAGCGCAGGACGAACTGTCTTCCGGCAGTGCAACGTTGAAAGACATGCAGGGACGGTACAGTCAGCAAACCGTTGCCGCCGCCGATTTGATTAATACTTTACAACAATGGAAGAACGCATAAATGGCCGCTCATTTGGAAGAACAACAGGAACTCGACGATTTCAAATATTTCTGGAAAAACTGGGGGCGTTGGCTGTTTGCGCTGCTAATTGCCGCCGCCTTGGGGTATCTAGGCTACATTATTTATAAAGATCACAAAATCAGCCAAAATCGGGAAGCCGCCGAAGTGCTGGCGCAGATGGTTGACAAAGCCCAATCCAAAGCAGATTCAAAGCAGATTAACGCCGATTTGCTGAAATTGCAGCAGGATTATTCCGATACCGTGCCGGCGGCACAGGCGACTATGATGGTGGCGGCGACCGAATTTGACGCAGGCCGCTATGATACGGCGGCGGGACATCTGAATTGGGTGTTATCCAACCAAAAAGCCCCGCTGATTCAGGCATTGGCCGCGCAACGTTTGGCCGTGGTATTGTTGCAGCAGAAAAAATACGATGCCGCGATTGCAGCCTCGAATACGAAAGTTGAAGCCGATTTCGAGCCGCTGCTTTTGGAAGCGAAAGGCGATGTTTACGCTGCACAAAACAAAACCAAAGAAGCCGCGCAAAGCTATCAGCAGGCTTTGGAAAAGCTGCCAAAAGACGCCATTGAACGCGAATTGCTGCAAATGAAGCTGGATTCGCAAAAATAAGGTCGTCTGAAAAATTGAGAGACGTATGCGGCTTGTCGGAATCTTTCCGGCAAGCCTTGTCTATTTTAATTGTGTTCCACTATATTTTCAGACGACCCTTTGTTTGAATATGTATCATGCAGGGACAAGATTCGCCGAACAGGTCGTCTGAAAAGGCAGATTATTTGGCTTTGTATTTGAGTAGAAAATACATAGGTACGATATAAAAGAGCGTGCTAATAATTAATGAGACTATGATTTTGAGTGGTTGGTCTGTTTGATAAACGCCGAGCAATAAGCCAATCCCGAAATTCACAGGGAGAAAAATGAATAGTGATGTTAAGATGATCTTTTTCATTGCGTAAAATCCATTAATTATGACCGGATGAAACTTGTCATACCGTATTTGAAGTTGATGGACACAGACAAGTTCCCCAAGTCGAAGATGGCTGTACGGGATGGATATTCCGGCTCAAGCCATTGTTGCTGTTGCATCCCGTTTCAGACTAGCCCTTATCCTTTTTAACCTACCGTGTTTTGAAAAACACCTGCTCGTGTTGCAGGTTCGCTTCCGAACCGACACTTGACACAGAAAGACCCCATCATGAAACCCACCATCGCCCTTGTCGGCCGCCCGAACGTCGGTAAATCCACCTTGTTCAACCGCCTGACGCGCACCAAAGATGCGCTTGTGCACGACCTGCCCGGCTTGACCCGCGACCGCCATTACGGACACGGCAAAATCGGCAGCAAACCTTATCTCGTCATCGATACCGGCGGTTTTGAGCCGGTTGTGGACAGCGGCATTTTGCACGAAATGGCGAAGCAGACTTTGCAGGCTGTCGATGAAGCCGACGCCGTCGTGTTTTTGGTGGACGGCCGCACAGGTCTGACCCCGCAAGACAAAATCATCGCCGACCGTCTGCGCCAAAGCCCGCGCCCCGTTTATCTGGCGGTAAACAAAGGCGAGGGCGGCAACAGAGCCGTGCTTGCCGCCGAGTTTTACGAGCTGGCATTGGGCGAGCCGCACGTTATTTCCGGCGCGCACGGCGACGGCGTGTATTACCTGATTGAAGAAATTTTAGAAAAATTCCCCGAGCCTGAAGCCGAAGAAGCCGATGTAAAACATCCCGTTTTTGCCGTTATCGGTCGTCCGAATGTCGGCAAATCCACGCTGGTTAACGCCATTCTCGGCGAGGAGCGCGTGATTGCCTTCGATATGGCAGGCACGACGCGCGACAGCATCCACATCGATTTCGAACGCGAAGGTAAACCGTTTACCATCATCGATACCGCAGGCGTGCGCCGTCGCGGCAAAGTTGATGAGGCGGTGGAAAAGTTCTCCGTTATCAAAGCCATGCAGGCGGTTGAGGCGGCAAACGTTGCCGTTTTGGTGTTGGATGCGCAGCAGGACATCGCCGACCAAGATGCCACGATTGCCGGTTTCGCCTTGGAAGCAGGGCGCGCGCTGGTGGTTGCTGTCAATAAATGGGACGGCATCAGCGAAGAGCGCCGCGAACAAATCAAACGCGACATTTCCCGCAAACTGTATTTCCTCGATTTTGCCAAGTTCCATTTCATTTCCGCATTGAAAGAACGCGGCATCGACGGATTGTTCGACAGCATTCAGGCCGCCTACAACGCCGCCATGATTAAGATGCCGACGCCGAAAATCACCCGCGTCCTGCAAAGCGCCATCGAGCGCCAACAGCCGCCGCGCGCAGGTTTGGTGCGCCCGAAAATGCGCTATGCCCACCAAGGCGGCATGAATCCGCCCGTGATTGTGGTACACGGCAATTCGCTGCACGCGATTTCCGACAGCTATACGCGCTACCTGACCCAGACGTTCCGCAAAGCCTTCAACCTGCAAGGCACGCCGCTGCGGATTCAATACAATGTTTCGGAAAACCCGTATGAAAATGCGGAAGACAAACCGAAGAAAAAACCGCTGCGCCGCGTCAGCCTGAGCAACCGCATCGAAAAACGCGAGGGCCGCAAGGAAGAGAAAAACCGTTTTAAAAAGAAAACCAAAGTCAGCGTGAAAAAACAGCACAGCAAATAAATAAGAAATTTCCGTCTGGCGGCCGCGCGGTAAACATAAAAGGCAATTCAAACGGGGTATATTTCATTAGCACTGAACTTTTCCGCACCGTGTTTATCCTACTATGAAGTCTGCCGACTAAAGTGCTGGAGGTTTGCATATTCTTACCCAAAATTATTGGTAAAAATTTGCATTCAGGACTACAATCAACAATCCAAGCTTTTTACGCTTATCTTAAAATCATAATAACGGAGTTAAAGAATATGACAGCTAAAGGACAACTTTTACAAGATCCTTTTTTGAATGCACTGCGCAAAGAGCATGTGCCTGTGTCCATTTATCTGGTAAACGGTATTAAATTGCAGGGGCAGGTTGAATCATTTGACCAATATGTTGTGTTGTTGCGTAACACTTCGGTAACGCAAATGGTTTACAAACACGCTATTTCGACGATCGTTCCGGCCCGTGCAGTAAGTCTTCAGCATGAAAACAAGCCGCAGCAGCCCGCCAATGCACCTGTTCAGGTAGAAACAGTACAACAGTCTGCCGAATAATCAAGGATTGGAAAATGCCTTACCGTATTGCGGTAAGGTATTTTTTATGGCAGACGGATTTTCAGACGGCCCGACTGTTCAAATTACTTTTGTATTAAGCAATCAAAAATATGTATTTGGAAAATATTCTGCCTTTTGCCCACCATCTGCTTAGAGGCCGTCTGAAAAACGGTGATGCCGCACTCGACGGTACGGCGGGCAACGGCCATGATACGCTGCTGCTGGCGCAATGCGTGGGCGGCGGTAAGGTGTGGGCTTTCGATGTCCAGCCGCAGGCTTTGCAGCAGACGCGCCGCCGCTTGGAGGAAGCGGGTGTTAGTGCGGAGTTGATATGCGACGGGCACGAAAAGCTGGCGGATTATGTGGACAGGCCACTGACGGCGGCGGTGTTCAATTTCGGCTGGCTGCCCGGCGGCGATAAAACCTGCACAACGCAGGCGGCTACCAGTGTTGCCGCTTTGTCGGCGGCGGTATCGTTTTTGGAGGAAAGCGGCCTTTTGGTGGCGGTGCTGTATCCCGGCCACGAGGCGGGTTTTGCCGAGGCCCAAGCCGTCGAGGAATGGGCGGCCGCTTTGCCGCAACAGCAGTTTGCCGTATTGAAATATGTGTTTACCAACAGACAAAACCGGCCGCCGTATCTGCTTGCGATTGAAAAGTTACGTCAAAAATGAATGTTTGCGGTAGAATACGTTGCAATTCGATATTTTAAAAACAAACCGCTATGCAATATTTGTTCGTTAAAAACATGCACATGACTTTCGCGGTCGTGACTATTTTTCTGTTCAATATCCGTTTCTTTTTGTTGCTTTCCAAGCCGGAGAAACCGCTGGCCGGCATTTGGAAAGTGTTGCCTCATCTGAACGACACGATGCTGCTGTTTGCCGGACTCTGGCTGATGAAGATTACGCATTTTACCCCGTTTGGCAATGCAAACTGGTTGGGTGTCAAAATCCTGCTGCTGTTGGTCTATATCGGTTTGGGCGTGGTCATGATGAGGGCGAGGCCGCGTTCGCCGAAATTCTTTATTACTTATCTGCTGGCGATGGCGTGCGTGGGCAGCATCGTGTATCTGGCGATGTACAAACCGTTTTGACAGGCCGTCTGAAAGTGTTTCCATGTTGAAGACAGCCGTTATTGCCTTGGGCAGCAACCTGCAAAACCCCGCATCGCAGGTGCGTGCGGCATTGCAAGCCGTCGGCGGGCATCCCGCCATCCGCATCAATAAAATATCCTCGCTTTATGTTACCGCGCCGGTAGGTTATGACGACCAACCCGATTTCATCAATGCCGTCTGTGCGGTGGAGACCTCGCTCGGCGCGGAGGAACTGTTGGCGGAGCTGAACCGCATCGAAGCGGCTTTCGGCCGCGAACGCAGTTTCCGCAATGCGCCGCGCACGTTGGATTTGGACATCATTGATTTCGACGGCCGCAGCAGCAATGACCCGCATCTGACGTTGCCGCATCCGCGTGCGCATGAACGCGGATTCGTCATGTTGCCGTTGGCGGAAATCCTGCCGGCCTTCCGTTTGGGAGACAAAGGCACGGCTGCGGAGCTTGCCGCCGAACTGGGCGGTTCAGGTGTCCGCCTGTTGGATGAAGGTGCGGAACAGGATTGAACGAGAGGCCGTCTGAAAACCGTCCGCCGTGTTTTCAGACGGCCTTGCAGTGTTTTAAAACCAATGATGTAAATAACAGAGAAATATTATGAACTACCGTTATATCGTCGTCGAAGGTTCCATCGGCAGCGGAAAATCCGAATTGAGCCGCCGGTTGGCCAAGCATTTCGAGGCGTTGCACCTGACCGAGAGTCCCGAACGCAATCCGTTTTTGGAGCAGTTTTACCTCAATGCCTCCAATCACGGCTTGGCGACCGAGTTGTTTTTCCTGATGCGCCGCGCCGAAAATGTAGACATTATCAATGCGGAGGAAGACAAAGGCGGTCGCATCATCGCCGATTTTTTGTTGGAAAAAGACCAGATTTTTGTGCCCGTGGTTTTGAAAGATCCTGAGCAAACCTTATTTTGGGAACTGCGCCGCAAAATCATGCCGCAATATCCCGTTCCCGATTTGGTGGTGTATCTGCAAACTTCCGGCGAGGCCGATACCAAGCGCCTGCAACGGCGCGGCGACGGTATATTGAGTATGTTCCCGAGCGGCTATCTGGGTAAAATCCAGCAGGAATACAGCCGTTTCTTCCATCTTTATCAAAACGCGCCTTTATTAATCGTCAATGCCGACGAACTGGATTTTGCGGGCAACGACGAGCATTTCGATATGCTGCTCCAGGCGATGGGTGGAATGCAGGGCAGCCGCCGTTACCTGAATCTGCGTGAGGCCGTCTGAAAAGGAAATGATGATGCCGAAATACGAATTTACCCTGCCGTCAAGCAGCGGTGCGGAATTTAATTCCGCCGAACACCTGCCGCTGGTCGTTTACTTCTACCCGAAAGACAACACACCGGGTTGCACCACCGAAGGGCTGGATTTCAATGCGCGGCTGGCGAAGTTTGAAAAACTGGGCTATACCGTCGTCGGCATTTCGCGTGACGGCGTGAAGTCGCATCAGAATTTTTGCACCAAACAAGGTTTCCGATTTGAATTGCTGAGTGATAAAGACGAAACCGTGTGCAAACTGTTTGATGTCATCAAGCTGAAAAAACTCTACGGCAAAGAATCCCTCGGCGTCGAGCGCAGCACTTTCGTGCTAAACGCGGAAGGCGAAATCATGTACGAGTGGCGCAAGGTCAAAGTGGGCGGTCATGCGCAGGAAGTATTGGAAACATTGGGCGGATAATGGAGAGGCCGTCTGAAAACATAATGCGCCGCCGTTTCAGACGGCCTCGGCATATGGTTTCGGCGTTATCTGGATATGGACGAACTCATCGACAAACTGCTCGAACACCTCTGGTTGAACCACCGTCTCAGCCAAAACACCCTGCAAAGCTACCGCCGCGATTTGGAAAAGGTCGCCGCAAGATTGCGGCAGGGCGGGAAGGACTGGTTTGGCGCGGCGGCCGAAGATTTGGCCGCCGCCGTTTATGTTCCGGAGGAAAAGGCCAGTTCGCAGGCACGGGCGTTGTCGGCCTGCAAACGGCTGTATGCGTGGCTGGAAGAAACGGAAAAGCGGGCGGACAATCCCACTCAATTCTTGACCTCTCCGCACAAAGAGCAGCCATTGCCCGGCCTGATTACCGAAGCCCAGATTGAAAAATTGCTTGCCGCCCCCGATGTCGATACCCCTCATGGCCTGCGCGACAAAACGCTGCTCGAAGTCATGTACGCTACCGGTTTGCGCGTTACTGAAGCCGTGAAACTGAAAATGTCGGATTTGGACTTGAACAAAGGCTGGATAAACATCATAGGCAAGGGCGACAAGCAACGTTATGTACCGCTGGGGGAAGAGGCGGTCTACTGGATAGAGCGGTATTGCGCCGAATCTCGGCCGCTGCTGCTGAAAAACAAAATCTGCGACGAGCTTTTCGTCAGTCAGAAAAAAAGCGGCATTTCACGTCAGCTGGCTTGGATGATCGTGAAGGAATATGCAGATGCGGCAGGTATCCGTTCGCTTAGCCCGCACGGCCTGCGCCACGCCTTTGCCACCCATTTGGTCAACCACGGCGCAGACTTGCGCGTAGTACAGATGCTGCTCGGCCATGCGGACATCAGCACCACACAGATTTATACCCATGTCGCCAACCAGCGCCTGAAGGAATTGGTCGGGAAACACCATCCGCGCAGTTAATCCTACTTTCGGCGGTATTCAACGTAACGGGTTGCAGCAGGTTTGCCAACGGGTACATTGTGGCGGAAGTATCTGCCGCTCCGTCCGCAGGCCGTCTGAAAAATACGGAACGCTTTGCAGAAAGAATTTTTAAAAGGAAACGGAACAACATGAAAACCAGCGCACGAAACCAGTTTGCCGGTATCGTTAAACGCATCAAAAATGGTGATGTCGGCAGCGAAGTAACGATTACGCTGCCGGGCGGTCACGAACTGGTGGCCATGATTACCCGCGAAAGCTGCAACGATTTGGGGCTGAACGTCGGCAGTGCGGTTATTGCCCTAATCAAATCGACCGCCATCATCATCGCCACCGATTTGGAGCACATCAAACTTTCAGCCAGAAACCGTCTGAACGGTCTGATTTGTGAAGTGGAACGCGGGGCGGTCAACTCTGTGATTACGATGGACCTAGGTAGCGGTTTGAGGTTGACGGCGGGCGTTACCTTGCAAAGCACGGAACAACTCAACCTTCATCCGGGCCAACGCGCCACCGCGATATTTAAAGCGGGCAGTGTAGTGTTGGGTGTGCTGGCTTAGAGGAGGGGTATCAGTATCTTATCTGTCTGTTGCAAGATTTTTCGGCGCATTTTGTGAATGGAAGTGGTTGGATATATCAAATACCAATTTAATTAAAATATATTTTATTTTGGTGATTTCAATTCAAAATGAAAAAACGATAGAAATTTATCGTAGCAATTTGTCTGATTGTTGCTTGCAATGCAAACAGTTTTTATTTATATTACGCCTCAAGAATAAAACTAAGTCTCATTCTTGAGGCGTAATATTTTTGGAGCACATCATGTTTGTTTGTATCTGCAATGCGATTACCGACCGTGAAATCAAAGAAACCGTTGCCGCCGGTGCGGTTACTATGAATGATTTGCAGGCCCAACTGGGTGTAGCGACCTGTTGCGGGTGTTGTAGCGAACTGGCCGCTTCTTTCTTGAACGGTGCCGGTACGCAGGTACAAGGTTCGGTTACGGCAGGCATCAACGTACAGTGCTGATTTTAAAGAATTCTTGCATGAGGCCGTCTGAAAAATTTCAGACGGCCTTTGTATTTGGGCGGGGTGTAGTGAAAAATAAGTTGATAAATAAAGGTTTTTTGACTATTCTTTGCTCAGGTTTTACATATTTGTTTGCATATGTTCGCTCTGCTTTTTTACAAAGATGGGGTGAAGATGCGAAACAAACTGAAATGCCGCCGGTAACCGTGCCAGCTCATCGGTTTCGGCGGATTGTTTGTTGATTGATAAGAAAAACAGGTGTTGTTTATGAGTTCTTCAAGTGGAAACCAGAAAGCCTCGCTGTGGGCTGTCGGCCTGATGTTGTTTGCTTTGTTTTTTGGTGCGGGCAATTTGATTTTTCCGGCATATCTGGGGCAGCAGGCCGGTGAAAACTGGTTGTCGGCCATGTTCGGCTTTTTGTTGACCGGTGCCGGTTTGCCGTTGCTCGGTGTGATTGCCATCGGTTATTCCGGTTCGCGCGACGTTCAGGCCTTGGCTTCGCGTGTCAGTCCGTGGTACGGCGTTGCGTTTGCCGCCGCACTGTATCTGGCCATCGGCCCGTTGTTTGCTACGCCGCGTACCGCGACGGTATCGTTTGAAGTCGGTGTAGTGCCGTTTATCGGCGAAGCCAATAAAAGTGTCGGTTTGGCGGTGTTCAGCGTAGTGTTTTTCGGCGTAGCCTACTGGCTGTCGATGTCGCCGGGCAAGCTGGTTGACCGTATCGGTAAAATTTTGACCCCCGCATTGTTGCTGACTATTGCCGCGCTGGTGGGTTATGCCGCGCTGAATCCTATGGGTGCTTTGACTGGGGCACAAGGTGATTTTGTTACCCAACCTTTGGCCAAAGGCATTTTGGAAGGTTATGGCACGATGGATGCGTTGGCGTCTTTGGTGTTTGCCATCATCGTGATTGATGCCGTACGGGCGATGGGTGTGGATAATCGTGCTGAGCTGTTGCGCACGACTACTGTTTCGGGTGTGATTGCGGCGTCTTGTCTGGCTGCCGTTTACCTGTTTATCGGCTATATGGGCGCGACCAGTGTGGCCGGTTTGGGTGTGCAGGAAAACGGTGCGTTGGTGTTGTCGAAAACGGCGCAATATTATTTCGGCATGGGCGGCAATGTGCTGTTGGGCGTGATTGTTTTATTGGCCTGCCTGAGTACGGCAGTCGGCCTGATTACTTCCTGTGCGGAATATTTCAACCGTCTGTGTCCGGGAATTTCTTATAAAATGTTTGTCATTATCAATACCTTGGTGTCGATGGGATTGGCGAACAAAGGGTTGGCGGACATCATTAGTTTTTCCGTTCCGGTATTAATGTTGCTGTATCCGTTGACGGTAGTGATTATCTTGTTGGCGTTTCTGCATAATTTCTTCGGCGGCAGCCGCATCGTGTATTTCTGCACCATTATGGCGACGCTGGTGGTCGGTTTGCTGGACGCTTATAAAGCGGCTTTCGGCTTCAGTGAAGAAGCTGCGTCGGCAATCAACAATGTGCTGCCGCTCTACCATATCGGCTTGGGTTGGCTGCTGCCTGCGACTGTCGGTTTTGTGTTGGGCTGCATTTTGAATGCGGCATTGAAAAAGAAAGCGTAACGCTTTGAACAGGCCGTCTGAAAATCGTGGTTGCGTTTTCAGACGGCCTGTATGTATTGATACGGACGGATAGGATGAAGCTGACGTTAATGTTCCGCGAATATTGCAGCTTGTGCCACAAGATGAAGGCCGAACTGCTGCCATATAAGGAAGCGTTCGGATTTGAACTGGAAGTGCTCGATGTGGACGATCATCCTGATTTGGAAGAAAAATACAATGAGCTTGTTCCGGTATTGCTGGACGGAGACGAGGAAATCTGCCATTGGTTTTTGGACGCGGATAAGCTGTGTGCGCATTTGCAAAACAGGATAGGATGACGGTTTCGTTTGTGTCGGACCGTGAATGCTTAGGCCGTCTGAAAATCAGAGTTTTCAGACGGCCTTTTAATTCGTCGGGCGTTTGTTTCAGCAATAACGCCCGTTATGTCGTCAGCGTGCGCTGCGCGGTTCTGCCGGACTGCTCGCTTTCGAGCCTTTGAATGCACGTTTGGCAGCTTGGAAGATAGCCTGACGTCTGCGGTGTTGCATGATGTTTCCTTTCTATTATGTTTTAGGCATGACCGATCGATTTGATATGTCGTTGAATCCGGTGCCGGTTTAGCCTTTTGCTTATGGATTTATGTTCAAATAAATCCGTTTTGGTTATTGCGAGATGTTGTCCTCTAATATAATAGGGACATTTGATGTTTTTTTAAATGGGTATAGTGTAAATTTATAAGGCGGTTATGTAATTTAGGAACTTAAGTCCGTATTTTTGTTATGCCTTGATTTGTTATGGAAAATATTTCTTGGGAGCGAAAATGTACTATGACGGCGAATATTGCATGGTTTCGCGGAGAGAGATTGCGGGTAGGATTCTTACCGTACAACGGGAAACAGGCCGTCTGAAAACAGTTTTTCAGACGGCCTGTTTATACGGGAGAACATCAGTCAAAACGGCCGACGATACTGCCCAACGCTTTTTGCCAATCGGATGTTTTCACACCGAAGTCTCGGTTTATTTTTCCGCAATCCAGTACGCTGTATGCGGGGCGCGGGGCCGGCGTCGGATATTGTTCGCTCGGAATGGGCTTTAATTCGGGCACTTTGAAGCCTTTTATATTTTCCGAGGCTGTCTGAAAAATCGCTTGGGCAAATTCGTACCAGCTTACAGATTTGTCGCCGCAAAAATGGTAAACACCGCGTGCAGGCCCGGCGGATTTCAGGATGTCGATCAATGCCTGGGCCAAATCGCCGGCATAAGTCGGATTACCTATTTGGTCGTTAACCACTGACAGAGTGTCCCGTTCTTTTGCCAAGCGCAACATGGTTTTAACGAAATTTTCTCCATATTCGCTAAAAAGCCATGCGGTGCGGACGACAATGCTTTCCGGATTGGCGGCCAAGGCAAGAAATTCTCCCGATAATTTGGATTTTCCGTAAATACTCTGAGGATTGGGAACGTCGTGTTCGCTGTAAGGATTTTTACCGTCGCCTTCAAAAACGTAATCTGTTGAGATGTGGATAAAACGCACCTTTGCCTCATATGCGGCAGCGGCCAGATTGTGTACGGCCGAGGCGTTGACTGTAAAGGCCTTCCGGTATTCCCTCTCGGCCTTGTCTACGGCAGTGTAGGCTGCGGCATTGACGATGGCGTCGGGTTGGAAGTTTTGAACCATATTAAAGACGGCTGTCGCATCGGTAATGTCTAAAGAAGCAGAATCGGTTGAAATAACTTCCCATTTGTCCGGCAGACGGTCTCTGAAACACTGTGCCAGTTGGCCTTTGGAACCGGTTAAGAGAATTCGCATGTCAGTTTCTCCATTGAGATTTTTATCGTGTCGTTATTATAGAGCAAATTGTAGTAGAAAACCGTTTATATCTTAACTCGTTGTCTCGTAAACATCTTATCTGGTGCTTTATATGTTTAAGATATTTTACGGTTGGAGTATGGGATAATTTTACAGTTGTCAGAATGTTATTGCCGTATGCAGTTTGTTTCAAGAGTGAATGGATAGTGCGGTTGGTCGTGATTGAATTTTGATAAGTTAAGTTGATTAACTTGATTAAATTAATTTAGTACGAGTTTAAGTAAATAAAATTAATTATCTAACATGATGTTATGTTGATTCTAAAATTAAAAGTTCAGTTGGTGATGATTTAGTTAAATCGAAAAAATTATTTAATTAAATATATTTATGTTAATAATTGATAAATGTAAAGGGAAAAGTGTTATGGATAAATTATTTAAATTTCTTGATACCTTTTGTCAAAGTGTTAAACCGTTAAAGCGATATGTAAGCGATAGGTAAAAAGAGTAACTAGACTAATAATGCAGATTTAAGCCTTTATCATAGTGATAATCGGTAATTTGGTCTGTATAACAATATTTCATCTGGGAGTAATACATTATGAAGCATTATTGCATGCCTATTGCAAAACCGTCTCACCACTATGGTCACGGTCATTGGGCACCTATGCCCAAACCGTTCATTTCATACGGATACTGTCCTCCGATAAAATTCCATTGCGGTCCGATGTGGACTCCGCAAATCCAGCCGCATCACAAAGGCCCTTCGTATTGTCCTCCTCATCATTCTTATCCTCCTATCAAACCGGCTCCGTGGTGCCCACCGAAACCATGTCCTGAGCCTAAACCGGAACCGAAACCCGAGCCTAAACCGGAACCGAAACCCGAGCCTAAACCGGAACCGAAACCCGAGCCGAAACCCGAGCCTAAACCGGAACCGAAACCTGAGCCGAAACCGGAACCGAAACCCGAGCCCAAACCGGAACCGAAGCCTGAGCCCAAACCGGAGCCTAAACCATGTCCGGAACCTAAGCCGGAACCAAAACCCGAGCCCAAACCGTGTCCTGAGCCTAAACCGGAACCGAAACCTGAGCCCAAACCGTGTCCGGAACCGAAACCTGAACCCAAACCGAAACCGGATTGTGATGATTGTGTAGATGATGGTAAGCAGAACAATTCTTTCGGTGGGCTGGATAAAGATAAAGGTAACATTATCAACGTTGTTGCTTCCGAATCCGGTCCGAGCAAAACCATCGGTACCGAACAGAAAGACACCATCTATGGCACTTCGGGTGACGACATTATCTACGGTCAGGGCGGAGCCGACGTTATTTACGGCGGTGACGGCAACGATACGCTGAACGGCGGTAATAACGGCGATACCCTTTACGGTGAAGGCGGTAAAGATTATCTGCAAGGAGGCAGCGGCAACGACTACCTGAACGGCGGCGAGGGTGCGGACATCATGCTCGGCGGCGATGGTAACGATGTATACTATGTAGATAATCCCGGCGATATCGTTAAAGAGTTCGCCAACGTCAATAGCGGTATAGATACGGTTCGAAGCACTATCGACTATACATTGCCGGACAATGTGGAAAACCTCTACCTGCAAGGCAGTAGTAATCTGAACGGTACCGGTAACGCGCTGGACAATACTATCAACGGCAACAGTGGCAACAACCATCTGTACGGCCTGGCAGGCGACGACTGTCTGGTAGGTAAAGACGGTCGTGATTTCTTGGACGGCGGTATCGGCAACGACGTGCTGATTGGTGGTGCCGGTGATGATACTTATTTCTTCGCCAAAGGCTACGGTCACGACATCATCCAAGATTCTTCGGGTAACGACACGCTGTGCTTCGGTCAAGGTATCACCGCTTCCGACCTGATTTTGAGCAAATCGGGCGATGATCTGAGCATTAAGTTCAAAGGCAGCAACGACAGCGTCTTGGTAGACGATTGGTTTGCGAACGATTCCAACAAAGTGGAAAACTTCTCGTTCGCCGACGGCAGCTCTTTGAATGCAGCGAATATTGCCGCTCAAATCCAAGAACAAACACAAAACGCAGGTATTGTTTAATCCCTTTTGATTTTGTGTGAAGACAGGCCGTCTGAAATGGTTTTCCAGCCGTTTCAGACGGCCTTATTTTGTAAACAATCCAGCGGCAGAACGTAAGTTCGGTTAAAATAAGACTTTATTCCAACAGCCAAAAAGAATCTAAAAATGTCTGCAATCAGCCTGAAAAAAATCTATTCCGGCAAGGTCCGAGATTTATACGAAATCGATGATAAACGTATCCTGATGGTGGCTTCAGACCGCTTGTCTGCATTCGACGTCATTTTAGACGACCCGATTCCCGGCAAGGGTGAAATACTGACTCAGATTTCAAATTTCTGGTTTCGGAAACTGGCGCACATTATGCCCAACCATTTTACCGGCGATACCGTGTACGACGTGTTACCTGAAAGTGAAGCGATGGCTTTGGAGAAACGTGCCGTTGTGGTTAAAAAGCTCACGCCTGTAAAAGTGGAGGCTATTGTGCGCGGTTATTTGGCGGGCAGCGGTTGGAAGGACTACCGGAAAACCGGTGCCGTTTGCGGTATCAAGTTGCCCGAAGGCCTGCAAGAATCGCAGCAGCTTCCCGAAGCAGTTTTTACACCATCAACTAAAGCCGCAGTTGGCGATCATGACGAAAACATCAGCTTTGAAGAATGTGAACGCATTATCGGCAAAGGGTTGGCTGCCGAAGTCCGTGCCAAAGCAATTCGGCTTTATACCGAAGCGGCAGAATACGCCAAGTCGCGCGGCATCATTATTTGCGATACCAAATTTGAATTCGGCGTGGATGAAAACGGCACGCTGACGCTGATGGATGAAGTCTTAACTCCCGATTCCAGCCGCTTTTGGCCCGCCGGCCAATATCAAGTCGGTACTAACCCGCCATCTTTCGACAAGCAATTCGTGCGCGACTGGCTGGAACAAAGCGGTTGGAACAAACAGGCACCTGCTCCGAAAGTACCTGCCGACGTTATTCAAAAAACAATCGATAAATATAGAGAAGCATTGCATTTGCTGACTCAAGACTGAATTCGTTTCCCAATGTTTCCAACGGGAGGCCGTCTGAAATTTGTTTTCAGACGGCCTCCCGTTCGAACAAATATCCTATCTAGATTCAAACACGTTTTAAGATTATAATCGCCCACTGTGCCTGCTCTTTGGCAGGCCGTCTGAAGTTCAACCAACCCGGCCGCATCGGCTTAGACACAAACGTCCGTTTTCAGTTGCGGATGTACAGTTAAGGGTATGTTTGCAATTCGTTGTTTGCATGAGGCCGTCTGAAAATATCGGCTGCGCAAAAGCGAATCGCAAACACACCCTGATGGTTTAGCGGTGCGGCATTTCGAAAGGAACAAAATGTTCGACAAACATATTAAAACCTTCCAATACGGCAATCACACCGTTACCTTGGAAACCGGCGAAATCGCGCGCCAAGCCGCTGCGGCTGTTAAAGTATCGATGGGCGACACAGTTGTTTTGGTTGCTGTGACCACCAACAAAGAAGTCAAAGAAGGTCAAGACTTCTTCCCTCTGACTGTTGATTACCTTGAGCGCACTTACGCCGCAGGTAAAATCCCCGGCGGTTTCTTTAAACGCGAAGGCAAACAAAGCGAAAAAGAAATTCTGACCAGCCGTCTGATCGACCGTCCTATCCGCCCGCTGTTCCCTGAAGGTTTCTACCACGATATCCAAATCGTTGCGATGGTGGTTTCCGTTGATCCTGAAATCGATTCCGACATTCCTGCCATGCTCGGCGCGTCCGCTGCGCTGGTGTTGAGCGGCGTACCGTTTGCCGGTCCGATTGGTGCCGCGCGCGTAGGTTATGTAAACGGCGTGTACGTATTGAACCCGACCAAAGCCGAATTGGCAAAATCCAAGCTGGATTTGGTCGTTGCGGGTACATCCAAAGCCGTTTTGATGGTGGAATCCGAAGCTAAAATCCTGCCGGAAGACGTGATGCTGGGTGCCGTCGTTTACGGTCACGACCAAATGCAGGTAGCGATTAATGCCATCAACGAGTTCGCCGACGAAGTAAACCCTGAAGTATGGGATTGGAAAGCGCCTGAAACCAATGAGGAATTGGTTGCCAAAGTGCGCGAAATCGCAGGTGAAGCGATTAAAGAAGCATTCAAAATCCGTCAAAAACAAGCGCGTTCCGCTAAATTGGACGAGGCTTGGAACACAGTAAAAGACGCGCTGATTACCGAAGAAACCGATACTTTGGCTGCCAACGAAATCAAAGGCATCTTTAAACATTTGGAAGCCGACGTTGTCCGCACCCAAATTTTGGAAGGTCAGCCGCGTATCGACGGTCGCGATACCCGCACCGTCCGTCCTTTGAATATTCAAACCGGCGTATTGCCGCGTACACACGGTTCCGCCCTGTTTACCCGTGGCGAAACACAAGCCCTTGCCGTAGCGACTTTGGGTACTTCGCGCGACGAGCAAATTATTGATGCGCTCTCCGGCGAATACACCGACCGCTTCATGCTGCATTACAACTTCCCGCCGTATTCTACCGGCGAAGTGGGTCGCGTCGGCGCACCGAAACGCCGCGAAATCGGACATGGCCGTTTGGCAAAACGTGCATTGGTTGCCGTATTGCCGTCCCCTGAAGAATTCAGCTACACCATGCGTGTTGTTTCCGAAATTACCGAGTCCAACGGTTCGTCTTCTATGGCTTCCGTCTGCGGCGGCTGCTTGAGCTTGCTGTCTGCCGGTGTGCCTTTGAAAGCACACGTTGCCGGTATCGCAATGGGTCTGATTTTGGACAACAACAAATTCGCCGTGTTGACCGACATCTTGGGTGATGAGGATCACTTGGGCGATATGGACTTCAAAGTTGCCGGTACGACCGAAGGCGTGACCGCGCTGCAAATGGACATCAAAATCCAAGGTATTACCAAAGAAATCATGCAGATTGCTTTGGCGCAAGCCAAAGACGCGCGTCTGCACATCTTGGAACAGATGAAAGCCGCCGTGGCAGGTCCGCAAGAACTGTCTGCTCACGCTCCGCGCCTGTTCACCATGAAAATCAACCAAGACAAAATCCGCGACGTTATCGGCAAAGGCGGCGAAACCATCCGTGCGATTACCGCTGAAACCGGTACTGAAATCAATATCGCGGAAGACGGTACCATCACTATTGCCGCGACCACTCAAGAAGCCGGCGACGCCGCGAAAAAACGCATCGAAGCAATTACCGCCGAAGTGGAAGTAGGCAAAGTGTACGAAGGTACTGTGGTTAAAATCCTCGACAACAACGTCGGCGCCATCGTCAGCGTGATGCCGGGTAAAGACGGTTTGGTACACATCAGCCAAATCGCCCACGAGCGCGTACGCAACGTCAGCGACTATCTGCAAGTCGGTCAGGTTGTAAATGTGAAAGCATTGGAAGTGGACGACCGCGGTCGCGTGCGCCTGTCTATCAAGGCTTTGCTGGAAGAGCCTATGCGCGAGGAAGGCGAGGAATAATCCGCACAGGATTTGCGTCAGGTATATAAATTGAAAGGCCGTCTGAAATATGTTTTCAGACGGCCTTTTCTGTGTTTCAAGTTACAGGCAGCAGGTACCGAAGCGCAGTTTTTTGTTGAGTACTGATTCGTGTGTAAGTTGTTTGATAACCAAAATGTTAGTCGCGTCTTCCAATGCACGGATACTGTGTGCCTCGTTCGGCTCCAACCGTACTACCTGTAGGCCTTTGGTTTCGAGTGTGCCTTGTGTGCTGACGATTTGCGCGCTGCCGTTCAGGACCAGCAACAGAATGATGGCGTCGGTTTCGTAGGTCGGGATTTCGTTGTTTTTTTGCAGGGAAAGTTGCACGATTTCCTGATCATTGTCTTGGGCGATGATACCGCCCAAAAGGGCTTTGGGGTCAAGGGTATATTGTTTCACGGCATGTCCTTATCGCTGTGGTGGCTGATTTGCCCATTCATTATATAGCCGATTCGTATGCTGCGTTAAAGTCATTCAAATGTTTTCAGACGGCCTCTACGGTATTTGAAGCGGCTTGAAGCGGCGTAGACAAATAGTCGTACAAGCTATTAAAATAACTCCGTTTTTATTTTTATAGAATAATATGAATATCTTAATCTGCAATGACGACGGTTATCTCGCCCCCGGAATTGCCGTTTTGGCGCGCGTGGCAGGGGAGTTTGCCAATGTGCGCGTAGTTGCGCCCGAACGCGACCGCAGCGGCGTCAGCAATTCACTGACGCTCGACCGGCCGTTGCATATCAAACAGGCACAGAACGGGTTTTACTATGTCAGCGGTACGCCGACCGACTGCATTCATCTGGGGTTGCACGTTTTGCCGGATTTCCGTCCTGATTTGGTGTTTTCCGGTATCAACAACGGTGCGAATATGGGAGACGACACGCTTTATTCGGGTACGGTGGCTGCTGCGACCGAAGCCTATTTGATGGGCATTCCCGCAGTGGCCTTCTCATTGAACGATTACAGCGGACGGTATTGGGAAACCGCGGAAAAAGCGGCTTGGATGATGATTGACCGCTTGGTCAAAACACCGCCCAAACTGCCTGTATTATGGAACGTGAACATCCCTGCCGTCGCGTCCGATGAGATTCAGGGAATCAAAATAACCCGACTCGGACGCCGCCATCATGAACAGAGCGTCGTACCGATGCGTAATCCGCGCGGCGAACCGATTTACTGGATAGGGCCGGTCGGCGATATTTCCGATCGCGAGGAGGGTACTGATTTCGGAGAATGCGAGGCAGGATTCATTACCGTTACCCCGTTGCAGATTGATTTGACCGATTATGCGCAGTTGGAAGGCGTGGTCAGATTTTGGGAAGGGACGGTAAAGGCGGAATGAGTAAAAACGATGCTTTTTCAGACGGCCTCATTGTGAAAAACATTGTCGGTTCCTTATCGAAAACTTCGTTTCAGATTGTCTGAAACGGTATCGCAAGTTATCTGTTTTGCGGGTCGGAAACCCAGCGTTTATGAGCATTTTAACAAGTCCTAACGCCTGCAGCACTTGAGAACGGGTCATATTTTGATTATGATATGCCCGAATAGAAATAACCCCATTGACAAAGGTAACAAATATGTTGAAAAAGACCGCATTCTATGCTGTTCCGGCAGCTTTGGCTCTTTTAGTCGGTGCTTGTACCACCCAACAACCTGCTCCCGTCGTAGCAGGAACTTCGGGCGGCGGTTCGGCCGCTTCTTCAAGCAATCCGTATGGTGCAACACCTTATGAACCGAATGCGGGCAACAACCCTGTCGAATCCGCACCGTATACTCCGCCTGCTTCGCAAAGTTATCCTGCTGCTTCTTCCGGCGGCTACATTCCTTCCAATGCGCCCGTCGATATTAACGCGGCCACTCATACCGTAGTACGCGGAGATACGGTTTATAATATTGCCAAACGTTACCAGATTACCCAAGACAATCTGCGCGCTTGGAACAATATGGCCGACAATACCATCAGCGTGGGTCAGGTTCTGCGCGTGAAACCGGCGGGTTATACCGCTCCGGCCGGCAGCGCGGCAACTTCTGCGGCGCGTACTCAGCCTTCCGCAGCTTCATCTGCCACACCGAATGTACCTTCTACCCCGCAGGCAAACACATCTAAGGTTGCAACTCCTGCGACAACGCCGACCGTATCGACGGGCGGTGTGCGCAACACCGGCGGCATTACTTGGCAGCGGCCGACTGCGGGCAACGTCATCACTAAATTCGGCGGTACCAACAAAGGTGTAGACATTGCCGGTAATCCGGGGCAGCCTGTCGTGGCTGCGGCCGATGGTAAAGTGGTATATGCCGGTTCCGGACTGCGCGGTTACGGTAATTTGGTTATTATCCAGCATAGTCCGACTTTCCTGAGTGCATACGGTCATAACCAAAGTCTTTTGGTTAACGAAGGTCAGACTGTGAAACGTGGCCAGACCATTGCCAAAATGGGTAATTCCGATGCCAGCCGTACCCAACTTCACTTTGAGGTGCGTCAAAACGGCAAACCTGTTAATCCTGCCAATTATGTTGCTTTCTAAATCAGTAAAGGTAATGTTTGCTGCTGGGATAATGTCGGCAGAATAGTTTTTAAAGTATGTTTTAGGCCGTCTGAAAAACTGATGAATACCGTCGGTTTTTCAGACGGCCTTTGTTTTGTTTTTATCTGAAGGAAAGATGGAGAATGCCAACTTGCAGATTTGTAATGAAATTTATCGTATTGTAAGCATTGGTTCATAGTCATTGATAATTAGGTTGATTTAATATATATTGGACGTGCGTCCAATTAAAATAATGCAGCGAGTTAAGGTGAGAGCTATGAATGGAGTAACAAGTGCGCAATTTATTTCGGCAGGTATTCATCTTTACCCAAAATGCGGTTATCGGCAGCTTTCAGAGAAGGCCATTGCCGAGCATTTGAACTCGGATATGGAGACATTCAACCAAATGTTTGCCGACAAAGATGAATTTGTTAAGGCAATGTTGATTGAATACAGCAACCGCGCGTTGGGAAGGGTGTCGTTTGATTTCGCCCAGAATATAGAAGAAACAGAGCGGCTGTATCAGATTGTATGGCGGCTGGCCGTTACCATACGCGAGCATTTGGTGTGGATACACAGAATGCTGCTAGACAGCGCGGAAGGGGTTGAGTTAATGACCAAGGCTTTGAAAAAACAACATAAAATGTTGGCCTACGGCATGATTCAGCATATCAAGGCATGTAACGGCAGAGAAGATATGTCCGAACTCGAATTGTTTAATCAGTTTGAGTTTCTTAACGGGGCGATTATATCGCCGATGATTATGAATACCCGTTACCGGCTGATGGGGATTCTGACTGATGAAATGAACGAGAAACATGAGGATTTGCTGACCGATTCGGCCATCCACCAACGTATCAATTGGGCTTTCCAAGCGTTGTTTCCTCAATACCGTTCTCAAAAGCATCCGGCTAAAAATTAATATATTATTATAACAGGTCTGGAAGTGGCGAACTTATCGGTCTGCCGCTTTCAGACGGCCTTAAGAACCGCTCTTGTCAAGCGGTATTGTCAGGTCTATTATTGGACGTATGTCCAATAATATCGTAAGGGAAATGAGATGTCCGAGTCAGCGCGTACCAAATTCATTGCCGCGGGTGAGAAACTTTATCCTGAACTGGGTTACAGCAAGCTTTCTGTGCGGCTGCTTGCCGCCGAAGCGGAATTAAGTTCGGGAATGTTTCATCATCTTTTTGAAAACAAAGATGTTTTTATGTTGGAAATGTTCCGTCATTACAATATAACCGCATTCGGGCGTTTAGATTTCGCCGACGTGCCGGATGAGCCGTTTGCGCGCCTGTATTACGCCGCTTTCGCCATTGCGCAATCGGTTCGGGATAATCTATTGTTTATACAGCGTATTTTTACTGATAGTGCCGATAATATCGCTATTGCCAACGAGTTTCTCAAGTCTGAAATGGAAGAACGGACGAGGGTGATTGTGGGGTTGTTGGAGGAGTGTGCCGCTATTGATGACGGGGTGCCGACAGCCACGATACAGCGGTTGGGTTACCTCAGTAGCGCGGTCATTGCGCCGATGGTGTTGGGGACGCGGTTTAACAGTATGGAATTGTTGTCGGACGAGTTGAGCCGGAATGTGGGGGCGTTGCTGACTGACGAGGCCATCAGCCAGCGTTTGGAATGGGCGGTTTGCGCCATGTTCCCGAGCCGTCTTGAATGTGTCGGTATCCGGCCGGATAGGAAAAAACAATGAAGAAAAACACTGCAATGAAAAAAGTTGTTTCAATTGCCGTTATTGCCGCCTTGGCTGCGGGCGGTTTCTGGTATTACCGTCAGCATCACAACGGCGAACTGCCGGAATGGATTGCGCAATCCAACGGGCGGCTGGAATTGAACCGCATCGATGTCGCCAGCCTGTATCCGGGGCGGGTGAAGGCTATGCCGGCGGAAGAGGGTGCGGAGGTGAAGGCGGGCGATGTGTTGGCGGAATTGTCTTCTGAAACCAGCGGCAGCCGTTTGGAAGAGGCGCAGGCGGCGGAGGCGCGGCAGCAAGAGGCGGTAAGCCGGGCGAGAGCCGCCGAAGCGCAGATGAAACAGACGGTTGCACGCGCACAGGCAAATGTGGCTGCAAGCAGGCAGCAGCAGCGCGTCGCCAGAATGGAATTGGACAATGCGCGCAAATTGTTTGCCGACCAGTTGGTATCGCAATCGGAGGTAACCAAGCGCCAGGCGGATTACGAGCGTGCCGCCGCTGCGGTGAAGGCCGCCGAAGCGGCGCGGGACGAGGCGCAGGCTACCGTGGCACAGAGTGCTGCCGCCCAAGCCGAAGCCAAGGCGGCGGTGGCGCAGGCGAAGGCGGCGGTGAAATCGGCCTCATCCGCCAACGACGACATGAACATCCGTGCGCCGATAAGCGGCAGGGTGGAATACAAAATCGCGGAAGTCGGCAATGTGGTGGCATCCGGTTCGAAAGTGGTCAGCCTGCTTGATCCGAACGATGTTTCCATGAATATTTTTCTGCCGACCGGCAGTATAAGCCGTCTGAAAGTCAACGACGACGCACGCATCAGGCTGGACGGCATTGATGCCGTATTTCCCGCCAAAATCCAATTCATCGCCACCGACGCGCAGTTCACGCCCAAGGCGGTGGAAACGATTGATGAACGCGCCAAACTGATGTTTAAAGTGAAACTGCGAATCCCGCGTGAAACGGCGGCGAAGTATAACCGTCTGCTCAAAGGCGGCATGACCGGCAACGGCTTTGTCAAAACCGACGGCAAAGCGGCTTGGCCGTCCGAATTGGCAGTGAAGCTGCCGCAATAGTTTTTCAGACGGCCTGTTTGGGAAGAGGCCGTCTGAAACCGTTTGTATTACTGGAGAATCGAATACGAAAGGATTTTGCGCATGAGCCTGACCGACTTGCTGAACCGTCGCCGTTCGGTTCGTCATTACGATGAAACCCCCATTGACGCCGATACCGTCCGCCGTTGCCTGCAAACCGCGCAGCTTGCGCCCAGCAGCTCGAATATGCAG
Source organism: Neisseria oralis (assembly GCF_045062685.1). Classification (NCBI taxonomy): domain Bacteria; kingdom Pseudomonadati; phylum Pseudomonadota; class Betaproteobacteria; order Neisseriales; family Neisseriaceae; genus Neisseria; species Neisseria oralis. The sequence goes on from NZ_JBJGEB010000005.1 coordinate 160,060, forward strand.
CTTTACGAGTTTTACCATGTTACCGATCCCGCCGTTTTAAAACGGCTCGCCGCAGCTTGTTTGAGCCAGCGGGCGGTGGAAACTGCGCAGCAGGCGGTTGTGTTCGTTACCCGCCAAGATTTGCACCGCCGCCGCGCGCAGGCCGTATCTGAATTTGAACGCGGCAACATCGAACGCAACAGCCCGCCCGAAAAACACGCGAAGCGGATAAAGGCCAGCGAAATGTATTACAGCAGGATGCTGCCCTTCCTGTATAGCCGCTGTTTCGGTCTGCTCGGCGCGTTCCGCGTGGCCTTGGCTTGGTGTATCGGGCTGTTTCGTCCGGTTATGCGCGATTTGTCCGAAAACGATATGCGCAACGTTGTTCACAAAAGCTGCGGCTTGGCCGCGCAAACCTTTATGCTGGCGATGGCGGAGGCAGACTACGACACTTGTCCGCTGGAAGGGTTGGACAGCCGCATGGTCAAACGCATCCTCAAGCTGCCGCGCGGTGCGGAAATCAATATGATAGTCGTCTGCGGCATCCGCAAGCCCGGCCGCGGTATTTGGGGCGAGCGTTTCAGGTTGCCGTTTGAAGAGGTATACCGGCGGATTTGAACGGGGGAGGCCGTCTGAAACATTGCACAGTCGGGAATTCGGGACAACCATTGTTTAGGAGTAACGCTATGGCAACGACCGTTATTTACGCTCATCCTTACGAAGGCAGTTTCAACCCCGTTTCCAGTAAAGAAGAGCTGGCTCTTTTCAACCAAGGGAGGCGCTTGATCCGTCGGTGCAGAAATACCAGCAGATGATTAAAGAAAGCCGCCGTCTGATTTTCATTTTCCCGATCTGGTGGGCGGATATGCCCGCTATCGTCAAAAGGTTTCTCGACAAAGTGCTGTTGAAACAGTTTGCCTATGTGGAAAGCAAAACAGGCCTTTCTGGGCGTATGGGGCGTGGTATGGCTGGTACAGCTCAAAGTGGCAGGATGCGGCGGCAAAAACTATTATCTGCTGGGACAATGGATTATGTTTTTTCTCTGCTCGGGATTGATGGCGTGGGGCGCACAGGTCCTTTGAAGCGGCCTGCCGTGCCGGTTTTGCTTGTCCCGCGCCTATTTGGAGATTGAAAGGAAACCTATGAAAACCCTGATTGCCGAAGCCCTGCGTCCGTTCGAACTGACCGCCCGCTATATCAACGCCGACTACCAACCCGCCTTTGCCTTCCACGCCATAGACAGCAACGCGGGCTACGACGAAGCCGCCGCCGGGCCGGTGGCGCGCGGCGCGGAAGATTATCTGGCGCATCTGGATACTTATTACCAATAATGACCAATAAACAGGCCGGAGGGATTTTTCAGACGGCCTCAGGAGGAGATCATGCCGACCATCCATTATCAGGGTGCGGATTTGTTCTACCGCACCGGCGGTAAGTCCGACGCCCCCGCCATGTTGCTGCTGCACGGCGGATTGGGTTCGGCGCAGGACTTTGCCGCCATACTGCCCAAATTGCAACGATATTTTTTCGTGATTGAGGCCGATACGCGCGGACACGGCCGTTCCACGCGCGGCACGGCGGTGCCGACCTACGCCCAGATTGCCGATGACGCCCGACACATCGTGCAGGCGCTGGGGCTGGACGAATACCATGTGTTCGGCTTCAGCGACGGCGGTATCGCCGCCTACCGGCTGGCGGCGCGGGACGAACGGGTGCAGTCGGTCATTACCGTCGGCGCATCGTGGCACAGCCGCCAGCTTGAGCCGGTGCGCGAAATGTTCGAGAACCTGACCCCCGCGTTTTTCCGCGAAAACATGGCGCGGCAGGTGGCCGTTTACGAAGCGCTGAACCCGCAGCCCGATCTGGATACGCTCACCGCCGACCTGTGCCGCATGTGGCTGGACATATCGGCCAGCGGCTATCCGAACGAACGCATCGCCGCCGTCAAAGCGCCCGTGCTGGCCGTGCGCGGCGAACGCGATGGCCTGTTTTCACTGTCGGACTTGGCCGATTTGCATTCCTGCCTGCCCGAAGCGCATTTGATGAACATCCCCTTCGCGCGGCATGAAGCGATTAAAGAGCAGCCCGAAATCCTGTGGGCGGCGGTGAAGGCGTTTTATGTTTTGTAACCGCGAGGCCGTCTGAAAAACGGCAGCCTTATATTTTTCAGACGGCCTGATGCCCGAAACCGATCAAGTAAACGCGGCCTGGCTTACGGAGGTAAATCGAGATGAAATACGAATGGAAAAAAGCCCAAAAAGCTTGTTACAACATCAAAGCGGTTCCGACTTTGACGGATGTCCCTGCGCAGTCCTTCATCATGATAGACGGAGAAGGAAATCCCAATGCTCCCGATTTCTCGGAACGGGTCTCGGCCCTTTATGCCTTGGCTTACGCCGTCAAAATGGATTACAAGAAAGCATCAGCCGGTTGCGAAATCGATGATTTCACCGTTTATCCATTGGAAGGGATTTGGCGTCGGAAAACGCAGGGAACCTTAGTAAAAGAAGACTTGGTTTATACCATTATGATAGGCCAGCCTGATTTTATTACCGCAGAAATGGTGGCTTCGGCTTTGGAAAAGGTCAGGGTCAAAAAGCCGAATCCGCTTTACGACGAAATACGGTTTGAACGGATGGCCGAAGGCAAATGCGTGAGCATCCTGCATCAGGGCGCGTTTGACGACGAACCCGCCTCTTTTGCCAAATTGGACGGTTTCTGCAATGAGAAAGGCTTGAAGCGCAACAGCGATTACCATCGGGAAATTTATCTTAACAACCTGAACCGCACCGCCGTGGAAAAGCTCAAAACGATTTTGCGTTACACGGTAGAGTAATCGACCGCAGCCAAAATCATCCGTTATAACCCGAAGAAGCCCGCGAGCTGTTTTCAGACGGCCTCCCACCCGTTTGAGGCCGTCTGAAAATCTCTTGTCCGACCCGAAAGAAGTTTTCATGAACACCGTTTCCATCCAAAACCTTTCCCACCACTACGGCAAGACCCTTGCGCTTGACGATGTGTCGCTGGACATTCCGAAAGGCGCGACGGTCGGTTTGATCGGGCCGGACGGTGTGGGCAAATCGACGTTGCTCTCGCTGATGGCGGGTGTGAAGGTGATTCAGGACGGACGGGTGGAAGTGTTGGGCGGCGATATGGCGGACAAGGACGTGCGGCGGGATTTGTCGCACCGCATCGCCTTTATGCCGCAGGGTTTGGGGCGCAACCTGTATCCTACCTTGTCAGTGTATGAGAATATCGATTTCCACGCGCGGCTGTTCGGTTTGGACGGGCAGGAACGCACGCGGCAGATTGCGCGGCTGATGGAGGCGACCCGCCTTGCGCCGTTTTCCGGCAGGGCGGCGGGCAAGCTCTCGGGCGGGATGAAGCAGAAGCTGAGTTTGTGCTGCGCGCTGGTGCACAGCCCGGATTTGTTGATTTTGGACGAACCGACCACGGGCGTGGACCCTTTGTCGCGCCGCCAGTTTTGGGCGTTAGTGGACGATTTGCGGCGGGAGCACGCGGGTATGACCGTGATTGTGGCGACCGCCTATATTGAAGAGGCGCAGCGTTTCGAGCGGCTGCTGGCGATGGATGCGGGCAGGCTGCTGGAAAACAAGCCGACCGCCGACGTGTTGGCGGATTACGGCACCGACGTATTGGAAGAGGCCTACGTCAAAATGCTGCCGCCGGAGAAACAGCAGGGTTCGGGCGGTTTGGACATTACGCCGTTCGTCCCCGACCCCGCTGCGCCGCCCGCGATGGAAGCGCACGGGCTGACCAAGCGTTTCGGCGATTTCACCGCCGTGGACCATGTCAGCTTTACCATTCAAAAAGGCGAGATTTTCGGCTTTCTCGGCAGCAACGGCTGCGGCAAGTCCACCACCATGAAAATGCTGACCGGTCTGTTGGAGGCGACCGAAGGCGACGCCACGTTGTTGGGCAAGCCGATAGACGCAGGCGGCTTGGATACGAAAATGCGCGTCGGCTATATGTCGCAGGCGTTTTCGCTGTATGAAGAGTTGAGCGTGCGCCGCAATCTGGATTTGCACGCCAGACTCTACCAGATGGGCGACAAAGGCGCGGCAGCGGTGGAGGAAGCCCTGCAACAGTTTGATTTGGCGGACGTTGCCGACACCGCGCCCGCATCGCTGCCGCTGGGTATCCGCCAACGCCTGCAACTGGCCGCCGCCTGTCTGCACCATCCCGAAGTATTGATTTTGGACGAACCGACTTCGGGGGTCGATCCCGCCGCGCGCGATATGTTCTGGCTGCATCTTCTGAAACTCTCCCGCGAAGACAAAATCACCATTTTCGTTTCCACCCACTTTATGAACGAAGCCGCCCGCTGCGACCGCATTTCCTTTATGCACAAAGGCCGCGTGCTGGCGGTGGGCACGCCCGCCGAACTGGCGGCAAGGCAGAATGCGCCGGATTTGGAAGAAGCGTTTGTGCAGTATCTGATTGAAGCGGAAGGCGGGGAAGGTGGGGAAGGGTTGTCCCGCCAGGAGGCTGCGCACTCTGAAAGTGATCAACGCGAGTTGCTCCAAAATACAGACGGCGTGCGTGAACAAAGTTCACACACCTTACGAGACAACCCAAACACCGACACCTTCAAATACCGGTTTTCCATGATTTGGACCTTTGCCCGCCGTGAAGCCAAAGAACTCCTGCGCGACAAAATCCGCCTGTTTTTTGCCGTGTTCGGTCCGCTGATTATCATGGCGTCGGTATCGTGGGGGATTTCGTTTGACGTACGTAATCTGAAATTCGCCGTTTATGACCGCGACCAAACCGCCGCCAGCCGCGAGCTGGTTGAGTATTTCGACGGTTCGCGCTATTTCCTCCAACAGCCGCCGATACAGTCCGAAGCCGAAATCGACACCGTGCTCAAAAGCTCCGGCGCCATATTGGTCATCGATATTCCGAGCGGTTTCGGGCGCGATTTGGCGCGCGGGCTCAAGCCCGAAGTCGGGTTTTATGTGGACGGCTCCATGCCGTTTAACGCCACCAATATCCGCGGCTACATCGGCAGCCTGATCACCGCCTACACCAAAGACCGCATCGCCGAAAGTGGGCTGCCCGTTTCACTCAAAGCCCCCGCCGGCATCGAACCGCGCTTTATGTACAATCAGGATTTCGACAGCATCAACGCCATCGCCCCGGGCGTGATGATGCTGGTGTTGATGATGATACCCGCCATGATGTCGGCGGTCGGCGTGGTACGCGAACGCGAAATCGGCTCCATCGCCAATTTCTACGCATCGCCCGCCGCCGTGGCGCAATATCTGATCGGTAAACAGCTTCCCTATATCGCCGTCGGCATGGTCAATTTTGCCGCCATGATGCTGATGATTATTTACCTGTTCGGCGTGCCGCTCAAAGGCTCGTTTGCCGGACTCGCCATCGGCACGCTCTTGATGGTGTCCGCCACCACCGCGCTAGGGCTTTTGATTTCCTGCTTCGTGCGCTCCCAGCTTGCCGCCATCTTCGCCACCGCCATCATCACCATGATTCCCGCGCAAACCTATTCCGGCTTTCTCTACCCGCTGTCCACCATGGAAGGCGGCGCGCTGGTTATCGGCAAAACCTTCCCGTCGTCGTGGTACTATACCGTCAGCGTCGGCAGCTTCACCAAAGGGCTGCACACCATCGACCTGCTGCATGAATACGCCGCCATCGCCGCCTTTGCCGCCACCAGCCTGATTTTGGCGTGCGTGTTGTTGAAGAAACAGGAGAAGTGAGAGGTCGTCTGAAAACTCAGCAGGCGGGTCTTGATGCCTGATTTGTTCCTTAACCCACTATAAAGAAAGAAACGCCATGAACCGAACAACCCTGTTTGACGGACTGGCCGAACGCTACGGCGCGGCGGCGGAATATCCGTGGGCGAAATCTCCCGACTTTGCCGTGTTCCGCCACACGGGCAACCGCAAATGGTTCTGTTTGTATATGCCCGTGCCGTCTGAAAAACTGGGCATGGGCGAGGGCGGTCTGACGGAAATCGTCAACGTCAAATGCCGCCCTGAACACATCGGCGCATGGCGCGCGACGGCAGGCATCCTGCCCGCCTACCACATGAACAAAGAACACTGGTTGAGCATCGTATTGGCGCAAACGCCCGCAGAAAACGTGTGGCGGCTGATAGATGACAGCTTCGTGCTGACGCGCTAGGATTGATTAACTCCACACATCAAACGAAAGGAAAAAACATGAAAACCATAGGCATCATCGGCGGCATGAGCCCCGAAAGCACCGTGCTCTACTACCAAATCATCAACCGCGAGACCAACCGCCGTTTGGGCGGCAACCGCAGCGCCAAAATCCTGCTCGACAGCGTGGATTTTGAAGAAATCGTCCGTTTGCAGAAAAGCGGCGATTGGGCGGCGGCGGGAAACGTGTTGGCGCAAAGCGCGCGGAAGCTGGAAGCGGGCGGCGCGGATTTTTTGCTGCTCGCCACCAACACCATGCACAAAGTCGCCCCCGCCATCGAACAGGCGGCCGGCATCCCCTTGCTGCACGTCGTCGATGCGACTGCCGCCGCCATCAAACGGCAGGGCTTGTCTGCCGTCGGCCTGCTCGGTACGCGCTTTACCATGAGCGACGGTTTTTATACGGAGCGCATGGTTTCGCAGGGCGTACAAACCATAGCTCCAACCGCCGCCGAACAAGACGAAATCCACCGCATTATTTTTGACGAACTGTGCCTGAACCGCATCTGCCCCGAATCCGCCCGCTACTTTTACGACGTGATAGGTCGTCTGAAAAAGGAAGGCGCGCAGGGCGTGATACTCGGCTGCACCGAAATCTGCCTGCTTGTGAACGAAGCCGACAGCCCGCTGCCCGTGTTCGACAGCACCGCCATCCATGCGCTTGCGGCAGTGGATGCGGCGCTGGCGGAGTAACGCAGCAAATGCCGTTTTGTTTATAAGGAACAGGCTGTAAAGCCGAAAAACAGCCGGACGGTTTTTCAGACGGCCTTTGAGAAAGCAAGCTATCAACAGGAATCCCCATGCGTACCCTGAAAAACATTCTGACCCTGATGCTCAAAGAGTTCCGCAGCGTGCTGACTGATCCGGTGCTGATGGTGCTGATTGCGTATATCTTTACCGCTACGATTTATCAGATGGCGCAGGTGGGCGCGGATTTGAAAAATGCCACTGTCGGCATCATCGATCAAGACCGTTCGGTTTTGTCTATGCGTATCCGCGATGCCGTGCAGCATCCGTTTTTCAAACCGGTAGAGGACGTGCGGCGCGAGGATTCGGACGAATTGATGGATAAGGGCGAGTTCACCTTTATTTTGGAAGTGCCGCCCAATTTTCAGCGCGACATGGCGGCGGGGCGCAATCCTGATTTGCAGCTTTTGGTTGATGCGACGTCGATGACGCAGGCGGGGGTGGGCGCGTCGTATCTTTCGCAAATTATCAACCGCGAAATTTACGAATTCACCGGCGTGACGCGGCCGGAGTTAATCAGCCCCGTCATTAACACTTATTACAATCCCAACGGCGAGAGCTCGTGGTTCATGCCGACTTCGCAAATCGGCTCGATGTCGTGTATGTTGCTGATTTTATTGACGGGGGCGGCGGTTATCCGCGAACGCGAACGCGGCACAATCGAGCATTTGCTGGTGATGCCGGTCAATGCGTTCGAACTGATGATGGGCAAAGTGTTGGCAAATGCCGCCGTGATTTGGGTGGCGGCATTGTCGTCGCTGTGGTTTATCGTGCATTTGAACATAGGCGTGCCGCTCATCGGCTCGGTGCCGCTTTATGCGGTAGGGCTGGCGTTGTTCCTGTTTTCGGTGGCGTCGCTGGGCATCATGATTGCCACGTTCGCATCGACGATGGGGCAGTTCGGTATGCTGATGCTGCCGGTGTATATCGTGATGAACCTGTTTGCCGGCGGCGCATCCCCGCGCAGCAACATGCCGCACGCGGCGCAACTGATCAGCGAATATTGGCCGCTGACGCAGTTCGTCAAATTTTCGCAAGACATCCTGTTCCGCGGCGCAGGGATTGAAATCGTGTGGGGACATATGCTGATCATGGGCTGTATCGGCGTAGGATTCTTATGGCTGGCATTGTTGCGGTTTCAAGGGATGTTGGAGAGACAGGGTTGATGAGGTCGTCAAGCCAACGATCGCTAAAAAGCAAACCTGACGGTTCGCTGCCCTCTCCCTAGCCCTCTCCCACGGGGAGAGGGGATTGAGGATACCGAAACCCAACCATGTTTGGGATTTCCAGCCAATTTGTCCCTTCTCCCCGTGGGAGAGGGAGTTGAGGATACCGAAACCCAACCATTTTGGGATTTTCAACCAATTTTGTCCCCTCTCCCCGTGGGAGAGGGAATTGAGGATGCTGAAACCCAACCATTTTTGGGGTTTCCGGCCAATTTGTTCCCTCTCCCCGCGGGAGAGGGTTAGGGAGAGGGCGGTAAGCCGCAGGCTTACATTCAGGTTTCGCAAAAAATCTTCTGAAAGGTCATCTGAAAACAAGCAAAGCGAGTTTCGCCAACACGGAACGCTAAAACCTTTTCAAAAAGGAAAATACGATGAAATTCAATCAAATCCATTTATTGTGTATTGCCGCAGCCTTGGCGCTTGCAGGCTGTAAAAACACAGAAGTTCCGTTAAACAGTCAAGTTGAATTGCCTGAAACATTTACGCAGGATGCGGAGGCGAAGGGCAATGCGGACATCGGGGCGTGGTGGCGGCAGTGGAATGATCCTGTATTAAGCGGATTAATCGCGCAGGGTTTGGCGCAGGGGCATGATGTGAAAATCGCCGTCAGCCGTCTGAACGAAGCCCGTGCCGTCGCGGGGGCTGCGCGTGCCGATTTGGGGCCGACCGTCGGACTGAGCGGCAAGGTGGGGGCGAATTACAGCAAAATGGATAACCCGCTCGACAGCAATGCCAGGGCGTTGCTCTCGCGTTATCCGCAGGCCTCGTCTTTAAACGGCGATACCATCGAGTCCACAGGCACCAGCATGTACGGCGGACTGACCGCTTCGTGGGAGCCGGATATTTTCGGCAAGAAGCGCAGCGATGCCGATGCCGCCCGTTATGCCGCACTCGGGCAGCAAGAGCTGGCGTATGGCGCGCAAATGCTGGTGGCGGGCGATATTGCCGACAATTATTTCAAAGCGCGTGCGGCGCAAGGCCGTCTGAAAACCGCCGACCAAACCGTTACCACTTTGCGGCGGATGGTGCGCTACATCGAAGGTCGGTTTAAGGCGGGACATGTCAGCGGCTATGAAGTGAACGAGGCGAAAGTGCAACTGACCGCAGCGGAAGCCAAACGCGCCACGATAGCGGCGGAATACGCCGCTTATGTACGCAGTATCGCCGTGTTGATCGGTAACGTGCCGCAGACGTTTACGCTGCCCGAATCGTCTGTTGATGCGTTGGCACACCAACCCTCCGCACCAAGCGGACAAACGCCGCAAGGCTTGCTGGAACGCCGCCCCGACCTGCGCGCACAGGCGGCTCAAGTCAATGCCTATGCCGCCAAATTCGCCAGTGCCAAAGCCGATTTACTGCCGCGTTTCACCATCAGCTTTATGGGGCAGGGCGGGCGCATCGGTGTGGACGGCGACCGTTCTCTGACCGGCTGGGCAAGTTTGCTGTCGGTGGGCATACAGACGCCGCTGTTCACCAACGGCCGCATCAAAGCCAATATCAAAGTCGCCGACGCGCGCCTTCAGACGGCATTGTTGGAATACGACAAACGGCTTCTGACCGCGCTGGGCGAAGTTGACAGCGCGTATCAAGGCGTGGAATCGCTAAGCCGTCAAACCGAACTGCTGCAAACCGCCCATAATCAGGCGGCACGCCACGCGGCCGATACGGAAAAAATGTTCCGCAACGGCTACAAAACGCTGGATGTCGCCCTCAAAGCCCATATCGCCGAAGGCCAAATGCAGGAAAACCTGATTGCGGCGCAACTGGCAAGGGCGCAGATGCTGGTGTCGCTGTATAAGGCATTGGGCGGCGGCTGGTCGGCGAAATAGGAAAAATGGAATGAGGCCGTCTGAAAATATGTTTTTCAGACGGCCTCTAAACTTTTTGCATAATGACGACAGATTTTTGCGTTTACGAAATTTAACCATATCGTGTGATTATTAAAATGCGGCAGAAGATTTTTAAGCGCATATTTTTCAGACGGCATGTATAAATCCGGAATCGCTTGATTCCATAAGCGGATAGTCGGAAACCGAATTTTCCCCGCCCGATTTCCCCCTTTACGCCGCAAACGGTGTAAAGGCCGAATTGGTAAGGAAAAGCCGCCTTTCCGTCGCTGTCAATGGGGAGGAGCGTAAAAAATGCGGCAGGCCGTCTGAAAGCAGACGGCGCGGTTTTTTCGTGAAAGTCAAGACTAGAAAGCAGAATGAAAATACTTTATATTGTGGCCCAGAAGTTTTCTACCTACCGTATCTTGTGTTTTATAACTGGAAGAACCGAAGATGAATGCACCGATTGATTTGAAAGTAACCAAGCGCGACGGACGTTTGGAAAATCTCGACTTAGACAAAATCCACCGCGTCGTTACTTGGGCGGCGGAAGGCTTGAAAAACGTCTCCGTATCGCAGGTCGAGCTCAAATCGCACATCCAGTTTTACAACGGCATCCGCACCGACGACATTCATGAAACTATCATTAAGGCGGCTGCCGACCTGATTTCGCAGGATACACCCGACTATCAATATCTCGCCGCGCGTCTGGCGATTTTCCACCTGCGCAAAATCGCTTACGGCGAGTTCGAACCGCCGCACCTGTTCGACCACGTTAAAAAACTCACCGATGCGGGTAAATACGACCGCCACATCATCGAAGATTACAGCCGCGAAGAGTTTGACGAGCTGAATGCCTATATCGACCACAGCCGCGACATGACCTTCTCGTATGCCGCCGTGAAGCAGCTCGAAGGCAAATATCTGGTGCAGAACCGCGTTACCCGCCAGATTTATGAAACGCCGCAGTTCTTATACATTTTGGTAGCGATGTGCCTCTTCAGCAAATACCCGAAAGAGACGCGCTTGGACTACGTTAAACGCTTTTACGACGCCGTTTCCACATTTAAAGTATCGCTGCCGACCCCGATTATGAGCGGCGTGCGCACGCCTACGCGCCAGTTCTCAAGCTGCGTATTGATTGAATGCGACGACAGTCTGGATTCCATCAACGCCACCACCAGCGCGATTGTGAAATACGTTTCCCAACGTGCGGGCATCGGCATCAACGCCGGACGTATTCGCGGTTTGGGCAGCGAAATCCGCGGCGGCGAAGCGCAACATACCGGCTGCATTCCGTTTTTCAAAATGTTCCAAGCGGCGGTTAAATCCTGCTCGCAAGGCGGCGTGCGCGGCGGCGCGGCTACTTTGTTCTACCCATTGTGGCACATTGAAGCCGAAAGCCTGTTGGTATTGAAAAACAACCGTGGCGTGGAAGACAACCGCATCCGCCAGCTTGATTACGGCGTACAAATCAACCGCCTGCTGTACACCCGCCTGATTAAAGGCGGCAACATCACGCTGTTCTCGCCCAACGAAGTCCCCGGTCTGTACGACGCATTTTTTGCCGACCAAGACGAATTCGAGCGTCTCTACACGAAATACGAGCAAGACCCGAATATCCGCAAACGCACCTTGTCGGCTACCGATTTGTTCTCTACGCTAATGCAGGAACGCGCCGGAACGGGACGTATCTACATCCAAAACGTTGACCACTGTAACACGCACAGCCCGTTTGACCCGCGCGTCGCGCCCGTGCACCAGTCCAACCTGTGCATGGAAATCGCCCTGCCGACCAAGCCGCTGGACAACATCAACGACCCGAACGGCGAAATCGCCCTGTGCACCTTGTCCGCCTTCAACTTGGGTGCATTAAACAGCTTGGATGAACTGGAAGGGCTTGCCGATTTGACCGTGCGCGCACTCGATGCCTTGCTGGATTATCAAGACTATCCGGTCGAAGCCGCCCGTACCGCGACCATGAACCGCCGCACGCTCGGCATCGGGGTCATCAACTACGCTTACTATCTGGCGAAAAACGGCGTCCGTTACAGCGACGATTCTGCACTCGGCCTGACCCACCGCACCTTTGAAGCCATGCAGTATTACCTGCTCAAAGCATCAGTAAACCTCGCCAAAGAATACGGCGCATGCCCGCTGTTCAACCAGACCGTTTATTCGCAAGGTAAACTGCCTATCGACACTTACAAAAAAGACTTGGATGCCGTGTGCAGCGAACCGCTGTTGTGCGACTGGGAAAGCCTGCGCGCCGACATTGTCAAATACGGCCTGCGCAACTCCACCCTGACCGCACTCATGCCGTCTGAAACCAGCTCGCAAATCGCCAACGCCACCAACGGCATCGAGCCGCCACGCGGATTGGTAACGGTTAAAGCATCGAAAGACGGGATCCTGAAACAAGTTGTGCCGGAGTTTGAAACCCTGAAAGACGCCTACGAAACCCTGTGGCAGCTTCCGGGCAACGAAGGCTACCTGAAACTTGTCGGCGTGATGCAAAAATTCGTCGATCAGGCGATTTCCGCCAACACCGCCTACGACCCGGGCAAATTCGAAGGCAACAAAGTTTCCATGAAACAAATGCTAAAAGATCTGCTGACTGCCTACAAATACGGCGTCAAAACCCTGTACTACCACAACACCCGCGATGGTGCGGACGATACGCAGACCGATATTCAGGATGACGGCTGCGCGGGCGGTGCTTGTAAGATTTGATAAGGGCTTTGGTGAAGTAATTGAAAGCCTTTCCTAAATTTGATTATCAAGGTATTGAATATGATCTAACGCATTTAACTGCGTTTTCTTGTGACTATATTCAACCTGCTAAAAGTGATGGTACGGCGGAAAAACGATACCGCTGTATTATCGAGTTTAGTACACATTGTTTTACAAGAGGTGAAAATAAACGTAAGGGAGAAACGTTATCAGATATTGAACCTGCATTGCAGTATATAACGGCTAAAGAAACACGAATTTTTTGTTTCGAACGTTATCAGGTTTCAAAAATGTTGCCGCAAATTATGCGTGAAATTAGTAGAAACAAATGTTATTTCACTTCGGCTGATGATAAGTTTCTGACCATATCAGTAACGGATAAAAACGGTAAAAAAGTAGATTATGAAATTTACTTTTCACTTCAAAGAGCCAAATCTCCAAAACATGATGTACATATTTACATTAATAGTGCATATATACGGGATGGGGATTACAAAGAAAATCACGGAACAAAAGTAAGGAGAAAACCGGTCGGTTTCTTTGTGTTATTACATAATACATTGGTCAATAAGAGAATCAAACGCCCAAAGTAAAACAACCCTCACTTAAAAGCAAGGGTTGTCAGTACAGGCTTCGCTTTATAACTGCTCTTGGGCTAGTAGCCTAAAAAAGGCCGGACAAACGCTGAAATGGTTTCATGCCTGCTCATGCGTTTTGTTGAGTCAAATTGTACCACGATTGCAATAAGGCTCAAAATAAAAATTTTCAGACGACCCATATGCTTTGCATAGCCTAGAAGTCGCCTATCCTACTTTTAGATTTAAATTAACCTGAGAAAACAGCCATGTCCTGCGAACACCTAGTCATGTCATACAGCACCTTTTCCAAAACCAAAAACGACGCGCTTAAAGAGCCGATGTTTTTTGGTCAGCCTGTTAATGTTGCCCGTTATGACCAGCAGAAATACGAAGTATTTGAAAAACTGATTGAAAAACAACTGTCTTTCTTCTGGCGGCCGGAAGAAATCGACGTGTCGCGCGACCGTATCGACTACGCCAACCTGCCCGAACATGAGAAACACATTTTCATCAGTAACTTAAAATACCAAACCCTGCTCGATTCCATCCAAGGCCGCAGTCCGAACGTTGCCTTACTGCCTTTGGTGTCGATTCCCGAACTGGAAACTTGGATTGAAACGTGGAGCTTCAGCGAAACCATTCACTCGCGCAGCTATACCCATATTATCCGCAATATCGTCAACGACCCGTCGGTCGTGTTTGACGACATCGTGCAGAACGAATACATCATCGCCCGCGCCGAAGACATCGCCTGCTATTACGATGATTTAATCGAATATACTCAGTATTACAACCTGTTGGGCGAAGGAACGCACAATGTCGGCGGCAAGCTCGTTACCGTGTCTTTGCGCGAGTTGAAGAAAAAACTCTATCTCTGCCTGATGTGCGTCAACGTGTTGGAGGCCATCCGTTTCTACGTTTCATTCGCCTGCTCGTTTGCCTTTGCCGAGCGCGAGTTGATGGAAGGCAACGCCAAAATCATCAAACTGATTGCCCGCGACGAAGCCCTGCACCTGACCAGCACCCAGCATATGCTCAACCTGATGCGTGCAGGTTCAGACGACCCTGAAATGGCGGAAATCGCCGTCGAATTGCAGGACGAATGTTTCAAACTCTTCAAAAAAGCGGCGGAGCAGGAAAAAGAATGGGCGGCCTATCTGTTTAAAGACGGTTCCATGATTGGTCTGAACAAGGAAATTCTGGCGCAATACGTCGAATACATCACCAACCTGCGTATGCAGGCGGTCGGTCTGCCCGCCGGATTCGAAGGCGCTACCCAAAACCCGATTCCGTGGATTAACGCGTGGCTGTCGTCCGACAACGTGCAGGTCGCGCCGCAGGAAGTGGAAATTTCTTCTTACTTAATCGGTCAGATCGATTCCGAAGTCAGCGCGGACGATTTGGGCGATTTTGAATTGTAATCGGGCTTAGCGGCTTTTCTGTAGTTTCATGGTCTTTGAGGCCGTCTGAAAACTTTCAGACGGCCTTTCGTCCCCAAAATAACGATATGATACTTATCAGCACACACGACAAAACCTTCGAGCTTCAAGAGGGCGAAACCTTATTGGAGGGCTTGGAGCGCACCGGCCACGAGGTCGAATACCAGTGCCGCAGCGGCTATTGCGGTTCCTGCCGCGTCAAAATATTGGACGGCAGGGTGTCCTACGACGATTTCCCGCTGGCGTTTGTCGCGCCCGGCGAAATTCTGCCGTGTTGCTGTCGTGTGAATGAGGATATTAAGGTCGATTGCCGCGGGCGGGTGAGCGAACCGGACTTGTTTGATGTCGGCTTGTTTGATGAACAGGATTGAAGTTGCTGTTCCAAATGATTTTAAAATACAAAAGGGCCGTCTGAAAAACCTTGCAACAGGTTTTCAGACGGCCCTTTATAGCTGATTCACTTAATTTAATTCCCGATACAACACACCTACGTCAATCGTCATTCCCGCGCAGGCGGGAATCCAGAGCGTGGAATTGAAGAAACTGTTTTTCCCGATAGGTTTCTGTACAGATAGGACTGGATTCCCGCCTGCGCGGGAATGACGAGGTTAATAAACAAGTTGTGTCGAAGTAAGTGGTTTAACTATATTTGATTTTATTTGTCCACGGCAATTTTGTTCGGCTGTATATTTTCGTATTGCGTCGATTCGTCGCCGTAATACAGCACGCCGAGTTTGATGGGGATGCGGCCTTGCGATTTGCGGTGGGCGTTGGAGTCGCGCAGGGAGTAGGCGCAGCCGCAGTATTCCTGCTGGTAGAAGTGTTCGCGTTTGCTGATTTCGATCATGCGCGCGCTGCCGCCGCCTTTGCGCCAGTTGAAATCCCAATAAACGACGTCGTCGTAAGGCGCGGCGGCGCGGTGGCCGCAGTCGTTGATTTGCGCCATGTTTTTCCAGCGGGAAATGCCCAGCGAGCTGGTGAAGACGGGGAAGCCGTTTTCGTGGGCGTATTGGGCGGCTTTTTCGAAACGCATGTCGAAACACATGGTGCAGCGGATGCCGCGTTCGGGTTCGAATTCCATGCCTTTGGCTTTGGCGAACCATTCTTTGCGGTCGTTTTCGTAGTCGTCGTCTTTGTCGATGAAGGGGATGCCGAATTTGTCGGCGAAGCGCATGTTTTCTTCTTTGCGCAACATGTATTCTTTGAGCGGGTGGATGTTGGGATTGTAGAAGTAGATGGTGTAGTCGATGCCGCTGGCGAGCATGGCTTCCATCACTTCGCCGCTGCACGGGGCGCAGCAGGAATGCAGCAGGACTTTTTTATGGCCGCCGGGCGGGACGAGGACGGGGCGGTCGATGGGGGTAACTTGCGGGGTATCGTGTTGGTTCATGGTGTGTCATTGCCTTTCAGACGGCCTTGAAGCAGGCCGAAGGCCGTCTGAAAAAGAGTATTGGGATAAATGCTTATTTTAACAGAAATCGGGCGGAACGGCCGCCATGCCGCCCGAAGGAATGTTTCAGACGGCATGATTAGGGCCGCGATACTTTAAGCATATGGACAAGCCTTGCCGACTGGTCTATCGTTCGATGCGCATTATGCATCCCGTCTGTCGTTTCCGGTGCGGCGGTGCCGCCGGCCGGGGATCGTCGGCAGACTTTTTATATTGACTACATCTGAAGAGGCTGAGAAACATGACTGTCCGTATCGAACGCGATTTGCTGGGCGACCGCGAAATCCCCGCCGAGGCGTATTGGGGCATCCATACTTTGCGCGCGGTGGAAAACTTTAAAATTTCCAATCAAAAAATTTCCGACGCGCCGCAGTTTGTCCGCAGCATGGTGATGGTGAAAAAAGCGACCGCGCAGGCAAACGGCGAATTGGGCGCAGTAAAACCCGAAATCGCCGCTGCCATCGAAAAGGCTTGCGACGAAGTGTTGCTCAAAGGCCGCTGCCTCGACCAATTCCCGTCCGACGTGTATCAGGGCGGCGCGGGGACTTCGGTCAACATGAATACTAATGAAGTCATCGCCAACCTTGCTTTGGAAATATTGGGCTACGAAAAAGGCCGCTACGACATCGTCAATCCGATGGACCATGTGAACGCCAGCCAGTCCACCAACGACGCCTATCCGACCGGCTTCCGTTTGGCAGTGTATGACAGCGTCGGCGGACTGCTGGAAAAACTGGCGTTGCTGAAAGACGCGTTTGCCGCCAAAGCCGATGAGTTTAAAGATGTGTTGAAAATGGGTCGTACCCAGCTTCAAGACGCCGTACCGATGACGGCGGGGCAGGAGTTCCAATCTTTCCAAGTATTGCTGGAAGAAGAGATTGTGAATCTGAACCGCACGCGCGCCTTGCTGTTGGAAGTCAACTTGGGCGCAACCGCCATCGGCACGGGTGTGAACACGCCGAAAGGCTACGCGGCTTTGGCGGTGAAAAAATTGTCCGAAGTCAGCGGCTTGGATTGCAAACTGACCGAAAACCTGATTGAAGCGACTTCAGATTGCGGCGCGTATGTGATGGTACACGGCGCATTGAAGCGCACGGCGGTGAAATTATCGAAAATCTGTAACGACTTGCGCCTCTTGTCGTCCGGCCCGCGCGCCGGTTTGAAAGAGATTAACCTGCCGGAAATGCAGGCAGGCTCGTCGATTATGCCCGCCAAAGTCAACCCCGTGATTCCCGAAGTGGTCAACCAAGTCTGCTTCAAAGTCATCGGCAACGACACCACCATCACCTTCGCCGCCGAAGCGGGGCAGTTGCAATTAAACGTGATGGAGCCGGTCATCGCGCAATGTATGTTCGAAACCATCTCCCTCTTGGGCAACGCTGCGGTAAACCTCGCCGAAAAATGCGTCAAAGGCATTACTGTCAACCGCGAAATCTGCGAACGCTATGTGTTCAACTCCATCGGCCTGGTCACTTACCTGAACCCGTATATCGGACACGGCAACGGTGATTTGGTCGGCAAAATCTGCGCCCAAACCGGCAAAGGCGTGCGCGAAGTCGTACTCGAACGCGGCCTCTTGAGCGAAGCGGAACTCGACCGCATCTTGTCGCCGGAGAATCTGGCAAACCCGCATCGGGGCACCTGATTCGGCTTGAAATAAGCGAAAGGCCGTCTGAAACAACGTTTTCAGACGGCCTTTTTCGGTTTATCCGTTTACTGGCGGTAGCTGCGCAGGAAACGTTCCAGCTTGTCCATCGCCTCTTCAATCTGGTAAACGTGCGGCAGCGTAACGATGCGGAAGTGGTCGGGCCTGATCCAGTTGAAACCGCTGCCCTGAACCAGCAGCACTTTCTCGCGCACCAGCAGGTCGTAGATGAATTTCATGTCGTCGCGGATGCCGTACATTTCGGTATCGATTTTGGGAAACATATACAGCGCGCCCATCGGTTTGACGCAACTGACACCGGGGATTCGGTTCACCATTTCCCAAGCCTTGTTGCGCTGTTCCAGCAGGCGGCCGCCTGGCAGAATCAGCTCGTTGATGCTCTGGTAGCCGCCCAAGGCCGTCTGAATCGCGTGCTGCATCGGCGTGGTGGCGCACAGGCGCATCGAGGCGAGCATATCCAGTCCTTCGATATAGCCTTTGGCATGTTCTTTCGGGCCGTTGAGCAGCATCCAGCCTTGGCGGAATCCGGCCACGCGGTAGGCTTTGGAGAGGCCGTTGAAGGTGATGGTCAGCAGGTCGGGGGCGAGGGCGGCGATGTGGTGGTGTACCGCGCCGTCGTAGAGGATTTTGTCGTAGATTTCGTCGGCGAAGATAATCAGGCCGTGTTTGCGCGCCAACTCGGTGATTTCGAGCAGGATTTCTTTGCTGTACACCGCGCCGGTAGGGTTGTTGGGATTGATGACGACGATGGCTTTGGTTTTGGGCGTGATTTTGGCTTCCATGTCGGCAAGGTTGGGAAACCAGTCGTTTTCTTCGTCGCACAGATAATGGCGCACCGTACCGCCCGCCAAGGTAGCGGCAGCCGTCCACAACGGATAGTCGGGCGCAGGAATCAGGATTTCGTCGCCGTCGTTCAGGAGTGCCTGCATGGACATGGTAATCAGTTCGGACACGCCGTTGCCGATATAGACATCGTTTACCGTGATGTCGCGCAGGCCTTTGGTTTGGTAGTAGTGGACGATGGCCTTGCGGGCGGAGTAAAGCCCTTTGGAATCGCAATAGCCTTGCGAGGTCGGCAGGTTGCGGATAACGTCCACCAGAATTTCATCGGGCGCTTCAAAGCCGAACGGGGCGGGGTTGCCGATGTTGAGCTTGAGGATTTGATGGCCTTCTTCTTCGAGTTGCAGGGCTTTTTTGTGTACGGGGCCTCGGATGTCGTAGCAAACGTGGTCGAGTTTGGAAGATTTCGGGAATTTTTCCATGGCGTGTGTTCCGTGAAATTGTCAACAATATTGTAAATGTACATTGTTTGCCGCCGGATGGAAAGGCGCAACGGGGATTATTTTATGTTAAGCCATGAGGCCGTCTGAAAAACAGTTTCAGACGGCCTCATGTGGAACGATCAGCCGAAAGACCGCCCGCCAAATTCCCTTTCCGCAGGATTCTGCTGCACAGAAATTTCCCTCGCTGCTGTTTGCTGCCGTTCCTGTTCCATCCTTTCCTGCGCTTTGGCATTGAAAACATCAACAACTTCGCGGTTCTCCGCCAAAACCTGTTTGGCGAAAGAGCCGTCCTTATCGTTGAGCAAGCCTTGAACCAAGGCATGGAATTTATCTGCTTGGGATAGCGGTTTTTCACGGGTCGGAGCGGTAACGTCCTCGATGTGTTTGTCTCTGCGATGGGCATCGGCGGGATGTTTGACACCGTAAGCCGTATTCATACGGAAGTTTTTTAAATCTTCCATATCCAGTTTGCCTTCGACTTTAACCGTGCCGCCGTTTTTCCCCGGAAGTTTGATACCCGCATCGCGTTCCGACATATTCAGGAAATGTTCCAACGACATGTTTACTTTTCCTCCATATTGGTTGCCTATATCGGCAATAAAGACTTGTGCCTGCATACTGGATTGCAGGAATTTTTTATTGTCAGGATTTGTAATTCTAGAGATAACGTCATTTACCTTGTTAACTTTGTCGTCAAGTGCCTTATCGTAATCCTGATTGATTAATGAGATACCGGTTTCGGAAGCCAAAGCCTGATTCAATTTCGGTTTCAAATTTTGATACACCTGTTTGTCTTCGGCAGACATTTTATTGAACGGCTTGTATAGATGAATTTGCATCTGCTTTATTTCATTATCGGAAATAAAACGGTTGCCTTTTGAGTCTGCTGCCTCTCGCGCAATCCGTTCCAATAATTGCTGTCCTTTGTCATTGCCGCCTATGTCGTATTGGATGGGGCCGAAGCTCGGACCGCTGGCAGCCTTCTCCGCATTCGATATTTTGTACGCGCCGCGCCCGCCCGACAATTCGTTTACCATCATTGTCTGATGGATATAGTATTTCAAACCGTCTTCCAGTTTCAGATGGTCTCCGCCTGTAAAGCGACTCATATCAGTCTCCTAAAAAAATTAAAAACGTTCCAATGCCTTCAAATGAAGTTTCGTCTGTTCAATGGCGCAAAGAGAATAAATCCTGTCCGCAGGTGTTTTCAAATCGGTCGTTACCGTCGGGTCGTCGCAAAGTTCTTCTTTGTAAGCCTCCCATTTCGAGCGGACGCTTGCAAAATACTGTTTGGACAATCCGTGCAGTTTTCGGTCTTTGGCTGCTGCACGTCGGAACAATTCTTCATACTTCTTCTTCAGCTTGTCCTCGAATTTCCCTAAAGTAATACTCAAGCAATCGTCACTCATCAGATTGACAGGCTCTGGACAAATAGCCCTGTTCTGTTGCTTTGCATCTTTTTCGTTAGTTTTTTCAGACGGCCCCGCCGCACCGACACAGGCGGCGGATGTCATTATTGCCAGCAACGGCAGAATGTAACGGATTTTGTGTTTCGACATATCAGTCTCCTAAAAAAAATCAAAAACGTTCCAATGCCTTCAAATGATGTTGTGTTTGTTCGATATAACACGTATAAAAAACTCTGTCCGCAGGTGATTTTAAATCAGTCGTTACCGTCGGATCATCACAGAGTTCGTCCCGATAAGCCTCCCATTTTGAGCGGACACTTGTGAAATACTGTTTGGATAAACCGTGCAGTTTTTTGTCTTTGGTGGCAGCTCGCCTAAATAAATCTTTATATTTTGTGTTCAATTTGCCTTCGAACTCCCTTGATGTAAGCCTCAAACAATCATCGTCCATTTCTTTTACAGGTTCAGGGCAAAGATTCTTTTCCTTCTGCAGTTTAAGCGCATTTGCAGCTTTTTCAGACGACCCTGCCGCACCGACACAGGCGGCGGATGCCATCACGGCCAGCAGCGGCAGAATGTAACGGGTTTTGTGTTTCGAAATAATTCATCTCCTAAAAAGTTATTGTGTGATTGATAGGGCCGTCTGAAAAGTTTTCAGACGGCCTTCCATGTTCAAATCGCTATCAGGCGGGCATTCAATCAATACAAGCCTTCGCGCTCTTCGCGGGTGGAAATGTAGATGTTTTTCACCTGCGTGTAAGCGGCGAGCATCATTTTGTGGGTTTCGCGGCCGATACCTGAAGTCTTGTAGCCGCCGAACGGTGCGCCTGCAGGCAGGCGGTTGTAGCAGTTTACCCAAACGCGGCCGGTTTCCAGCGCATTGGAAACGCGCAGGCAACGGTTGATGTCTTTGCTCCAAACTGCGCCGCCCAAGCCGTATTCGCTGTCGTTGGCCATTTTGATGACTTCTTCTTCGGTTTTGAATTTAATCACAGTAGCAACCGGGCCGAAGATTTCTTCTTGGGCAACGCGTGCGCTGTTGCTGCCGGCTTCAATCAAGGTCGGTTCGACAAATTCGCCTTTGCCCAACGCGCCTTCGATTTTCTTACCTCCGGTGATGATGCGGCAGCCTTCCTGTTCGCCGATTTTGACGTATTTCAAAATGGTCTCAAGCTGACCGGCGTTGACTTGCGAACCCATTTGGGTATCGTCTTCCCAAGGCAGGCCGACTTTGATTTTTTTGAACTCTTCCGCCAAGGCGTTGACGAATTTGTCGTAAATGCCTTCTTGTACGAAGATGCGCGAACCGGCACAGCACACTTGGCCTTGGTTGAACAAAATACCTTTTTGCGCGCCTTCGAGGGCTTTGTCGAACGGCATGTCGTCAAAGAAGATGTTGGCGGATTTGCCGCCCAGCTCCAAGGTAGCGGGAATCAGCATTTCGGCGGCGGCGATGCCGATGTGGCGGCCGATTTCGGTCGAACCGGTAAAGGCGAGTTTGTTGAAGCCTTTGTGGCGCAGCATGTATTCGCCGGATTTAGAACCGCGTCCGGTGATGATGTTCAACACGCCTTTAGGCAGCAAGTGGTTGATTTTTTGTGCGAACGACAACAGGCTCAGCGAAGTGCTGGAAGACGGGTGGATAACGATGGTACAGCCTGCGGCGAGTGCGGGGGCGATTTTCCAAGCCGCCATCAGGAAGGGGAAGTTCCACGGAATAATCTGACCGACTACGCCGATGGGTTCGCGCAATACGATAGACAGGTCTTCGGAGTCAAGCTGGGTGGCAGTGCCTTCTTCGCCGCGGATGACGCTGGCAAAGTAGCGGAAATGGTCGGAAGCCAGCGGGATGTCGGCGGCGCGGGTTTCGCGGATGGGTTTGCCGTTGTCCAGCGTTTCCTGCAAGGCGAACAATTCCAAGTTGTCGTCAATCACATCGGCGATTTTGTTGAGTATGGCGGCGCGTTCGGTGGTGGTGGTTTTGCGCCATGTTTTGAACGCTTCTTGCGCGGCGGCAACCGCAGCATCAACATCGGCATCGGATGCGTCGGTAAATTTGGCTAACAATTCTCCGTTGGCAGGATTGTATGAATCCAAAAGCGCGCCGGGTTTCGTCCACACGCCGTTAATCAAAAGGCCGTACTCTTTATCAAACGCATTTAAATCTTTTGCCATGATGCTGTCTCCTTGGTTGTCTTCATTGGGGTTCTGGACGTTTCTGCAATGCCTTTCGGAATTAGCATAGTATTTTTTCTCTTTTGGTTCAAGCACTAAAAATGATAATTTTCTCAAAGGCGGTTCGATGTAATTTTGCAAGAGCGTCTCAGGCCGTCTGAAAAACAAGATGGAGCGTAGGAATGAAATGAGTTCGTTAATATGTTTTAAACTTTCAGACGGCCTCTGCGACGATTTATTTGTAATAAATTTTCACTGCAAATCCCTTCGTGAATAATTTGTTATGGTATAACATTTTATTCCTTATTTTTCAAAAGGATAGGGAGTTGACACAGTGAAACGAAGGGGAGTATTCTCATTTATAGGTCGGGCGGCATCCCGCCGGCCGGACATAACCGCAACGCGGCAGCCAATCGGGCCGCCGCGTAAATTTACAGATTTCGTACGAATGCCAAGGAGAACACCATGAAGATGCAAGCTGTTGTTGTGAATCAAAATGTAGCAGGCGATGTAGAAGTTGTAGAACGCGAACTGCGCCCGTTGGAATACGGCGAGGCGTTGGTTGAAGTCGAATATTGCGGCGTGTGCCATACCGACTTGCACGTTGCGGCGGGCGACTACGGCGAAAAACCGGGCCGCGTGTTGGGACACGAAGGCATCGGCATCGTCAAAGAAGTCGCTCCGGGTGCGAACGCCCTGAAAGTCGGCGACCGCGTCAGCATCGCATGGTTGTTCCAAAGCTGCGGTTCGTGCGAATACTGTAATACCGGCCGCGAAACCTTGTGCCGTTCCGTATTGAACGCAGGTTACACCGCCGACGGCGGCATGGCGACCCACTGTATCGTCGATGCGGACTACGCCGTCAAAGTACCCGACGGCCTCGACCCTGCACAAGCTTCCAGCATCACCTGCGCCGGCGTAACCACTTACAAAGGCGTGAAAGTTTCCGGCGTGCGTCCGGGACAATGGATTGCCGTTTACGGCGCGGGCGGTTTGGGCAACTTGGGTGTCCAATACGCGAAAAAAGTATTCGGCGCACACGTCGTCGCCATCGACATCAACGATGAAAAACTGGCATTCGCCAAAGAAAGCGGCGCGGATTTGGTCATCAACGCCGCCAAAGAAGACGCAGCCAAAGTGATTCAAGAAAAAACCGGCGGCGCACACGCAGCCGTTGTCACCGCCGTATCCGCCGCTGCGTTCAACTCCGCCGTGGACTGCGTCCGCGCTGGCGGCCGCGTCGTTGCCATCGGCTTGCCGCCCGAATCTATGGACCTGTCCATCCCGCGTCTGGTCTTGGACGGCATCGAAGTGGTCGGCTCGCTGGTCGGTACGCGCAAAGACTTGGAAGAAGCCTTCCAATTCGGGGCAGAAGGCTTGGTGGTACCGAAAGTCCAATTGCGCGCTTTGGACGAAGCTCCGGCCATTTTCCAAGAAATGCGCGAAGGCAAAATCACCGGCCGCATGGTTATCGACATGAAAAAAGAATGCGGCTGCGGTCATCATTAATTTGATGCAGGCAGTTGAATGAAAAGGCCGTCTGAAACCCTGTTTGGGGTTTTCAGACGGCCTTTTGCCGTTATCTCCAATCTCTTAAATCCAATCAAAACGACTCATCCGCCCGCAGATAACGCCATTTGCCGGGCGGCAGTTTGCCCAGTTTGACTTTACCCATCCGAATCCGCTTCAGCCCGACGACGCGCAAACCGACGAGTTCGCACATACGGCGGATTTGCCGCTTTTTGCCTTGTTTCAACACGAAACGCAGCTGGTCTTCGTTTTGCCATTCTACTTTGGCAGGGCGCAGTTTCTCGCCATCCAAACTCAATCCGTGATTCAGCAAGGCAAGTCCTTTTTCGTCCAATTTGCCGCGCACGCGTACCAGATATTCTTTTTCGCTGCCGCTGTTTTCGCCGATAAGCTGCTTGGCGATGCGGCCGTCCTGCGTCAACACCAGCAACCCGACGGAATCGATGTCCAGCCTGCCGGCGGGCGCCAAGCTGAATTTGTGTTTTTCGCTGAACGGAATGCGGCTGTCGTCGCCTTCCCAACGGTTGTCGGCGGTAATCAGCTCGGCGGCGGATTTGTAGCCTTTTTCCGCCTGCGCGCTGACGTAGCCGACGGGCTTGTTGAGTAGGATGGTAACGCGCTCCGCCTGTTTTTCATGCGCCTGCCGGTTGAGGTCGATGCGGTCGCGTTCGGTTACTTTCTGACCGAGTACGGCGGTTTGCCCGTTGACCTTGACCCAGCCTTGCTCGATGTAGCTGTCCGCCTCGCGGCGCGAGCATAAGCCCAATTGCGCCATACGCTTGGAAAGGCGCATGGTTTCGTTTGAATCGTGTTCCATAATGGGTTCGCTTGGTGTGGATGAGGCGGATTATAGCACTCGGCCGGTGGTCGGAGGCCGTCTGAAATATCCACCGACACGGTTTCAGACGGCCTCGGCAGGTTTCATGGTTTGGGTTTCTGCGAACCGAGATAAATTGCCGCCAGCGTTAAGGCTGCGCCGCCCCATTGCAGCCCGTTAATTGGTTTGCGGAGTAGGAAATAGTCGATCAGCAGTGCGGCGACAGGTTCGGAAAGCAGCAGCAGGCCGGTCAGCGAGAGCGACAGCATCGGAATCGAATAGGCAATCAGCCCCCATGCGAAACACTGCATCACTGCGCCGTAAACCAGTACCCATCCGATGTCGAGCAGGGTGGTCGGATAAAGCGCGCCGCCGTCGAAAACAAGGGCGGGGATAATCAGTGAAACCGCGCCGCCGAAGCTCAGAATCATCATAACGGGAAACAACGGGACCGGTTCGATTTGATGGGTCTTGCGCACGAACACCATCGACAGCGCCAGCATCGCGCCCGAAATAATGCCGCTGACGAATCCCCAAACCGCGTTGCCGTTGTGTCCGAATTCGGGGCTGCCAATCAGGGCGACGCCGACGACGGCCAGCAATAAACTCAGAACTTGCAACTTATTTAAACGTTCTCGGTAAAAGAAAAATCCGATGGCAGAGAGGAAGAAAATCTGCAAGCTGTTCAGCAGCGTGGAAATGCCCGGCCCGACCGCGCGGATACTTTCGTGCCACAACGCTAAATCGAAGGCGAGGAATACTCCGGAGAGCAGGGCGGTGTAGGCGGCTTTCCTGTTTTGGGGCAGCTTCTGCCCGAAGAAACGCGCCAGGAGCCAAAAAATAACGGCGGCGATGGCCAAACGCCAGAAGGCGATGGCGTAGGAACCGACATGAACGAATTTCACAATCAGGCTGCCCAGCCCGAAAATAACGCAGCCGACAACCAGCAACGGCGCGGCGTGGGAACGGTTGGTGGCCGGCATGGTGTTTCCCTATGGTGTTTTTCTGATAAGAGTTGATTCTGCTATAAAAATACGGGGATGTAAAACAAAGGAGCCGTCTGAAAATGTTATTTGATATTTTATTAGAGCAGCTTCCCCCGTTATTAATTGAAAATATAGTTTTCGTAAAAAAAGAATTATATTTTGTTTAGCATAAATGAATTGTTAAGAAAATTATGTCAATAATTCATTGGATTGTGATAGGTTAAAGTTTTCACTGTTATAATATTTATATTTATATTTAATTTTAAATTGAATTTTTATTAATGAATATTGTCTACTAGGTGCAGATGAAAATCATACTGCGATTTTCCTAACCCTTTTTGCGAAAGGATTAATCATGAAGTTAAATAAAGTTTATACGACACTGTTTGTAAGTTTGGCAGTTATGGCAGGCAGTGCCCATGCTGATGCGATTGGTTCGGTTGCTGATGCTGCAAAATCAATCTTTGGCGGCAGTAAAGTCAATACAGACGTTACCATCGGTACGTTCACAAATGGCAGCAATGTGGATGCAAAGGCAGAAGCTCAAGGTAGAGGTTCTAAAGCTATGGCTGGTGGTGTTGTTGCGACCAGTGGTGGTAGTGGTGCAGCCGTTAATACGAAAGTAACTTTAGGCGTATTTGATAATTCAAGCGTAAGGGCTAAGGCTAAGGCCGGTGATGGCGCTGAAGCCTATGCCGGTGGTGTGGTTTCCGCCAGCAAAGATAAATAAATTATTCGGACTTTCATCTTTGATTACTGCCCGGAGATGGAAGTCCTTATTATGACTATGTGTGTTATTTTCCGAAGTTTTAGCGTTTATTTTGCTTAATATTGAAAGATTCTTATGAAGAATATATTGTTCGTTAATGTATTTGGATTATGTTGTTTGGGATTGGTTCCTGTGTCTGACGCTTGGTCTAATCCTTTCACGGACATTATTGTCAAACAAGCTAAAGGCGAAGCTGAAAAAGCACAAAAAGGTAATTCTGAGGATGGTGGGGTAACTGCTGGGATTTTTACGGGCGGAAGTCAAGTTAATGCTACGGCAACTGCTTTTGGCAAGGGTTCTAAAGCCATGGCGGGAGGGGTAGTCAGCAGTACGACCAATAATAAGGAAAATGCGAAAGGCGTATCGGCAACGGCCGATTTTTCGAATGCCAGAATCGATGCGACCGCTACGGCATCTGGAGGGAAAAGTGCGTATGCGGGAGGAAGGGTGATTACACCGAGGGAATAATACGAAAATAGATTTCTTTGAATGATGGTTCGATTTATTTGATATGGAGTACCGTTATGTCGAAATTTCCAGTATTTTTTGTGTTTGTCATGCCGCTTGCAGTTTTTGCTTCCCCGCCTTCTTCCATTACCGATAAAGGTTCGATTAGCCAAAGAGGGTCTGTTGTTGCAGAGAAGGCAAATAATGTAAGGACAGAACAAATTAATATCAACGGTTTGCAGGGTGGACAAGTCATCAATTCAGGTAATAAATTGATTGTCAAAGGCGGGACGATAACGACGAAACCGGGGCAAAACCAGAATAAGCCGCTTATTGAGATAAAAAATCCCAGAAATAAGGAAATCTATATTGAAAATACGCGCATCGTTACTGACGGATTTGCACAGGACAACAAAGACGGCAGTGCAGGCGTTGTTGTTGTGGAAAATGGCAAGAAGAAAAATGCGAGAGATACTTCTAAAATTCATATGAAAAACGTACATGTTGAGTCTAGAAACAGTGAAATTAACGCCCGTGCGACCTCTTCGAGCGGAAGTGTCGCCTGTGCCGGTGTTGTGTGTACGGATGAAGATGTGGATTCGAAAGTTATAGTTAAAATAAAAGGCAAGAATAAATTTAAGGCGATCGCAAAATGATAAAAAACTCTTCTATGAAGGCCATTGCATTGATTGTTTTGGCCTGTTTTTCACTCTCTTCATGCGCCACTTTAGATTTGAAGATGACGCGTAAAAAATATGCTTCCGAAAAATATAGGAAAAAGGTTCAGGATATTGCAGATTTACGCTCCCAGCAGATTAGCGAAAACAATACGTTTTACGGTAAGAAGCTTCAATGTTTGAGCGATATGCATAAAGATTTCTTTATGGCGTCCCAACAGGCCGCATTGCAAAACGGAATAACAACGGGAAACGGAAGGTTCCGCATTTCGGTCGCTCCGATGCGGGATAAGACGGGAAAAGTGTTTGAAGGCAGTTCGACGGTATTGTCAGAGATGGTGATGGATTCGTTAATGAAATTCAAACATTTTGATGTCGTTGAAACACCGCTCGCACCCGATAATTTGGCTGAATCTAGGAATAACTTTATCAAACCTACTTACAACCTGCCGGCGGGATTGATACAGGGTTTTGCGGCCACTATGACCTCTTTGCAGCATATGCCGATAGGGGTGATGTTTCCGTCTAATTACTATATCAGCGGGGCGATAACCCAATATGACGAAACCAACGTTATCCCCAATAAAGATATTAATGCCGATCTTGATGCGTATCAGTTTTCTAGAGGTACGCAGGCGATGACCGTCAGTGTCAATTTGCGCTTGATTGATTCTGATACCGGAACGGTGGTCAGAGTGGCGGGCATGGACGATTTGGCAGGCGTCAATCTGACCAATACTTTCTATTCTGTGAAAAACGGTCATAATTTCTTCCGTTTGATTGGAACGAAGGATTACGGTATCGATTATTCGGTGCAGGTGGGGGATCCGAAAATGGCAGCCGTTAAAGAAATAATAGACAAAGGGGTTTATGAATTATTGGATAAATTCCTGAAACCTTATCAAGTTTATAAAGATCAGAACTGCTAATACCAAGGAGTAAATCGAATGTTTGATAAATGCTTATTTTTAAGAAGATTATTTTTGGTTTCTGGTATGTTGGCATTTAATGTTTCTGCATATGGGGAGGTTCTGATCATCAACACACAGACGCTTGATCCTGCTACGCTTACGGTTCAGCCTTCAACTTCAAATGTTGGTACTAAAGGTCGTAGTGCCCAGACCGGTAGCGGTAAGAAGCGGGGAGAAGCCGCGCCTGTGCGGTCTGATGCGTCTTTTATCGACTCCACCAAGGCATTACTGTTGGAACGTTACGGTTATCAGGAAAAATCTGCCGCCGTTGCCTCCCGCAGCAGGCTGATTCAAGATTTGGCCTTAAAAATAGATGAAATCGGCAGAAGTAGTGCGTCTGAAAAAATGGTTTCAGAGTTGAAAGGTATAATGAATCAACTCAATACTGAAATCGGTCGTTCGAGTGCGGACTTGTCTAAATTCGAATTGACGGAATTTCAACAACTGTATCGTGCGGAGCAGCAAAATGCTTCCCAGTTGAAGCAATTGCAGGCCAAACTGAATAAAGTGCCGGTTGTTTCCGAGTGAGCAAACAGATAACAAACAAGAGGCCGTCTGAAAATACGTTTTCAGACGGCCTCTTGTCATTCGGCGCCGCTTATTTTTCTTCGAACCCCGCAATCTCCAACCCGAATCCGGTCAGGCCGGTGAAGGAGGAAGGTTGGCCTAGCACGCGCAGTTTTTTGATGTTCAGGTTGGCCAGAATCTGTGCGCCGATACCGTAGCTTTTGCTGTCCCATTTATAGGCTTGGTTGGCGCCTTTGGGTAGGGTGCGGTCGAGCAGGGTGGCGCCGTCTTCGGTACGGTGCATCAGGATGACGACGCCGCTGTCGGCCTGCTGGATGCGTTGCAGCGCGTCAGGTAGCGGCCACGAGTGGCGCGGATTGGGCTGGATGAAGTCCATCGCGCTGAAGGGTTCGTGTACGCGCACGAGGGTTTCGGTGTCGGCGGAGGGCTTGCCTTTGACCAGTGCGAGATGGGTTTCGCCGGAGAGTTTGTCGACGTAAACGTGTTGCTGGAACTCGCCCCACGGGGTTTGTACAGGCGCGTCGCCCATTTCTTCGAGCAGGCTCTCGGTGCGGCTGCGGTATTCGATGAGGTCGGTAATCGTGCCGATTTTCAGGCCGTGGGTTTCGGCGAACTTCATCAGTTCGGGCATACGCGCCATCGTGCCGTCGTCGTTGATGATTTCGCAGATGACGGCGGCGGGAATCAGCCCGCTCATCCGTGCCAAATCAACGCCTGCTTCGGTGTGGCCGGCGCGCACCAATACGCCGCCTTTCTGCGCGCGCAGCGGAAAGATGTGGCCGGGTTGGACGATGTCTTCGGGTTTGGCCGAGGGCGATACGGCGGTCTGGATGGTCAGAGCGCGGTCGGCGGCGGAAATGCCGGTGGTTATGCCTTGCGCCGCTTCGATGGAGACGGTGAAGTTGGTGCCGTATTGGGCGCCGTTTTTCTGCGTCATCATCGGCAGGCCGAGATTTTCGACCATTTGTTCTTCCATCGGCAGGCAGACGAGGCCGCGGGCGTTTTTAATCATGAAGTTGATGGCTTCGGGGGTGACGAATTGTGCGGCCATCAACAAATCACCTTCGTTTTCGCGGTCTTCCGCGTCGGTGATGATGACCATCTTGCCGGCTTTGATGTCGGCCAGAATTTCTGGAATGGTGGAAATTGCTGTCATTTTTCTGCTCTCTTTCGGATTATTCGGTCCGGTTCCGGCGCGGCCGGTATCGTGGGGGGTGTCGAGCCACATGTCGGGCATGGATGCGGCCTGTTCGATTTTGCGGGCTTTTTTCTCGCCGAACGATTTGTTTTTCAGCAGGGAGGAAAGCTCGCCTTGGTTGACGGAGGCAGCTTCGGCGAAGCGCGACTGCTGTCCGCCGTATTTGTCTGCAATCCATTGCCGCAGGTTGAGGCGGCGCAAGTCGGTAATGGTCATTTCGGTTCCTGTGGATGAAGGACACGGGCTGATTGTATGCCTTGCTTTACCAAAAAGCAAATTTGGTAAACTTTGTATTTTTATTACTTTTTAGTAAATTTAATGTGATGGGATGCGGTGTGTTTTCGGTTTAAATAAGCGTGAGGCAAACACCGTGTATGCAAAAGCCGTCTGAAAGGTAAAAATCCGTTTTCAGACGGCCTTTATGATTGAAATTTATCCGCTCCACCCTATATGCAGGCTGATGTAAATGATGAGGTTCGAGATGAAAAGTTTTTTCCGTTGGTTGACGGTGTTATTGCTGTGTGCCGCTGCCGGTTTTGGCGGCTGGTATTACCACGATAGAGAGGCGGACGATGCGCATGAGGTGCTGTCGCGCGAGGGCGTGCTGATGCAGATTAAGAAGGTAAACCGGCTGGAAAGCACGGCGTTCTATATCGACACGATTATCCGCACCGAGAAAAAAGGCAACTGGCGCATGTTGTGGCAGGACGCGCAAAGCGGCATCTTTATCGTGCGCGGCAAGGTGCTGGCCGGTTTGGATTTGGACAAGTTGACGGCGGAGAATGTGAATATTGTCGACGGCAAAGTCATTCTCAGCCTGCCGCCGGTGGAAATCCTCAGCGTGGATTTGGAAAATATCGAGGTGTACGACATGAAGACGGGTTCGTTCAATCTGCTGCCCGCCGACAAAGGGGTGTTCAAAACCGTGCAGGAAAGGGCCAGGGCGCAGGTGTTGGCCAGTGCGTGCAAGGCGGATATTCTGCAACATGCCAACCGCCAGGCGCAGTTGCAGTTGGAGAATCTGTTTGCGCTGACGCAAACCCAAGTGTCGGTTTATCCCGCGGCCGTTCCAGTGTGTAAGGGGTAGGTTGTTCCCGATGGTATTTGAGGCCGTCTGAAAACTGTTTTTCAGACGGCCTTTCTTTTGTTGACTGCTATTTGCCTTCATCCAGCAGGGATAAGGGCTGCTGCGCCTTGCGCAATTCTTCCACTTCGTCCAGCAGGCGCATAATCAGGCCGAGCGCGGGAATGCCAGCATCGAAGTCGCGGCTCAAGCGCTGGGCGCGGCGGATACGGGCGAGTTGGAAGCCGCTGTACAAAGTTTGTTCCGGCCGGCCGTTTACGCTGATGATTTCTTCCTCTATCAGCTCCAGCAGCCAATCGCGGCGGCAGCGGCTGGCAGCGAGGATTTCTTCGAAAGTCAGGGTAATATCGGTGTGTTGCGTCATGGTTTGTCCTTTCAATTTGATGCGCTTTTGCCGTCAAAATGGGCGGCAAGCTGCGCCCATGCGGCGCGGTCGGCTTCGCTTTCGGCCTTGGGAGCGCTGATGCGGATGTTGAGGTACAAATCGCCCGCTTCTTTGGCCGGAATGCCTTTGCCTTTCAGGCGTATGCTTTTACCGTTTTGGCTGTTGGCGGGCAGGTTGACCTGCAAACGTCCGGCTGCGGTGGGAACGATGATTTTGCCGCCCAATACGGCCTCCCAAGGCTTGACGTCTATGGTCTGGTATACGTCTTTTTTGTTTTTAACGTATAAATCGGGTTTGTCGTGGAACTTGATCTTCAGATACAAATCGCCGTTTGCGCCGCCGTTGTAGCCGGGCAGACCCTGTCCCGCCAAACGGATTTGCTGGCCTTCGGTAATGCCTTTGGGGATTTTGACGTTGAGGGTTTTGGTCTGATAACCGACGCGGCCGTATTCGTCCACGGTCGGCACGTTCAGGTTCAGCGAACGCTCCGCGCCGACATAAGCGGCGTAAATATCGATACTCAGTTCGGCATGCTGGTCTTCGCCTTTAATCGGGCCGTCCGGCCTTGCGTGCGCATGTCTCTGACTGCGGCCGAAGCCGGCGAACAAATCTTCAAAATTGAAATCGCCCGCGCCGAAAGGTTCGCCGCCGCGGTATTCGTAGTGGAAGCCGCCGGATTGCGCGCCTCCGAACGGATTGCCGCCTGCGTTGCGGCCGTAGGGGTTGGCCAGCAATTCGTCGTATTCGGCACGCTTTTCACGGTCGGATAAGGTTTCGTAGGCGGTGTTGATTTCGGCGGTGCGCTCGGCGGCGTCAGGTTCTTTGCTGACGTCGGGATGGTATTTGCGTACCAGTTTGCGGTAGGCCTTTTTAATGGTGTCGGCGTCGGCGGTTTTGTCCACGCCGAGAATTTCGTAATAGGTTTTTTCTGCCATATCGTTCTTCCGTCTTTATCATGTTAATCATTATGCCGTATTTGCTGTTTATAAGGGCGGAAGGCATAGATTCAATACTCTATGTGCACAAATAAACGGTTAAGGCGGATAAGGATTGAGAGAGGCCGTCTGAAACGGATTTTTCAGACGGCCTCTGAGAGGTATGTTTGATAAGGGAAGGTTCGATATGGTTATGCCGAATCGGAAAATGATTTGACTTCCGTTTTCGGTGTCGGCAGCAGGCAGTTTAAGACAATCGCCAAAATGGCGCACAAACCGACGCCGGCAAAACTCAACGTACCGACATGAACCGCCATGCCGCCGACGCCGACCGTCAGAACCGAGCTGACAATCACCAGATTTTTCGGCTGCATCAAATCCACTTTTGCATCCACCAGCGTTTTAATGCCCAAAGAAGCAATCGTACCGAACAAAAGCAGCATGATGCCGCCCATCACTGGCAGAGGGATGGAAGCGAGGAAAGCATTGAATTTGCCGAAAAACGCCATAGCGATGGCAAAAATCGCCGCCCAAGTCATAATGACCGGATTGCTGTTTTTCGTAATCATCACCGCGCCCGTTACCTCGCCATAAGTCGTTACAGGCGGACCGCCGATCAAACCCGCCACACACACGCCCAAGCCGTCGCCCGCAAGCGTTTTATCCAAGCCTGGGTCTTTGGTGTAGTTGTTGCCCGTTACATTGCCGATGGCCATGATGCCGCCGATGTGTTCGATGGCGGGCGCAATGGCGACGGGCAGCATAAACAGTGCGGCCTGCCAGTTGACTTGCGGCGTTTCAAAATGCGGCACGGCAAACCACGGCGCAGCCGCGATGGCGGCGGTATCTACCAAGCCCATCACCAAAGCCAAAATATAGCCCGCAGCCACGCCGATTAAAATCGGAACCAGTTTCATCATGCGGCTGCCGAAAACCGACACAACCACCGTAACGGCAAACGTAAAGCCCGACAAAATCAGCGCATCCGCATAGCCGACCACTTGGTTTCCGCCGGATTTGCCCATTGCCATTTCACTTGCGGCCGCGGCAACAGACAAACCGATAACCATAATCACAGGCCCGATAACCACGGGCGGCAGCAGCCGGTTGACCGTAGCCAGCCCGCGCCATCTAATCAATCCGGCAAACACGAAATACATAAAACCCGCCGCAAACAGCCCGAACATGGTCGAAGGCAGACCCCATGTTTTAATGGAGTAGATAATCGGCGCAATAAAAGCAAAAGAAGAGCCGAGGAAAATCGGCACTTTACGTTTGGTGACTATTTGAAAGAGCAGCGTACCGATGCCCGCCCCCAAAAGTGCCAAAGAAGGATTCAGTCCGGTCAAAAGCGGAACAAGCACCATCGCCCCGAACGCCACAAACAAAATCTGCGCGCCGGAAACCGCCAATTTAAGCTGGTTCATCAAAAAGCCTCGTCAAATCAATTCAAACGGCGGGAATTATACTGTTTCACCCTAAAAATGAACATTAATTTACAAATTAAAATTTCAGACGGCCTTTGCAGCTTAAAGGCCGTCTGAAATCCTGATAATTCAAGAATTGGATTTGGGTTGCAATTAGATTTAGGTCGGATTTTTAGGGCGATATGTCCGCCAGGTTGGATTCGGCATGTTACGGCCGCTAATGATTTGAATATAAATTGGAAGGGGGCGGAGTTTTACCTTTGAATGTCGCGTATCCGCGCAACGGTAACCGCCTCATGCAGGAAGGCAGCAAAAGGCCGTCTGAAATGTTTTCAGACGGCCTTCTTATGCTTGCCTTGCACGTTATATAATGCGGCCGACTTTTAAAATTGCATGTAGCAGGTTTCAGGAGGAAGAATTGAGCATCAAACAAAAAGTAATCGCCATCGACGGCCCCAGTGCATCGGGAAAAGGAACAGTTGCCCTGCGCGTCGCTCAGGCTTTGGATTTTGACTATCTGGACTCCGGCGCGTTATATCGTCTGACTGCGCTTTATGCGGAAAAACGGGGTGTTGGTTGGCATAATGAAGAAGCCGTCGCTCAGTTGGCCGAGAACCTTCCCGTCCGTTTCGAGGAAACGCGGATTATGTTGAATGACGAAGATGTTTCCGTGCAAATCCGCAGCGAAGCCATCGGCATGGGGGCATCCGCCATAGCGCAACTGCCGAAGGTGCGCGCCGCCCTGTTGCAGCGCCAGCGTGATTTTCTGACTGAGAAAGGGCTGGTTGCCGACGGGCGCGATATGGGTTCGGTCGTATTCCCTGATGCCGTGTTGAAAGTGTTTCTGACCGCCTCGGCACAGGTCAGGGCTCAGCGGCGCGCCCGACAACTCGGTTTGCCGTGCGAAGGAGTGGAGTTCGACCGAATCCTGTCGGACATTGAAGCGAGGGATGAGGCCGACCGCCGCCGCCCCGCCGCCCCGCTCAGACAACTGCCCGATGCCGTTTTACTGGATACGACGGACTTGGGTATCGAGGAATCTGTGAAAAAAGTGCTTGATTGGTATCACAAATTATAGCATTTGCTGTATAATTGCCCCGTTTTACCGCTTTCAGACGGCCTGTCTTCCGATGAGGCCGTCTGAAAATTATTTTTGAAGTGTTTTCTAAAGCCTGCCGTGCCAAGGACGGCAGATTTTGATCAACCAACCCCGCACCCCTTGGCGGTGTACCGAAAAGAGTATATATGACTATGGAAAATTTTGCCCAGCTGCTGGAAGAAAGCTTTACCCTGCAAGAGATGAACCCGGGCGAGGTGATTACCGCCGAAGTGGTGGCGATCGATCAAAACTTCGTTACCGTCAATGCAGGTCTGAAATCAGAGTCTCTGATTGATGTGGCTGAATTCAAAAACGCTCAGGGCGAGATTGAAGTTAAAGTAGGCGATTTTGTTACCGTTACTATCGAATCCGTTGAAAACGGCTTCGGCGAAACCAAATTGTCACGCGAAAAAGCCAAACGTGCCGCCGACTGGATTGCTTTGGAAGAAGCAATGGAAAATGGCGACATCTTGTCCGGCGTTATCAACGGCAAAGTCAAAGGCGGCCTGACCGTTATGATCAGCAGCATCCGCGCATTCCTGCCCGGCTCGCTGGTTGACGTGCGTCCTGTTAAAGATACTTCGCACTTTGAAGGCAAAGAAATTGAATTCAAAGTCATCAAGCTGGACAAAAAACGCAATAACGTCGTTGTTTCCCGCCGTGCCGTTTTGGAAGCCACTTTGGGCGAAGAACGCAAAGCCCTGCTGGAAAATCTGCAAGAAGGTACTGTTGTCAAAGGTATCGTTAAAAACATTACCGACTACGGTGCGTTCGTTGACTTGGGCGGTATCGACGGTCTGCTGCACATCACCGATTTGGCATGGCGCCGCGTGAAACACCCGAGCGAAGTGTTGGAAGTCGGTCAGGAAGTCGAAGCCAAAGTCCTGAAATTCGACCAAGACAAACAGCGCGTTTCTTTGGGCATGAAACAGTTGGGCGAAGACCCGTGGAACGGCCTGACCCGCCGTTACCCGCAAGGCACCCGCCTGTTCGGCAAAGTGTCCAACCTGACCGATTACGGTGCGTTTGTTGAAATCGAACAAGGTATCGAAGGTTTGGTACACGTTTCCGAAATGGACTGGACCAACAAAAACGTACATCCGAGCAAAGTCGTACAATTGGGTGACGAAGTCGAAGTCATGATTCTGGAAATCGACGAAGACCGCCGCCGTATTTCTTTGGGTATGAAACAATGCCAGGCTAACCCGTGGGAAGAATTTGCCGCCAACCACAACAAAGGCGACAAAATCTCCGGTGCGGTCAAATCCATCACCGATTTCGGCGTATTTGTCGGCTTGCCGGGCAACATCGACGGTTTGGTGCACCTGTCCGACTTGTCTTGGACTGAATCCGGTGAAGAAGCCGTACGCAAATACAAAAAAGGCGAAGAAGTCGAAGCTGTCGTATTGGCCATCGATGTTGATAAGGAACGCATCTCTTTGGGTATCAAACAGCTCGAAGGCGATCCGTTCGGCAACTTTATTAGCGTAAACGATAAAGGTTCGCTGGTAAAAGGTACCGTGAAATCCGTTGATGCCAAAGGTGCGGTTATCGCATTGTCCGACGAAGTGGAAGGCTACCTGCCGGCTGCCGAGTGGTCCAGCGAACGCGTGGAAGATTTGCGCAATGTCGTTAAAGAAGGCGACGAAGTCGAAGCCATCGTTGCTACTGTCGACCGCAAAAACCGCAGCATCCGTTTGTCTGTGAAAGCCAAAGATGCCAAAGAAAACCGTGAGGCCCTCAATTCGGTTAATGCCGCAGCTACCGCTAGTGCCGGCACGACCAGCTTGGGCGATCTGTTGAAAGCCAAGCTGTCCGGAGATCAGGAATAAGGTTGCGGACATGACTAAATCGGAATTAATGGTCCGTTTGGCAGAAGTATTTGCTGAAAAAAACGGTACCCATCTGATGGCGAAAGACGTGGAATACAGCGTAAAAGTTTTGGTTGACACCATGACCCGCTCGCTGGCCCGCGGCCAACGTATCGAAATCCGCGGTTTCGGCAGCTTTGATCTGAATCATCGGCCGGCCCGTATCGGCCGTAACCCTAAAACCGGCGAGCGTGTGGAAGTGCCTGAAAAGCATGTTCCTCATTTCAAGCCGGGTAAAGAGTTGCGCGAACGTGTAGATTTGGCATTGCAGCAAACTGCCAATTAAGTGCAGATGGAAACGCCGCAGAGATGCGGCGTTTTTGTTTTGCCTATAAGGATGAAGGGGTAATAGCTGTTGGAGGCCGTCTGAAATCATTTATAATGCTTGCATCGCAAAGGTAGGGATACTTTCGGCAGCCTGTCTGTTTTTTGAAGCGAAGCAAGGAAGAGTATCTGCAACCCGTAATCTGATAACGATAATATGAGGGCCGGTAATGAGTAACAGTGAAAATCTTTTTGTCCCCCCTGAGTTTGATAATCACAGCCCGCTGACTTGGTATCAAGCCGCTTCGCAAAAACCTGGTTTTATCCGTGACGAGGCACAGGCGCGCGCCATTGAGCATCTTGACCGGTTGTGGACGGAACTGATGATGTTCAAACGCAAACGTAACCGTTTTCTAGGACGCAGCCTGCGTTCTCCGCAAGTGCCGAAAGGTTTGTATTTCTATGGCGGGGTAGGGCGGGGCAAAAGTTTTTTGATGGATGCTTTTTACGGCTGTTTGCCATATCGCCGTAAGCGCAGGGTGCATTTTCATGCATTTATGGCGGAAATACACCAGCGTTTGAAAGGGTTGAAAAGTGAGGCCAACCCGCTTAAAGCGGTAGCGGCGGAAATTGCCGAAGAAACGCGCGTGCTGTGTTTTGACGAATTTCATGTCAGCGATATTGCCGATGCGATGATTTTGGGCCGCCTGCTGGAAAATTTGTTGAATGAAGGGGTGGTTTTGGTGGCAACTTCCAACTATGCGCCGTCAGAGCTGTATCCGCAAGGGCAGAACCGCAGCAGCTTTTTACCGACGATTGCATTGATTGAGGCCAATCTGACGGTATTAAATGTTGATGGCGGCGAGGATTACCGTCTGCGCACTTTGAAACCCGCAGAAATTTTTTTCGTACCCGATAATGACGAAAACGAAAAAAAACTGTCTGATTTGTTTAAAAACATGTCGGGCGGAGTCGCAGCCGAAGCAGGAATCAGCGTCATACACGGCAGGGAAATTCCCCATAAGGCAAAATCGGAGCAAGTGATTTGGTTTGATTTTCGTGCTTTGTGTTTCGGTCCGCGTTCGCAGGCGGATTACCTTTATTTGGCGGAACACTATGAAATCGTGTTCCTTTCGGGATTGGAGCGGCTGACACCTCAGGAAAAAGCCGAGGCGCGCCGTCTGACTTGGCTGATTGACGTCTTGTATGATTATCGGGTGAAGTTGTGTGCCACCAGCAAAGTTGGTGTCGACGATATTTATGTCGAAGGTGATTTTGCGCAAGAATTCACACGCACAGCCAGCCGTATGGCGGAAATGCAGTCGGAAGCCTATTTGAAGCTGCCGCATCTGACTTTAAATGCGCCCAAATCCTGACGATTCATTTTTTTCAGACGGCCTTATGAAGTATTGAGGCCGTCTGAAAATATCGAGTCCGACTTAAAATGAAATGCAAATCCGCCGCTGTTTTTACCAAAGGAAGGGGAATTTTGGTAAAATAGCCCGCAAGTGAAAAATTACCCGTTATGTTGTTGATACAGCATGATATAAGGACATTTATATGGCGATTGAGCGTACCATTTCCATTGTAAAGCCGGATGCAGTGGCAAAAAATATCATCGGTCAAATTTACAGCCGTTTTGAGCAAAACGGCCTGCGTATCGTTGCAGCCAAAATGAAGCATCTGTCTGTGCGCGAAGCGCAGGATTTCTATGCAGTGCATAAAGAGCGCCCCTTTTACGCAGATTTGGTTGCATTCATGACCAACGGGCCGGTTATGATTCAGGTGTTGGAAGGTGAGAATGCCGTGGCCAAAAATCGCGAGCTGATGGGGGCAACCGATCCCGCAAATGCCGCTCCGGGCACGATTCGCGCTGATTTTGCCGAATCTCTGAGCATCAATGCGGTACACGGTTCCGACAGTTTGGAAAATGCGGCAATCGAAATAGCTTATTTCTTCAGCCAAAGCGAAATTTGTCCGCGTTGAAGGTGTGGGGAATGACCGTTAACTGTCGAGGCCGTCTGAAAAGAGAGTGTTCGGGCGGCTGAAGGTTTTTTGACGCAGAGCTTAGAGCTTTCAGACGGCCTGCCGATTAGAATTATTTTGCCGTTTTGCGGGCGGCTTGTTTTATGTCTGCTTTAAAATATCCGATAACTTTGAATAATAAAGGTTGCCGACAGGATTTCAGGCCGTCTGAAACCCTGTTTTGACGTTAAGAATACATGAAAACCAATCTACTGAATTACGATTTGAACAGCCTGACCCGGCATTTCGCCGAAATGGGTGAAAAACCCTTCCGGGCCAAGCAAGTGATGCGTTGGATGCATCAAGCGGGTGCGCAGAATTTCGATGAAATGACGGATTTGGCCAAATCGCTGCGCCAAAAACTGATCGACGGCGCGACGATTGAAGTGCCGAAATTAATGGCCGCCCAAGAATCTTCCGACGGTACGCGCAAATGGCTGCTGGATGTAGGTACCGGCAACGGCGTGGAGACCGTATTTATTCCCGAAACCGACCGCGGTACGTTATGTATTTCTTCACAGGTCGGTTGTGCCTTAGAATGTACTTTCTGTTCTACCGGCCGCCAAGGGTTCAACCGCAATCTTACCGCCGCCGAAATCATCGGCCAACTTTGGTGGGCGAATAAGGCGATGGGCGTTACTCCGAAAAATGAACGGGTCATCTCCAATGTGGTCATGATGGGTATGGGCGAACCGATGGCGAATTTCGATAATGTGGTTACGGCATTGAGTATTATGCTTGATAACCACGGTTACGGTCTGAGTCGCCGCCGTGTTACCGTATCCACTTCCGGCATGGTGCCGCAGATGGACAGATTGAGGGATGCAATGCCGGTGGCTTTGGCTGTGTCGCTTCATGCCTCCAATGACGAAGTGCGCGATAAAATTGTTCCTTTGAATAAAAAATACCCGTTGAAGGAATTAATGGCGGCCTGCCAGCGCTATCTGGTCAAAGCACCCCGCGATTTTATTACGTTCGAGTATGTGATGCTTGACGGTGTGAACGACAATGCACAACATGCGCGCGAATTGATTGATTTGGTACACGATGTGCCGTGCAAATTCAATCTGATTCCTTTCAATCCTTTTCCTCATTCTGGCTACGAACGTTCTTCCGCAGAAAACATCCGTGTGTTCCGCGATATTTTGCAACAGGCGGGTTTTGTTGTGACGGTGCGCAAAACACGCGGAGACGACATCGATGCTGCTTGCGGCCAACTGGCCGGCCAAGTGAAAGATAAAACCCGCCGCCAGCAAAAATGGCAGCAAATCGTAATTCAACAACAGGGCTGAAATATGAAACTGAAAATATGGCAACCCCTATTGCTGGTGCTGGCATTGTCGGCCTGCGCCGGACATTCCGGCCCCAGTGCCCGCGAGCGTGAGGAGCAGGTCTCCAATATTAGAACGCAGCTTGCACTGGAATATATGCGTGCTCAGGATTATCGCGAAGCGACGCGCGCCATCGAAGAAGCATTGAAAGCCAATCATAAAAATGCAGTAGCATGGTTGGTGCGTGCGCAGATTTATCAATTTCTGAAAGTCGATGACAAAGCACAGGAGAGCTTTCTCAAAGCTTTGGCTTTAAAACCCGACAGCGCCGAAATCAACAATAACTACGGATGGTTTTTATGCGGTAAGCTTAATAGGCCGTCTGAAGCCATGCCTTATTTCGATAAGGCCCTTTCTGATCCTACCTACCCGACACCTTTTGTGGCAAATCTGAACAAAGGTATTTGCAGTGCGAAAATGGGGCAATACTCTCTGTCAGAAGCTTATTTGAAACGAGCCTTGGCCGCTAACGCGCAATTTACGCCAGCATTCAAAGAATTGGCGCGTACTAAGATGATGGCGGGCAATCTGCATGATGCGGACTATTATTTCCGTCAATATCAGAGCAAAGTCGATATGTTGATGGCAGATGATTTGCTGCTCGGTTGGAAGATTGCCAATGCTTTGGGCAAAGTTCAGGCTGCTTATGAATACGAAGCGCAATTAAGAACGAATTTCCCTTATTCCGAAGAATTACAAGCTGTTACCAAAAGGCATTGATACATGGATAATAAACAAAGCGGCGGATTTGATGCTTTGGCCGCAAAAACGCTGGGTGGAGAGTTGCGGTCGATGCGCAAAAAGCAGGGCATTGACATAGACACCGTTGCTGAACGACTGAAGTTGTCAATCGAGCAGATAGAAGCATTGGAAAAGGGGGAGTATTCCCTATTACCGGGTATTGTTTTTGTAACCGGTTTTTTACGTTCTTATGCCCGTTTGTTGAAATGGGACGAACAGGAATTTGCAGGCCGTCTGAAAATGGTTGTTCCCGATGAAAGAGGGCATGTTTATGCGGTAGAACGCCAAGCGGGAAAAAAAGGCTTTGATTACCGTCAAAATGAAAAGGCTGCTTTCCCGAAGTGGATTCTAGGTGTGGCAGTGGGCATATTGTTTGGCGGTGGCATTTATGCGTGGCAAAACAAATCCAATCAGGAAACCGCATACCAGAACCAGCAGGATAGCAGTGCGGTACAGAACAGCATGCAAGCTCCGGCGCTCAAAGCCAGCAATGTTACAGTTTCTAAAATGCCTGATGAAAAGACTGCCGATAAAGTTCAAGCAGCTAATGCTTCGGAGGCTTCCGCTGTTGCCACTTCGGCGGAGGAAGTACCGGTTTCCGTAGCGCCGGACGAATTGTGGCTTAAAGTACAATATCGCAGCAATCTGATTGTGAAAGATAAAAACGGCAAAATGGTCTTCAGTCAAATTATTCCCGAAGGTAGCGAACGACGTTTTCAAGGCGGTGCGCCGTACGATGTCTGGATAGGGATCTCTACCGGCGCACAAGCCAATTTTGGCGGAAAAGAAATTCCAGTTAAACCTTATAAGGCAGGAGCAAGGGCCGCGTCATTTATTGCAGGAAAAAAATAAATTATGAATACGCTCAAACGGCGCAAGACACATCAAGTAAAAATCGATCATATTATTGTCGGTTCGGATGCTCCTGTGGTTGTTCAATCTATGACCAATACCGATACGGCAGATGCGGCGGCAACCGCGCAGCAGGTAAAAGAATTAAGCGATGCCGGTTCCGAAATGGTGCGGATTACGGTTAATAGTCCGGAAGCTGCGTCTAAGGTAGCCGAAATTAGGCAGCGCTTGGATGATATGGGGTATCACACCCCGCTTATCGGTGACTTTCATTTCAATGGTGAGAGACTGTTGGCAGAATTTCCGGATTGCGGCAAGGCTTTATCTAAATACCGTATCAACCCGGGTAATGTTGGTAAAGGTGCAAAAGGCGATGAAAAATTCGCATATATGATTCGGACTGCTGCTGAAAACGATAAAGCGGTCCGTATCGGTGTAAATTGGGGTTCGCTCGATCAAAGTTTGGCGAAGCGGATGATGGATGCCAATTTAGCTGCTACATCTCCCAGACCTCCGGAAGAAGTAATGAAAGAGGCATTGATTGTCTCGGCGTTGGAGTCTTCAGAAAAAGCAGTGAATTTGGGATTGCCGGAAGATAAAATCATTCTATCGTGCAAAGTAAGTTCCGTGCAGGATTTAATACAGGTTTATCGTGATTTGGGTGGTCGTTGCAAATATCCATTGCATTTGGGTTTAACCGAAGCCGGTATGGGTAGTAAAGGTATTGTCGCTTCTACTGCAGCATTGTCAGTATTACTTCAAGAGGGTATCGGCGATACTATTCGCATTTCGCTTACTCCTGAACCGGGTAGTTCACGTACGCAAGAAGTGATTGTCGCACAAGAAATCCTGCAAACAATGGGGCTGCGCTCTTTTACTCCAATGGTAACGGCTTGTCCCGGTTGCGGCCGAACCACAAGTACTGTATTTCAAGAACTTGCACAGGATATTCAAAATTATCTGCGTAATAAAATGACAGTTTGGCGTGATCTCTATCCGGGGGTGGAATCACTGAATGTGGCCGTTATGGGCTGTGTTGTAAATGGCCCGGGTGAAAGCAAACTGGCGGATATCGGTATAAGCCTACCGGGTACAGGTGAAACACCCATTGCTCCCGTATATATAGATGGGGAACGTAAAGTAACCCTAAAAGGCGATAATATGGCTGCCGAATTTTTGGCAATTGTTGAGGATTATGTCAAAACCAATTATGGAGAAGGTGGAAGTAAACGTAATCAGAATCGTATTATTCCGATTTTAACCATTTGATTTTAAAATAAAAGTTATTTTATTTTAGATAGGATTTGCAACGGTACTCGTTACTTTTTAGTGATGTAATTAAAGCTTTATTTAATAACAAAGAAATAAGAGATTATTTCTTCATGCTATTTTGTTTTATTCCTTTTTATTAGGTATAATTACAAAGTTAGCTATCAGCTATGCGGAAGGAAGCATCATGTTTTCTGAGCAAAATTTAAATGTAGAGGTAGGTGGAATAGATATGGCGGCTTATGACAGTTTAATGGTGTTTACCGGTAATGCGAATCCTGAATTGGCTCAACGCGTTGTGAAGCATTTAGGGATTTCTTTAGGTAATGCCTCAGTTGGTAAATTTTCTGATGGTGAAGTTGCAATAGAGCTATTGGAAAATGTGCGTGGTCGAGATGTATTTATCTTGCAGCCGACTTGTGCTCCGACAAATGATAATTTGATGGAAATTTTGACTATGGCGGATGCGTTGAAACGTGCTTCGGCCGGCCGTATCACCGCTGCCATCCCATATTTCGGATACGCTCGCCAAGACCGCCGGCCCCGTTCAGTACGTGTTCCGATTTCTGCCAAACTAGTTGCGAATATGTTGTATTCGGCAGGTATCGATAGAGTATTAACCGTTGATTTGCATGCCGACCAAATTCAAGGATTTTTCGATATTCCTGTTGATAATATTTATGCTACTCCAATTTTACTGAATGATATTAATCAGCAACGTATTGAAAATTTGACAGTTGTCAGTCCTGATATTGGTGGTGTTTTGCGTGCTCGTGCTGTTGCCAAGGCTTTGAATGCTGATTTGGCAATTATTGATAA
Source organism: Neisseria oralis (assembly GCF_045062685.1). NCBI lineage: Bacteria > Pseudomonadati > Pseudomonadota > Betaproteobacteria > Neisseriales > Neisseriaceae > Neisseria > Neisseria oralis. The sequence goes on from NZ_JBJGEB010000005.1 coordinate 204,805, forward strand.
GCGCCGACCGAAAGCAAATGTTGCTGAAGTGATGAATATTATTGGTGATATTCAGGACCGTACGTGTTTGATTGTTGATGATATGATTGATACTGCAAATACTTTATGTAAAGCAGCTTCAGCTTTAAAAGAACGGGGAGCTTCGCGTGTATTGGCCTATACAACCCATCCTGTTTTCTCAGGAGAAGCAATTAACCGCATTGCTTCTTCCGATATAGATCAGGTTGTTGTAACTGACACCATTCCATTATCTGATGCAGCTAAAACTTGTGGGCGTATTCGTCAAGTAACGATTGCAGGGTTGCTTGCGGAGACAGTCCGCAGAATTAGTAATGAAGAATCTGTGTCATATCTTTTCAATGAAGATGTGATGATTACCGGCAGCATGTTGTTGCCATAAACCTTTGCCGTCTTAAGCTGGTCGCGGCCGATGACGGTTTATTTATTATTATTGGAGTATTTTTATATGTCATATGAAATTCAAGCTGCTATTCGTGAGCAACAAGGCACTGGTGCGAGCCGCCGCCTGCGTCGCGAAGGCCAGATTCCTGCCATCTTATATGGTGAAGATCAAAAGCCGATTTCTATTTCGGTTGATCACAAAACCATTTTTTATGCATTGGAGAAGGAATCGTTCCATACTGCATTAATTAAATTAGCCCTGAATGGTAAGACTTATGATGTCATTGTGCGTGATTTCCAAATGCATCCATTCCGCCGCGAGGTTCAGCATATTGATTTTCAGGTAGTAAAAGCTAATCAACTTTTGCGTATCCGTGTTCCTTTGCATATTGTTAATGCTGAAAACTCTCAGGCTGTGAAATTACAAGGTGGTCGTGTTTCATTATTGAATACGTCTGTTGAGATTTTGGCATTGCCATCTAATATTCCGGCTTTCTTAGATTTAGATTGTGCTTCAGTAGAGGCAGGGGATATTTTGCACTTGTCAGACATTAAGTTGCCGGAAGGTGTAGAAAGTGTTTCACTTAAACGTAATGAAAATTTAGCAGTTGCTACTGTGACAGGTAAGAAACGCTGATCTGAATTATAGAGAAGATTTAAAACCCCATAGTAAGAGAGATACTATGGGGTTTTCTTTCCTTATATCTTGGGTAAACAGAACCAAGTACACTGACTAACAGGAAGCTCCTATTAGTACTAATATTATTATGGGTATTTGGCAAGTCTAAATAGCAATAACCTAACTTCCCAGTAGGTTCAAACGTTGACCAGGAGACACCGCGCGTGTATTTCTGTTCCATCTGCGGATATCATTAATATCAAGATTGAATTGGTTAGCAATAGTATTCAGAGTATCCCCTTTACGAACAGTGTAGGATACATTTTTGATATTGCTGGTTTTGTTTTTTGCAGGAGAGGCTATGATTCGTAATACCTGACCTTTCTGGATGTTGTTACCTTTAATGTTATTGGCTGTAATCAAATCAGCAACACTTAGATTATAGCGTTGAGAAATATTGAAAAGAGTATCTCCATCACTTACTTTATGTGTACCTGTAGTGCTTGCTACGCGTTGTGTTTTTTGTTCGGCGCGTGCAAGACGAGATTCAATTCTATGTTTCTGCTTAATGCGGTTTTCAGCAATTTTTTCAATTCGGGCTTGTTGTGATGTTGTAGGCTCGTCGGTATGAGTAGTAACTTTAGCTTCAGTTATTGTAAGTGCATTTGTAGCAGCAGAATCTGTTTCATTATTTTTTACCAAGGACATTAATTCATCATCCTGTTCGGTAACAGTTTGATTTAATGAAATTGTTGTTGCAGGGGAATTAGCTTGTAATGCGAGTTTTGCAATGGCATCAGTTTGGGTACTATCAAACCCATTATCTGATAAGGTAGATAAAGCTGGCTGATTTGATGTTTTTTCCGAAGCCACAGATGCAATCATTGGGTTTGAATTGATCTGAGTATCGATCTCTTTGGCAACAAGATTGGCTGCGATACCTTGTTTTTTAGCTGTTGATTCGTTATTTTTAGAAATCACCATATGGGTTTCAGAATCCGTTTTTGAACGGCTAACGAAATCAGTTGCTGATGTTATTGTTTGAGATGAAGCAGTAGCCAAATCAGTTGGTTTTTCTGCTTTTACAATTTGTTCTGTTCTTGGTACGCTTGGTCGGTATGAGTCAGGAGTAATATCGATGTCAACCGTATGAGTTTGTTCCAGTTTATTATTACTACTGTTATTTTTGGCAACTAAAATGCTGCGATTGGCAGAAACAGAGTTACTACCAATATTGTTCAATCGTTTCAGTTCTGCTACGCTCATGCCAGTTTCAGCAGCAATCGTGCTTAAATTGGTGTTATCTGCTGTTGAGTAAATATCCCAAGATAGCAGATTTTCGGGTTTTGCATTACGGTAATTTTTTTCGAAAGTTGCGATTGCACTGGCAGGCAACAATAGTTTGCGGTTATTTTTAGGAATGAAGACTGGTGCGTTGAAGCCGGGGTTTAACGCTAGTAATTCACTTTCGCTAATGTTGGCAAAACGGGCAATCGTACTATTATCAATGGCTTTATCGATATTGACGGATTTGAAATACGGTTGGTTGTTGATTTCGCTGATATTCAGACCAAACATTTGGGGGTTGGATACAATATTGCGGACTGCCAGTAATTTTGGTACATAGTTTCTTGTCTCATTGGGCATGCGAAGGTTTTCGTAGGTTGGTTCTAGGCCTTGTGCGCGAGCACGGTTGATCGCGCGACCGACATTACCTTCGCCCCAGTTATATGCAGCAAGGGCTAATGTCCAGTCACCAAACATGCTGTGTAGGTATTCGAGATAGTTTAGAGCTGCATTGGTTGAGGCATAAACATCATGACGTCCGTCGTACAGGGCAGTTTTCTCTAAACCGTAGTGACGGCCTGTTGATGGCATAAACTGCCATAAACCTGATGCCCCTACATGTGATTTCGCTTTGGTAACAAATGCGCTTTCAATAAACGGCAGCAGTGCTATTTCTGCCGGCATATTGCGTTTTTTTACTTCGTTTGCAATATGATACATATATGGTTTGCTACGGTTGATCGTGCGATCGAAATAACCGCTGTTTGCAGCAAATTTGCTTTCGTGGCGGCGCACTAGCTCGGTATTGACTTCGTTGATGCGGAAGTCTTTACGTAATGAAGCCCACAGGCTTCCGCTCGGATGTTTATTTGTTTGTGCTTGATCAAGCAGAGATGAATTGAGTCGCATCATAGCCATACCGAGTTTGTTGGAAGATGAATCTGTTTCGGTGCTTGCGGCTTGAGCGTGTGTTGTCCCGGAAAGTGCGGATAAACCTGAAATGGTCAATGCGATTGTTTTCAGTTTTGCCATGATTGATAGTTATTCAGTGAGTTTTAGGAATTGAGATTAAGTTTTGCCCGATGTTACTGTCTGGGAGAGATAACGTCAAGCGGATAGCATTGTAATTTCTGTGAATTGTGGTGTTAATGGCAATTAGCATAAACAAAGCCCGGCGGTTGGGACTTGGTTGCTGGGACATAACTCGGTATGATGGTTTGAGTTAAACTGAAATAAGGGGGGCGTCTGAAAATGATTGAAAATCAGGGAGTATGGTTTGAGGAAACACTGGTTGGACGGTATGTGGCTGAAAAGGAAAAATACTTTTTTGAATCGAACACTCAATCCTCTGCTGCAATGGGAAAGATTGTCCAATTAGGGATGGATTCGTGGCTCAGGCCGTCTGAAAGCATTATTTATATACCGTCTGATGTGGTTATGGATGGTACCGCTTTGGCTTGGGCAGCGCAATCTTTGGACATTTTGCTGATGCCGCATAGTCATGAATATTGCCAACAGCCCTATGTTGCACTGGTTGAGGCAGCTCGTGTGTTGAAGTCGGGCGGTAGACTGGTAATTAGTGGATTTAATCTCGGTTCGTTATGGGGGATGAGTGGGTGGTTTGATGGGAATTTATTGCCGGAGAAAAAAAATTGTTTTACTCTGCCTGTCTTTAAAAAAAAGGTTTTATCGTTGGGATTTGAAATAGAATACGGGAAATTTATGGTGTATGTTCCTCCAGTTAAAACTGAAAGCGGTTTGAAATTTTGGCAGTTTATGGAAAAAGCAGGAGATCGCTGGTGGCCTGCTGCTGCGGCTGTTTATGGTTTGGTGCTGGTTAAAAGAGAAGCAGGGCTGACCTTGTTGCCCGAAGTCGAGAATCTGTTGGCGACGGAAGATGTTGCATTGGGGGCGGCTAGAGTGGACAGTCTCAAATTATTTATAGGGTAACAGCCTAATGAGTCATATGGAAAGAAGGGTGATTGGTAATAAATTTTGTGTGGCAGATTGGAATTCTTGATGGAGCCGTCGTCGAAATTCAGATTAGGTTAATTGGATGGAAACCATAATAATAGAGTAAATATAGCTGTGTTTAGTATAAAAGGGTTGTATGGTGGTTTCGATAATACCAAATATGGAATCCCTTTTAGCTTCTATAAATCACTGTTCCCGCGGCTTTCTTTCTGCCGTCAGTTGGTCGAACATGCCGCCGTCGGCGAAGAATTTTTGCATAATCTGCGGCCAGCCGCCGAAGAGTTCGGCTGGACGGAAGGTGTCCAGGTCGGGGAAGTCGGCTTTGTGCCGCGCCAGTATTTCTTTATCGCTCGGGCGGAAATACATTCTTGCCGCCAACTCTTGCGCGGGTTTGCTCCATAGGTATTCGAGGTAGGCGCGGGCGGCGGCTTGCGATTCTTTTTTCTCGGCGTTTTTATCGACTACCGCCACGGGGCTGTCCGCGGCGGCGGTGTAGCTCGGATAGACGATTTCAAACCGTCCGTTTTCTAATTTTTTGCTGACGAAGTTGGCTTCGTTTTCAAGGGTTACGAGTACGTCGCCGATGTCCCGCCGCGTGAAACTGGTGGTGGCTGCGCGGCTGCCGTTTTCAAACATCGGCACGTTGTTCAGGATTGCCCGGGTAAACTGCCAGGCCTGCGCTTCGTCGCCGCCGGATGTTTTCAGGCCGTAACCGTATGCGCTGAGGAAGGCGTAGCGGCCGTTGCCGCTGGTTTTGGGATTGGCGAATACGGTTTTGACGTCAGGGCGCGTCAAGTCGTCCCAGTCGCGGATGTGTTTGGGATTGCCTTTGCGGACGAGGAAAACGGTGGTGCTGGTGAACGGTACGGCTTTATCCGGCAGGCGCGACTGCCAGTTTGGACGGATAAGGCCGCGTGCCTGAAGCGTGTCGATGTCGGAAGACTGGTTCATGGTAACGACGTCGGCAGGCAGGCCGTTTGCCACCGATAATGCCTGTTTGCTCGAACCACCGTGCGATTGCTGGATGTGCAGGTCGGTTTCGGGATGTTTTTTGGTAAATTCGCGGATGAACAGCGGATTGTATTCTTTGTAGAAATCACGGGAAACGTCATAGGAAACGTTGAGGATTTTCATGTATTTGCCGCCGCCGGCGGCGGTTTTTCCGCCGGAGCAGGCGGCGACGGCCAGCAGGGCGGCGATGGTGCCGATTGCCAAGCAGCGGATTTTGCTCATTATTTCTATCCTTTTTTATTTTCATTGTGCGTTACTGTAACGGGCGGGCGCGTGAAAGGGAAAGAATGGATTATTTTATTGAAAGGATTTTTGGTTATATGGCTTACGCCCGTGCCGAAATATGGGGGAGGCCGTCTGAAAAAGCGTTTATAATGACGCTTTCCGCCCGAAGGCTGTGTTATGAAAAAAGTAGAAAAAAACGTATTGGTGCTGCACAGCGCAGAGCAGATGTTCGAGCTGGTCGACAGGGTCGAGGATTATCCGAAATTTTTGCCGTGGTACAGCAAAACCGAAATCATTGAGCGCAACGGCAACGAGTTGAAGGCGCGGCTGTTTATGGACTATATGCGCGTGCAACAGTCTTTTGCGACGCACAACCACAATATCCCCGGCAAGGAAATCCGTATGGATTTGCTTGAAGGTCCGTTTAAAACTTTGCGCGGGACTTGGAAGTTTATCGATTTGGGCGGCGATATGTGCAAAATCGAATTCAAACTGGAATACGATTTTTCCAGCGCGCTCTTGTCGGCGGTGATTTCACCCGTGTTTTCCCATCTGACGGGGACGCTGGTGGATGCGTTCATCAAAGAAGCGGACCGCCGTTATGCTTGAAATCGAAATCGCCTACGGGCTGGCCGACCGGCAGGAATTGCACATCATGCGGGTGGAAGAGGGTACGACCGTGCGGCAGGCCGCTTTGCGCAGTCCGATTGCCGAGCGGTTTCCCGATGTGGATTTGAATACCGCGCCGCTGGGCATCTTCGGCAAGGTGGTGAAGGACGATACCGTATTGCGCGCCCACGACCGCATCGAAGTGTACCGCCCGTTGCTCATCGACCCGAAAGACGCGCGCCGTAAGCGCGTGCAGGATAAAGAAGAAGGACGATAGGCCGTCTGAAACCCGCTTTCAGACGGCCCTGTTTGAAGGAACGATATGCCGAAAATCAAACTTATCGCCGGCTTGGGCAATCCCGGCCGCGAATACGAACAAACCCGCCACAATGCAGGCTTCTGGTTCCTTGACGAACTTGCGTGGCAATGGAAAGCCTCGTTTAAAGACGAAAAAAAATTCTTCGGCGAAGTGGCGCGCGTCGGCCTGCCCGACGGTGATGTCTGGCTGCTCAAACCCATGACTTTTATGAACCGTTCCGGCCAGGCCGTTGCCGCGCTGGCGCAGTTTTACAAAATCAAGCCCGAAGAGATTTTGGTGGTGCATGACGAATTGGATATACCTTGCGGCCGCATCAAATTCAAACTCGGCGGCGGCAACGGCGGGCACAACGGCTTGAAAGATATTCAAGCCCGCTTGGGAACCCCCGACTATTACCGCTTGCGGTTGGGCATAGACCATCCGGGCGACCGCAACCTTGTGGTCGGTTATGTGTTGAACAAACCCAGTGCCGAGCACCGCCGACAAATCGATGATGCGATTCGAAAATCATTGGAGGCGATGCCGGCGATACTGGCGGGCGAATGGGAAGAGGCGGTGCGTTTTTTGCACAGCAAGTAGATGGAAAGGCCGTCTGAAATTTTCAGACGGCCTGAAATTATACTGTTCGGAGGAACAGGGCGTGTGGGCGAAGATTCCGGTTTATTTGGGCATGGCGGCCGTTTGCGGCGCGGGCTTGCTGTATATTGCCGGCCTGTTGTTGCCGGAAACGCGCAGCTTGAGCAAAACAATCGTATTTGATGCGCCGATAGACATTGTCTACCGCACTGTTACCGATAACAGGCATTGGCATTACCGCACTTCTCCGGATGATTTGCGGATAGTGAGCGAAAACGCAGGAAGGGAGGTTTGGCTGGAAACAACGGGCGGCATTACCATCCGTTTTGAAATGCTGGATAAACATTATCCCGACCATTACGCTTTCAAGATGGAACATCGCCTCTTTGACGGGATATGGACGGCCGAGCTGGAAGCCGTTTCCACAAACCGCACCCGCTTCACGGCTACGGAGAATATCCGGTATAAAAATCCGTTTGTCCGCGCCGTCGGCCATGCCCTGATGGATTTGGATAAAATGATGCGGACCTATCAGGATGAACTGGCCGCAGAATTGGCGCGGCAAACCCGTATTTCGCCACCGGAAACCGATTAACTTTTTTCAGACGGCCTCGATATGACCGAACTTTTAGACCTTATCCGAAACGAATCCGCCGGTACCGTAGGGGAAACCCTCGATTTCTGGCTGTATGAATGCAGTATGGACGAAGCGCCGTCCGCCGCGGAAGTGGCGCAATGGCGCGATATATTGAACGCCCGCGGCGGCAGGTTCGCCCGTTTGGCCGCTCTCTGCCAGACTTGGTTGGATGAGGAACAGCCATGAAATTGCCCGCAAACAAATTCACCCTGTTCGCCGCCGCATGGTTTGCCGCCGGTATCTACGCACTGATTTTCAGGGAATCCGGCAATGCGCCGCCGCCGTTTCCGCATTTCGACAAAGCCGCGCATTTCGCCCTGTTTTTTGCCCAAATCTGGCTGCTGGCAAAAGCCTTTATCCATGACGGACTGAAAATCCCGTATCGCGGGCTGCTGGCGTTTGCCCTGCTGTTTGCCGCGGGCAGCGAATGGGCGCAGGCGGCGTTTACCGCTACGCGCGAAGGAACGGTCGGCGACGGCATCGCGGATATGCTCGGTGCGTCGGCCGCTTTGTGGCTGGCGGCAAAAACCGCAGCGGTAAAAAAAGCGGCACGCGGGCCGTCCGCACAATAAACCGTGCGGTAAAAACTATATAAAAAGGCCGTCTGAAATCGTGTTTCAGACGGCCTTTTTATGGTTTCAAACGAGGATGTATCAGAATTTGCTTTTAATATCGTTAATCAGGTTTCCGGCTTTTTCTTTCGCTTCGTCAACCAAATGTCCCGCTTCTTCTTTGCCTTTTTTCAATACGTCGCCTGCTTTTTCCTCAATGTCGGCAGCGGCTTCTTTTATCTTGCCGATTCCTTGCTGGATAATGCCTTCCGCTTTGAGTTTGGAATCGTCGAATACTTCTCCGGCAGTTTCTTTTACTTTACCGCTGATTTGGTCTAATTTTCCGCTCATAGCCTATTCCTTGATTTCATGTTAATGGGGGGAGTTACTATATCCCGATGAACGTCCGGCCGCAACCTAGAGGCCGTCTGAAAACCGTAAATGGCTGTAAAACGGCTAAGGCTCCCTACATCTGCTTCGACACTGCTTCGGCTACCGCCTTGCCGATCATTTCGCTGCCGAATTCGTTGAAATGCAGTCCGTCGCACAACATCAGTGCGGTCAGGCCCTGCCGGAACATCAGGCTGTATAAATCATTGATGGCGAAACCGTATTGTTTTGCCAAATCGTCCGCCACACGGTTATACGCCTTCAAATCGGCCAGATAGCGGCGCGAGGATTTGACGATGTTATGCACGCTCTCCAGAAACGGCGTACTGTCGGCCCAAATGATTTTCGCCCCCGTCTTTTTCAGATAATCGAAAATACGGGTCAGATTGCTCCGGTAGGTTTCCAAATCGGCCACCGGCCCGTTACTGCCTCGGTCGCGGCGTATGTCGTGCAGGCCGCAGTTGATGTGGACGATGTCTCCGGCAGCCGCACCCGCCGTCCATTGTTTGATATGCTGCAAAACATCGTGCGACGAACGGCAGTTTTCCGACGGAGAAACGATGCCTGCATCAGGCAGCGCGGCGCGGGTATAAGGTTCCGAAGCGAGCCGCACGGAGTCGCCGATAAGATAAACGGTCATTTTTATTCCCTCCCTTTGTTTTAAAACGGAACGGCAAATGCCGAGGCCGTCTGAAAATATTACTTATTATAAGAGTGATATTTTCAGACGGCCTTAATTTCAGTCAAATTCTATTGTTAAATCATGCAATCAGTTCCGACTGTTTTTATAAAAATCAATCAACTGCTTGGCCTGCAACATGGGCAGTCCGAAGCGGTCGCCGACGGTTTTCAGGTCTTTCCATTCCTGGCCGGTCAGATTTTGCCCGACCCATTTGAGGTTTTCCGGATTGCTTTTGATTTTCTCAAAATATGCCTGCTTGCGTTTCCAGTTGCGCGACCACACCAGTAACATGGTGAAAATACATAAAACAATCAATAAAATATTGGTAAACGTCATCATGTCCATACGGTGTGCTCCTAGTTTGGCAGATTGGTTAGGATAGGGGGATTATAACGGTTAGAGGCCGTCTGAAAACAAAGGGGGATATTTTCAGACGGCCTCTAAGATTCTCACTCAATATTTACCCGTTTCAAGCGCAGCGCATTGCTCAACACCGACACCGAGCTTGCCGCCATTGCCGCGCCTGCGATGACGGGGTTTAAGAAGCCGAGTGCGGCGAGCGGGATGCCCAAGATATTGTAGAAGAAGGCGAAAAACAGGTTTTGCTTGATGTTTTTCAACGTCGCCTGCGACACCAGCAGGGCATCGGCGAGCTGGTTGACCGAATGCTGCATCAGCGTGGCGGATGCGGTGTGTTCGGCAACGTCCGCGCCGCCTTTCATGGCGAAGCTGACGTTGGCGGCGGCGAGTGCGGGCGCGTCGTTGATGCCGTCGCCGACCATCGCCACGGTTTTGCCGGTGGCTTTGAGTTTCTGCACTTCGGCGGCCTTGTCGCGCGGACTCATGTTGCCGAAGGCGTGTGCGATGCCCAGTTGTTTGGCGACGTATTCGACTGTGCCTTGGTTGTCGCCGCTCATGATGTAAACATCGATGCCGTGTTTTTTCAGACGACCTATGGCTTCGGCGGTATCGGCTTTCAATGCGTCGGCGAGTGCGAATGCGCCGATGGGCTTGCCGTTGGCGGAAACGGCGACGATGCTTGCGATGTGCCAGACGTCGTCTGAAAGGTTTTCAGGTAGCTTTAATTCGACAAAATCAAGTTTGCCCGCTTTAACCAATCCCGCGCCTTCAACTTCGGCGGTAATGCCTGCGCCGACGATGGTTTGCGCGTTTTGTGCGGCGGGAATGTCCAAACCGCGCGCTTGGGCGGCGGAGACGATGGCGCGGGCGAGCGGGTGGGCGGCGTTTTGTTCGACGGCGGCGGCGAGGCGGTACAAATCGTCTTCGTCAAAGCCGCTGTCGGGCACGCAATAGACGGCGGCAACCTGCGGCCTGCCTTCGGTCAGCGTGCCGGTTTTGTCCAACACGACGGCGTCGACGTGGGCGGCTTCTTCCATTGCCGCCGCGTCTTTAAACCAAATGCCGTGTTTCACTGCCTTGCCCATGCCGACCATAATCGCGGCGGGCGTCGCCAGACCGAGCGCGCACGGGCAGGCAATCACCAAAACGGCAACGGCGTGCATCAGCGCAATCGTCCAATCGCCTTTCACCAGCCAAGTGGCGATAAAAGTCAAAAGCGCAATGCCCACGACAGTAGGCACAAACACCGCCGCCGCCTTGTCCGCCACGCGCGCAATCGGCGCCTTGCTGCCTTGCGCTTCGGACAGCGCGTTCATCATGTCGCCGAGCAGGGTTTGGCTGCCGAGCTGCGTAGCGCGGTAAACCACGCTGCCTTCGGTCATCAGCGCACCCGCCAACACTTTGCCGCCCGCCTTTTTCTCTTCGGGGTTGGATTCGCCGGTGAGGTGGCTCTCGTCCGCCCAGCCGCTGCCGCTTTCGATAATGCCGTCGGCGGCAATGCGTTCGCCGTGGTTGGCGCGGATAAGGTCGCCGATTTGCACTTGGTCGATGGGCAGTTGTTTCCATTCGCCATCGCGTTGCACGTTGACTTGGGTCGGCGTGAGTTTCAGCAGCAGGCCCAAGCTGTTCAGGCTGGATTTTTTGGTGCGGTGTTCCAAAAATTTGCCCAGCGACACAAAACCAATCACCATCACGCCCGCTTCAAAATACACATGCGCCATGCCGTGCGCCGCGTGCGGGCTGAAAAGCAGCATGTAGACGGAATACAGGTAAATCGACACCGTGCCGATGGTAACGAGTACGTCCATATTTGCCAGTCCGCCCTTAATGCTTGCCCACGCGCTTTTGTAAAACGGCACCGCCAGCCAAAGCTGTACCACGCTTGCCAGCGCGAATTGCCACAACGGCGGAATCATCCAATCGTGCCGACCAATCATCATGCCTGCCATGCCGATAAGGAACGGGATGTTTATGGCGAACAGCAGCCACAACCGCCAGCCGATATGCAGTTCCGTTTCCGGAGACGGCAGCGCGTCGGTTTTCTCTTTTGCCGAAAAACCGGTTTTTTCGATGATGGCGGCGATGTCTTGCGCCGATACCTTGTCGGCATCAAACACCACCTGCGCTTCTTCATTGGCGAAGTTCACCCCCGCTTCGGCGACAAAGTCTTTTTTGTTCAACACTTTTTCAATGCGCGAAGCACAGGCCTGACAGGTCATGCCTTCGATTTGGAAACGGACTTTTTGTTGCATATATAGACCTTTCTTTCAGCCGATGCCGTCTGAAAGCAAATCAGACAAACTTTATAAACTGTATTTTCAGACGGCCTTAATCTAAGTTATGGGTAACTATAAACCTTTACCGCGGGTAAAAGTCAAATGGTGGATAAAAAGCATTTCGAGCGGGAAAAACAGAGAAGGCCGTCTGAAACAGAAGGAAACAATCCTGTTTGTTCAGACGGCCTTCATACGTTATCCGCAGTCAATTATTGCCGTTTGGCCGGATCTGCCTTTTCCGCTTTTGAAGCCCAATAGGAAGCCAGCAGTGAACCGGAGATATTGTGCCACACGCTGAAAAGCGCGCTGGGTACGGCCGCCAGCGGAGTGAAGTACGCCGAGGCCAGCGCCGCGCCCAAACCGGAATTTTGCATACCGACCTCGATAGCCAGCGTTTTTTGCGCATCGTAAGGCAGTTTGCAGAGTTTGGCGGCAAGAAAGCCCAGCAGATAACCGATGCAGTTGTGCAGGACCACCACGCCGAAAATCAGTAAACCGCTTTCTATGATTTTGGGTTTGCTTGCACCGACGACCGCGCCGATAATCAAAACTATCGCAATAACGGAAACCAGCGGCAATGCGCCGGCGGCCTTTTCGGTCTGCCTGCGGAACAGGGTGTGCGCAATCACGCCCAATATAATCGGCAGCAATACCATTTTCATAATGGAAACCAGCATATCGGCAGCGGATATTTCCAGCCATTGGTGCGCCAGTGCCCAGAAAATAAACGGCGTCATAATAGGAGCTAGCAGAGTGGTAACTGAGGTTACCGCCACCGAAAGAGCCACATTGCCGCGCGCCAGGTAGGTTATAACGTTGGAGGCTGTTCCGCCCGGACATGAACCGACCAAAATAACGCCGACGGCAATTTCGGCAGGCAGGTTCAGCCCTACGGCTAAGGAATAGGCGGTTAGCGGCATAATGACGAATTGGGAAACGACACCGATGACGACGGCTTTCGGATGCCTGCCGATGATTTTAAAGTCGGACGGCGTCAGCGTCAGTCCCATTCCAAACATGATGATGCCTAAAAACAGCGGGATATGCGGCGTTACCCATTCGAATGTTTCGGGGAAATAAAATGCGACAGCGGCGCACAATGCCGCCCAAAAAGCAAAGGTTTTGCCGATAAAATTGCTGATTCGAGTTAGTTTGTTCATAAAATTGTCAATAATTGAAAAGAAAGAAAAAGGAGAGGATACACATATTCCGGTTTCCGGTACAGATGCCGGATATCGAGGGGCCGTCTGAAACTTAAGCGGTATTATGCTAACGAAAGTCTAAACGCTTTTGATACATTACGCTTGCTTTGCTCGGCAGGATTACCCTATAATAGTGCGTTTCACAACCTTGCCTTTTACTCTTCGCATGGTAGAAGGCTGTTTTCAATCCATAAGGAGATAGCATGCGTCATTACGAGATCGTGTTTATCGTTCATCCCGATCAAAGCGAGCAAGTGCCCGCAATGGTTGAACGTTACAAAACCATGATTACCGAAGCAAACGGCAAAATCCACCGTTTGGAAGATTGGGGCCGCCGCCAACTGGCTTACCCGATTAACAAAATCCACAAAGCACATTATGTGTTGATGAATATTGAGACTACTCCCGAAGTAGTGGAAGAGTTGGAAACTGCTTTCCGCTTTAACGATGCAGTGTTGCGTCATCTGACCATCAAAACCAAACATGCCGTTACCGAAGCATCCCCGATGCTCGGCGGCGAAAAAACTAAAAATCTGCTGAACAGCGCGGCAACTGCCGAAGAAGTTGCCGAAGCCGAATAAGATTGGAAAATCTTTTACGCCTTACCGCCCGAATCGCCGAATGCGGTGCATTAAGATATACGCCGGCAGGCATTCCTGTTTTGGATTTGATATTGATACATGAATCTTGGCAGGAAGAAAACGGACAAAAATGTCTTGTAAAATTCGAAATGCACGCGCGCATCTTAGGTAAGGAAGCAGAAATGTGGCAGTATCGGCAAAATATTATGGTAGAAGCCGAAGGTTTTTTAGCGCAACGCAGCCAGCGCTTCCCCCGACCGATACTGCGGATACAGAAAATCAAAGAATATAAAGGTTAAACGACAATGGCCCGTCAATCATTCAAACGTAGAAAATTCTGCCGTTTTACGGCTGAAAAAATCCAAGAAGTCGATTACAAACAGGTAGAACTGCTGAAAGACTTTATTTCCGAAAACGGAAAAATCATTCCTGCCCGCATTACCGGAACCAAAGCCCATTACCAACGTCAGTTGGCTACCGCCGTTAAACGCGCGCGTTTCTTGGCTTTGCTGCCGTATACCGATCAACACAAATAATTTTGGAGCGTAAATCATGCAAATTATTCTGTTAGAGAAAATCGGCGGCTTGGGTAATCTGGGCGATATCGTAACCGTAAAAAACGGTTACGCCCGTAACTTTTTGATTCCTAGCGGTAAAGCCAAACGTGCTACCGAAGCCAACATGCAGGAATTTGAAGCACGTCGCGCCGAATTGGAAGCCAGACAGGCCGAGATTTTGGCTGATGCTAAAGCACGTCAGGAAAAACTGGACGGACAAACCATAACCATCGCCCAAAAAGCAGGCGTGGACGGTCGTCTGTTTGGCTCCGTAACCAATGCTGATATCGCGGCTGCCGTTGTTGCTTCCGGTATTGAAGCTGTTAAAGCGAATGTACGCCTGCCCAACGGTCCATTGAAAGCTGTCGGCGAATATGAATTGGAAGTTGTACTGCATACCGATGCGGTTGCGAAAATTACCGTTGCAGTAGTGGCTGCGGCCGTTGAATAAGTAGTCGCCACGGTATATTACGACGCAGAGGCCGTCTGAAATAGCACGGGAGCAATTTTAAATTTGCTTCGGGCTTTTCAGACGGCCTTTTATGTGAATAATTTACACTGCATCAGATAATTTGCATTACATTAGGGTAAAACGATGTTGTATGATGTAGGTTATTTGCTGTTTGTAGAGAATGTATTTTGCGGTAAAACTTAATCCAATGTTTTTTAAATTTAAAACTTGATTTAGTATACTTTTAACTTTTTGTTTTGAAAGGGATGAAACGAAATGTTTGTGAAAAAATCATTAATATTGCTGGCGGTGGCGGCCGCATTGGCGGCTTGTAGCAGTAATCAGACCGGGAGACCTTCTGTCAGCGGGCAAGAGAAGGGCGTGCAACCTTTAACAAAGCGTCCGGCTTTCGATGCTGCTGCTGAGTCGGTGGCCAGCAGCGGGTTTAATGCCAATACCAATGTTCAGGCGTTTATCAAATATGAAGCGGCCAAAGGACGCTTTAAAGAAGCCGATTTGCGTGATTTTTTTGATAATGCCGTGTATAAGGGCAATATTATCAGCATTATTTACCGGCCGAGCACTTCGCGTCCGTGGTATGAATTCCGTACCGGAAATTCGGGTGAGTCTAAGTTTAACGGCGGCAGACAATTTTATGCGGCGAACCGTGACGTAATCGATGATGTGTCGCGTAAATACGGCGTGCCTCCTGAGTTGATTGTGGCGATTATCGGTATCGAAACCAATTATGGTAAAAATACGGGGAGTTTTCGTGTGGCGGATGCGCTGAGTACGTTGGCATTCGATTACCCGCGTCGTGCCGAATTTTTCCAAGACGAATTGAGCGAACTGTTTTTGATGGCGAAGGAAGAGAAAACCGACATATTTAGCTTCAAAGGCAGTTATGCGGGGGCGATGGGTATGCCGCAGTTTATGCCTTCGAGTTTCCGTAAGTGGGCGGTGGACTATGATGGCGACGGGCACCGCGATATTTGGAACAACATCGGCGATGTGGCTGCTTCGGTGGCCAATTATATGAAGGCGCACGGTTGGCAGACCGGAGGCAAAATGATTGTGCCCGTAACTCTGGATCCGACTCCGCAGATTCAGGCGATTATTGACGAGCAAACCGCGCTGACACGTACGGTTGCGGATTTTCGGGAATTGGGCGTAGTGCCGATGGAAGGCGTGGCCGACAGTGAAAAAGCCGTTTTGTACCGTTTGGAAATCAGCCCGGGCGTATATGAATATTATTTGGGTTTAAACAATTTCTATGCGGTTTGGAAATACAACCACAGCCGTATGTACGTTACCGCCGTGCGCGACATTGCCAATGCTGTCGGTCCGGCTGGACTGTAAAATCCAAGGTATCGGTTGAAACCACCCGTAAGGGTGGTTTTTGCCTGAGTGCCGCCGCATATTGTGCATTGGAAAAAAATGTTAGAATGCGGGTTCCGGCCGGTTTTTGAACAAAGTTTTCAGACGGCCTCGGCGCGAATTTATCATTATCCAGAGAAGAATTATGGCTTATCAAGTGCTTGCCCGAAAATGGCGGCCGAAAACTTTTGCCGATTTGGTCGGACAGGAACACGTTGTCAAAGCTTTGCGCAATGCACTTGACGAAGGCCGTCTGCATCATGCTTATCTGCTCACGGGCACGCGCGGGGTGGGCAAAACCACGATTGCGCGTATCTTGGCGAAAAGCCTTAATTGCGGACATGCCGAACACGGCGAGCCTTGCGGCGTATGTGAAAGTTGTACGCAGATTGACGCCGGACGTTACGTCGATTTGCTGGAAATTGATGCCGCTTCCAATACCGGTATCGACAATATCCGCGAGGTATTGGAAAACGCCCAGTACGCGCCGACCGCAGGCAGATACAAAGTCTATATCATTGATGAAGTGCACATGCTGTCGAAAAGCGCGTTCAATGCCATGCTCAAAACGCTGGAAGAACCGCCGGAGCATGTGAAATTTATTTTGGCGACGACCGACCCGCACAAAGTACCGGTTACCGTATTGAGCCGCTGTTTGCAATTCGTGTTGCGCAATATGACTACGCAGCAAGTGGCGGATCATTTGGCGCATGTGCTGGAAAGTGAAAAAATCCCTTATGAAGCAACCGCTTTACAACTTATCGGACGCGCGGGTGCGGGTTCGATGCGCGATGCGTTGAGCCTGCTTGATCAAGCAATCGCAATGGGTTCGGGCAGCGTTGCGGAACAGGATGTGCGCCAGATGATAGGCGCGGTGGACAAACAATACCTTTACGAGTTGCTGGCCGGAATCGTCAATCGGGACGGTAAGGCTTTATTGGGTAAAGCACAGGAAATGGCCGCGCGCGCCATTGGTTTCGACAGTGCGCTGAGCGAACTGGCTATGCTGCTTCAGAGGCTCGCGCTGATTCAGGCCGTGCCTTCCGCTTTGGACGGCGACGACCCCGAACGGGAGAATCTGCTAAATTTCGTCCGCGCTTTGAGCGGTGAACAAATCCAGCTTTACTATCAATGTGTTATCCATGGAAAACAGGATTTGAGCCTTGCCCCCGACGAATATGCGGGCTTTGTGATGACGCTGTTGCGGATGCTGGCGTTCGCTCCGTTTGCCGCCGAAGCGCATGGCACGGACGGTGTGATTGAAAATACGCAGCTAGGTTTTGCATCAGCTTCGGAGCCGACCGAAAAAAAGCCGCTTCGGATTCTGCCGCAGGAAACTGAAGCGCAGACGGTTCGGACAGCCCCGGCCGGAGACGGCAGGCCGTCTGAAAATACGGCTGCTGCGGATGAAGAGATTGCCGAGTCGGAAGTCGGTTTGACTGATTCAGTCGAGACATCCGTCGACTCTGTTCCGACGCCTGCCGAACCTGAAATGGCGGCATCGCAGCTTGAGCATGAGAGGCCGTCTGAAACCGTAGCGGAAACGGCGGTTGCCGAAGCAGAAGCCGTGCCGCAGCCGGAACAACCGCAAACCGTTCAGACGGAAACGGCGGCAACCGTAAGGCCGTCTGAAAACATACCGGCGCAGTCGAACGAAGCAGATAATAAACAACCGTTGGACAAATCGGCCGATTACGCTGCCGACGAACCGCCGCCGTATTTCCCCGAAGAAGCGGAACTCGCACCTGAAGCCGCTGCGATGTCCGGTATGGCCGGACTGGATGAAGAGGAAGACGAAGCGGATGAAGACGAACGGCAGTTTGCCGCTTTGCCCGAATTCAAGCCCGAAAATTGGGCGGCGGTGGTACAGCGTTTCGCAAGGAAATTGGGAGCGGCGCAGATGCTGGCGCAACATGCGGCATGGGCCGGTTACGATGCCGACACCCATCTGCTGATACTGGCGCTGGCCGACGAAGCGCGCGCCACCACCAATAAAGAACGTTTGGACAAAATCCGCGATACGCTGGCCGATGCCTACGGCCTGCCGCTTAAGTTGCAAACCGAACCGTGGGACGACGGCAAGGGTTTGGAAACACCGATTATGCGCCGCAAACGTTTGCAGCTCGAAGGCCGCCAGCAGGCGCAGGAATGTCTTGAAGCCGACAACGAAGTGCAGCAGATTATGCGGATTTTCGAAGCGCAGTGGCAGCAGGATACGTTGGAACTGGCTGAAAACAAGGAATAGGCGGAGGCCGTCTGAAATTTAGAGAAACAGCCGGCATATCAGCCGGTTTGCAACCGATTATGACGAGGGCGGAATGCGAAACCGATCCGACCCGTTACCACAACCCCATTATTGAAACAGGAGTTTAAAGAATGTTCGGAAAAGCCGGATTGGGCGGACTGATGAAGCAGGCCCAGCAGATGCAGGAAAATATGAAAAAGGCGCAGGCGAAGCTGGCCGATACCGAGGTCGGCGGCGAAGCGGGCAACGGTTTGGTCAAAGTAACCATGACCTGCGCCCATGTCGTGCGCAAACTCGAAATCAGCGAAGACCTGATTAAAGAGGCCGCCGACGATAAAGAAATGCTGGAAGATTTGGTATTGGCGGCCATCAACGATGCTTCGAAAAAAGCCGAAGAAACCGCCAACAAGACCATGGGCGCGTTTACGCAGGGCCTGCCTGCGGGAATGGGCGACTTTTTCCGCTGATACAACGGTTGGCAAGTCAAAGGCCGTCTGAAACAGGTTTTCAGACGGCCTTTTTGTATAGCCTATACTGAAAACGGGGGACCATTATTATTGTTTCCATAAGATTAGCCATCATGCCGGCAGAGGCGTCGTGGGAGAACATGATCTGCCCTCCCAGCCTGTCGGCGAGCAACACTCGGAAGGGCGGCAGTATCTAAAGCTCGAAAGATTATGGCAGGGCACGGAGTTGGAACACGGTTTCAGACGGCCTGCGGTATGTTTGACCTGCATCAAAGGGATACGGTATGACGGACGCGTCCGGTAAAAATTTTTCCGCGTTAGAGACGGAATTTTTTTGGCTGATTATGCGTTAAACGAGATAAATAACGTCATTTAAGTGTCAATATATTTTTCAGACGGCCTAAAACCAGCGGCAATGCTTCGCAAACCGGATTCCGGTTCGGACAAAATGGGACGTATCTGCCTGAAAACACGGTGGGAGTGCCGTGTCGGCTATCTAGGCAGAAACAGTGGCTTGAAGTATGATATTTCTCGATTGCCGTTGTGTATTGTGATGGTGAATGCCCTTGTTTTATAAGGATAAACACAATTTTCCGAATGTGCAGCCCATCCGGTGCGTAGGCAACGGCCGCTTGCAGATTTCCCATTTTTTTACCTCATCTCAAACGGAGTAGGCATTATGTTGACCCAAGCCCAACAAATCGATTTAACGCTTCAACACCTCAAAGATTATGCTTTGTCAGGTTATGCACAGGCATCGCGCACAAGGATTAAAAAAACCGAGGATTGGAAGAAGTTCAGCGAGCGTCTGGACGTGCATTTCCCCAATCTGATGCACGAATTGGACAATGTATACGGCAACAACGAAGCAGTGCTGCCCATGCTGGAGCAGTTGGTTACCAACGCTTGGAAAAGTTATTCGCAGCGCGGCGCGGATTTGAAGGCGACCGACCTGTCGCGCGAGGAAAATCCCGACTGGCTGTTGTCGAACAAAATGGTCGGCGGCGTATGTTATGTCGACCTGTTTGCCGGCGACCTGAAAGGCCTGAAAGAAAAAATCCCGTATTTCAGGGAGCTGGGCCTGACTTACCTGCACATGATGCCGTTGTTTAAATGCCCCGAAGGCAAGAGCGACGGCGGCTATGCCGTCAGTAGCTACCGCGACGTCAATCCCGCGTTGGGCACAATAAACGATTTGCGCGAAGTCATCAGTGCGCTGCACGAAGCGGGCATTTCCGCCGTGGTGGACTTTATTTTCAACCATACCTCCAACGAACACGAATGGGCCAAGGGCTGCGTCGGCGGCGACCCGCAATACGACAATTTCTACTATATTTTCCCCGACCGCTGGATGCCCGACCAATACGACCGCACTCTGCGCGAAATCTTCCCCGACCAGCATCCGGGCGGCTTCTCGCAACTGGAAGACGGCCGCTGGATATGGACGACCTTCAACTCTTTCCAATGGGATTTGAATTACACCAATCCGTGGGTATTCAACGCCATGGCGGGCGAAATGATGTTCCTCGCCAACTTGGGCGTGGACATCCTGCGTATGGACGCCGTAGCCTTCATCTGGAAGCAGATGGGTACCAGCTGCGAAAGCCTGCCGCAGGCACACGCCCTGATTCGCGCGTTCAACTCCGTCATGCGCATCGCCGCCCCCGCCGTATTCTTCAAATCCGAAGCGATTGTCCATCCAGACGAAGTGGTGCAGTATATCCACCAAAACGAATGCCAAATCGGCTACAACCCACTGCAAATGGCCTTGCTTTGGAAC
Organism: Neisseria oralis; assembly: GCF_045062685.1. NCBI lineage: Bacteria > Pseudomonadati > Pseudomonadota > Betaproteobacteria > Neisseriales > Neisseriaceae > Neisseria > Neisseria oralis. The sequence continues at coordinate 225,383 of NZ_JBJGEB010000005.1, forward strand.
ACACTGGCCACGCGCGAAGTCAATCTGCTCCAGCAGGCATTGACCTACCGCCACAACCTGCCCGAACACACTGGCTGGGTCAACTATGTGCGCAGCCACGACGACATCGGCTGGACGTTTGCTGACGAAGATGCCTCGCAGTTCGGCATTCAGGGCTATAACCACCGTCAGTTCCTCAACCGCTTCTTCGTCAACCACTTCGACGGCAGCTTCGCCCGCGGCGTACCGTTCCAATACAATCCGAATACCGGCGACTGCCGCGTCAGCGGTACTGCGGCCGCCTTGGCGGGACTGGCGCAAAACGACCCCTACGCTGTCGACCGCATCAAACTCCTATACAGCGTCGTCCTCAGTACCGGCGGCCTGCCGCTGATTTACCTCGGCGACGAAGTGGGCACGCTCAACGACGACGAATGGGCGAGCGACAGCAACAAGAGCGACGACAGCCGCTGGGCGCACCGTCCGCACTACAACGAAACGCTGTATGGCCAGCGCAACGACCCGTCTACCAACGCAGGCAAAATCTACCAGGGCCTGCGCCACATGATTCAAATCCGCCAGAGCAACGACAAATTCGACGGAGGCCGTCTGAGTACGTTCAACACCAATAACGCGCATGTGCTGGGCTACACCCGCAACCATGCCCTGCTGGTGCTGGCGAATTTCAGCGAAGACACCCAAACCGTCGGCGCGCTGACGCTGTCGGCCATGCCGGAAGAAGCGTTCGACCTCATCAGCGGCGAAACCGTTTCCCTGCACGAAGGGGTAACGTTGCGACCGTATCAGGTACTGTGGCTGGAAATCGCCTGATAACCGCCCCACCGGCATGACAAAGGCCGTTCTTTCTGTATTATGCAAGAATCAATGAACGGTTCAGCCATGCCTTTTCACATGAAACCGACAGTTTCCATCTTTCCTTCAAACTCCCCGTATAAAAAGTTTTGCAGGAAGATGGAAACTTTATGTTTACATACCGCATCTCAATAAATCATATCCATACATAAATTTAAATACACTTAAAAAGAAGGGAGGCTGATGGCTGCGAACAAAATCGCCCGTAAAGACAGCCGTTTTCGAGTGATCAGCATCCTGCCGGATTTCTGCTTCGTTCCCGGATTGGCAGCACCGGTGCCGTTTCCGTTATTTGCAGATTTGGGCGGTGCGGTGAAAGTGGCGAAAGACGTTTTGATTAACGGCAGGCCGGCGTTCGTCTACAACGCCAGCAAAGCACCCAAAACATATGGCGACGAGCCGGGGCAGCGCAAAGGGGTAATCTCGCGCACGGTAGGCGAGGCAGCATGGCCGATGCAGCATTCCGCATCGGTTAAAATCCGTAGCCACTACATTATCCGCACCGGCGACATGTTTCATATGAACGGCAATTTCAACAAGCCGCTGAAGAAGAATACCTGTCTGTCGTGTAAAGCGGCGCTGGCGGCGGGGAGGCCGGTCAATCCGGTATTGGGATTGAAGTTTCTTGAAGGCGAAACCGATTTTGCCTTTGACGGCCTGATGCCGCTGATTTGGCAGCGCAGCTACTATTCCGACCAAGAGGGTACGGGCTGGCTGGGGCAGGGCTGGAGTGTTCCGGGGAGCGAACGCATAGAACGTACTGCCGAAGGGCTGGTCTATACCGACGTGCAGGGACGGGAGTTCCCGCTGCCTGAGGTGGAGGAAGATGATGAAGAGCCGGTATTGTTCGAGAGCGAGCAAATCTGGTTCAGCAAAAATTCAGACGGCCATTACCTGATAGTCAGCTTGGACGGTTCGCTGACGCTGCGTTTCGCCCCGCTGTCGGTTTCGGCAGACGATCCGTCAGGCGAAAGCGGCAGGCATTACCCGCTGGTAGCGGCCGAGGACGCCAACGGCAACCATCGCCGCATCCTTTACCACCACCGCAGCGGGCTGCCGCAATATGTTATCGACGGTAACGGTCGGGTGTTCTATCTGCGCTTTGCCAATACCGCCGATGCCGCATCACCGCAAATGCGGCTGGTGGCGGTGTACCTGCTGGCGGAAGGGCTGCCGGATTTCTTCGGCGGCACACCGCGTACCGGCAAGGCGCTGGTGCGTTACGAATACAGTGTCGGCGGCGACCTGATACGGGTCATCGGGCGGGACGGCGGCGAAGTACGCCGTTTCGGCTACCGTAACCACATCATGACCGAACACACCGACGCGGCCGGATTGGCATCTTATTACGAATACGACCGCTACGACACCGGCGGGCGGGTGATCCGCAACCGGACCAGTTTGGGCGAAGAATGGCGTTTTGCCTACCGCGACGGTTATACCGAAGTAACCGACGTACTGGGACGGACGGAACAATATCATTACGACTGCCACAACGAACTGACCGCCCGCGTTTTTGCCGACGGCAGCCGCATCAAAATGGAACGCGACCATCTGGGGCGGCTGACCGCTCACACCGACGCGCTGGGCCGCACCACCCGTTTCGGCTACAGCAGCGAAGGGCAGCTGGAAAGTATCATCCGCCCCGACGGCAGCGAACTAAATTACGACTACGACGACGGCTATCGGCTAAGCAGCCGCACCGATGCCGAAGACAACTGCCACAGCTACGGTTACGACGAACGCGGCAACTTGATTTCTCATACCGACCCGAAGCGGTACATCACCCGCTACCGCTACCGCGCCGACGGTTTGCCGGAGTGCATAGAGCTGCCGGAGGGCGGCAGCACTGAATACCGCTATGACGCCGACTGCCGACTCGAAAGCATTACCGATTGTTCCGGCAACCAAACCCGACTGTCCTATACTGCCGAAGGTTGGCTGTCGCACTTCACCGACGCACTGGGGCAGCGCACCGAATACCACTACGACGGCAACGGCCGCCTCAGCCATATCCACCATCCCGACGGCGGCAGCGAATATTACCGTTATGACAGCGCCGGCCGCCTGATCGGACACACCGACGCGGCAGGATGCAGCACAACCTACGAATACCGTCCGGACGGCCAGCCGCTCAAGCGCATCGATGCGCTGGGCCGCAGCTTCAATTACCGTTACGACCCGGCCGGTCGATTGACTTCGCTGACCAACGAAAACGGCGCCGTCTACCGCTTGCGCTACGACGCACTTGACCGACTGGCCGCCGAAACAGGCTTCGACGGTAATCTGACTGTTTACCATTACAACGCCGCCGGCGAATTGAGCGCGCGGGACGAATACGGCAACAGCATCACCGCACACGGTTTGGAAAGCCTTTCAGACGGCCTCAAAGATAAACCCCCGTTGATACGTACCGAATATCGCCGCGACGAGCTGGGACGGCTGCAATATCTGTGCGCCAGCCGGCACGAAGGCGGCGAAGTACGGCGCGCCTACCACTACGACGGCGAGGGGCGGCTGGTCCGCGCCGCCACCCCCGAACACGTCAACTATTTCGAATACGACTGTAACGGCAGGCTGGTGGGCGAACACGGCCGCGACCATCCCGACGCCGCCGAATGCCGGGAGCAGGCACTGCCCGAACTGGACTGGCAGAGCAGGGAACACGACCACCTGCTGGTTTTACATACCGAATTGGTAAGCCACCACTACGATGGCAACGGTAACCGTACCACCACCGACCTGCCCGACGGACGGCGGATAAGCCGTCATTACTACGGCAGCGGCCACCAGCACGGCCTCATGTTCGGCGGCGAGACCGTCAGCGATTGCGAGCGCGACGCACTGCACCGCGAGATCCGGCGCACGCAGGGCAGGCTGACGGCCCGTTACCGGTACGACCCTGCAGGCCGTCTGAAAGAGCAGCGGGCGGTACTGGAGCACACTGCCGCCGACGGCAGGAAAGTCAGCGCCCATGCCGTCAGACGCAGCTACCATTACGACAAGGACGGCAACCTCGTCCGCAGCAACGACCAGCGTAGCGGCAGCACGCAATACCGTTACGACGCACTGGGACGGACCGTGTCCGCAGCAGGGCGCAGCTACGCCTACGACCCCGCGCACAACATCCGCGACCATATCGAAGCAGACGGAGCGGCCGCCGCAGCGGTGGCAGAAATCATCGGACGGCCGGCAAACGACAACCGCGTCCGCCACCACAACGGCCACAGCTATTACTACGACGACTTCGGCAACGTCATCCAGAAAGAGAAGGCAGACGGCGAAGTACACAACTACCATTACGACCCGCTGCACCAACTGGTGCAGGCGGACATCTTCCGTCCCGGGCGGGAGAAAGAAAGCTGGACATACCAATACGACGCAGTCGGGCGGCGCATCCGCAAACGTCGGATTGATGCCGAAGGCGGCATCCTCGGCGAAACCCGTTACTTATGGAGCGGCGACCGGCTGGTACAAACAATCGACGGCTGGCAGACGCATACCTACCTGTACGCCGGACAGGACGGCTACGAACCGCTGGCGCAGGTGCGCAACTGGACCGATGCCGAGCACGGGAGCCACGAGAGCATCCACTATTTCCACTGCGACCAAATCGGGCGGCCGCGGGAGCTGACCGATGCGGAGGGCAGGCTGCTGTGGTACGGCGAATACGACGCCTTGGGGCGGCTGGAGCGGGAGGAAGACATCTGTGGCGTAAGCCAGCCGTTCCGGTTGCAGAACCAGCATCACGACGAAGAGACGGGGCTGCACTACAACCTGCTGCGCTATTACGATGCGGACATGGGACGGTTTCTGACGCAGGATCCGATAGGGCTGTCGGGAGGGGAGAATGCGTATACGTACGCGCCGAATGTGCAGATGTGGATTGACCCGCTGGGGCTGAATCCCGCATTGGCTTTGGGAGGTTACGAACTCTGGATGCTGTTGTTCGGCGGTGCAGTGGTTGTGGCTGGGCAGCAGGCAACCCAATCGGGAGGCTTTACGGGAAGTAGAAGTAGCGCGGGCGGAGCTGCGGTATCCGTATCTGATGTTGGGAAATGTAATAAACCTCCCGAAGGTAAATGTCCTCCTTGTAAAACAGTATCAGGAAAAATTATCCAACCTAAAACATTGGGTTATAGACCACTAGATATTATTCCTAACAATGTAAAGCAGCATGGTGTTTATGGTTCTCATCACAATATTTTTGAAGCAAACCAAATGCCTTATCCAAAATGTGATTGTTTTTGGGCAAAGCAAAAATATGTATTAAAACCTAATCAATTAAAGTCAAATATGGTTCCAGTAGAACCTTTTGTTAATAATTAAGGAATAGATAATTGAAATATTCTAATGGAAAAGAAATTAAGTTGGGAGATATTGTATGTTGGACTGGTTCCTATCCCATAGAGAAAGGTATTGTTATATGTTTAATTGATAAGGACCTTTTTCTAGATGGGTATGATTTTACTATGTTGAAGGGTAGAGGAGGAGGCATTATGGTACTTTTTGATGATATGGGTTTGGTTCAAATAACAAGAGATGACGAACCTGATATAGATTTAATTGAGAGAATGATTTAATAAAATTTAGACCTAGGGAGGCTAGATATACCACTTTGATTGAGGTAGGTAGTGTTCCTTCTCCTGTGAAAATGGACGGGGTGTTGATTGTGGATGGAAATCATAGGATGGTGGCAAGTCTATTGTGTAGACAACCAGCTCCAACAACACCGTGGACATCATCCCCTTCAGCCTTACGCTTGCCGCTAAGTACAATAAATCCTTCTATTGAGAGTTTTTAGGAGCCATTATGGAATTTGATGAAAATCTTTTGTTAATGCCTGATATGAAATTATTATTTCAACTAGAGAAAAATCCGGAATTGGTGGATATTTCATTGAGTTTGGAAAATTATAATTTTCACAGATTGGATTTGACAAATAAAAGTATTTCCAATTTGAAGTTTTATAATTGTTCCTTGAGAGGGGCATTTTTATCGAATAGTGTGTTTACTGATTGTATTTTTAATTTTTGTTCATTAGTTACTGCCCCTGCAGAAAATAGTAAATTTATTAAATGCTACTTTATAAATAGTGATTTAAGATTTATTCAGGCAAATTATTGTAATTTTGTAGGGAGCGTATTTGCTAATTGTAATTTGATAGGGGCTGATTTTTCCAATTCTAAATTTCATAATTCTAATTTTGAAGAAAATTTATTTTCTAAAATAGCTAGTTATAATGAAGAAACACAATATATTGAGGCTAAGTTTGAAAATGTCATTTTTAATGGAAAGATAGTAGATAAATTTAATGATATTTAACTGAAATTATAGGGGGTAAGAAGAAAATGGATAATTTTTTAGAAATTGATTATCGCCCTTTTCCAACAAAAAAGGAAATTTTTAAACACGAATATAGAAATGATCCTTATACTGAAAATGAATATATGAAGGAGTTTCAATATTATGAAGAAACACCTATTCAAAATATCAAATTAGATGATAGTAATTATATCCCGCTAACCATGTTCTTACCTGAAGGTATTAATTATCTTTTACCTATAATTATAAAAGATATTCAAAAAGGTGCTGTTGATGGGAATATCCCTATAATTCTTGAAGAATTTATAGTTGGTCTATCAATTGATAGAAATTTACATCAAATGTTTAAATTTATTAAAAAAAGTGAATTGTTAGTATTAAAGAAAGTATTAGAAAATATACTTTTTGGAAGTTGTAATTATATTATTGAATCTGTGGGTGAGGTATATTTTTTTAGAAGTTTAGAATATTTAGAAAATTTATTGATGAAATCGTAATCTGCATAAAACTAAATCTAACGAATAGACGTATCCGTAGAAACGTATGCAGTGTATAACTTCTTCAAAATCATTAAGACCGTTTTTCAGACGGCCTCAACTTTTGAGGCCGTCTGAAAACATCCGCAGAATCCGATAGGGCTGTCGGGCGGAGAGAATGCGTATATGTATTGTGCCGAACATGCAGATGTGGCTTGCCCCACTGGGATTGTTGGGCCTTGCCGGAAGCATTGCGGGCGGAGGCGGGTTTGGAGCGGGCGCGGGAGCAATTTCCGCCACGGGCGGGGTGTCGTCGGCGCATCAGGCGGCAGCAGCGGCGATTGCGGCTTCGCGTTCGAAGTCGGAGGCACGGACGGCCGTGGGGCGTTGCGAAAAGGAACAGCAAGACCCGTGTTCGCAATTCCCGACAAGGAAAGCCGCACAAAATCAG
>NZ_JBJGEB010000006.1:0-152990 GCF_045062685.1 Neisseria oralis
CCTTCTTCCACATCGGTAGTGGTACCGGTGAGGGTCGGCGTGTTGTCGTTGCTCAAATCCGGCGCTTCAACGGTAATAACGGCTGTTGTATCAATTTCACCCGTATCAGAAGCCGTTGCAGTTTTACCTGTAGAATTGGATACTGTTGCAGATACAGTGTATTTGCCATCGGGTAACTGCTCACTCAAATCGACAGCATAGGTTCCTTCTTCAGTGACAGGTACAGTTACGGTATGTGTTGCACCTTTGGAATCAGTAATAACCAGATTAACATTACTACCAATGGCATCAGACGTGCCACTGATATAGGGCGTATTGTCATTGGACACACCATCCGGCGCATTTACGGTAAGTGTAACCACAGCATCAATCATACCTGTATCGGTTGCAGTAGCTGAATTACCGGCTTTATCGGCAACAGTCGCAATAACGGTATATGCGCCGTCCGGCAATTCATTAGGCACTTCCACCCGATAAGTACCGTCTTCCACAACCACTGTACTGACAACCTGAGTCTTACCCTCGCTGTCTTTAACCGTTATTGTAACGATTTGTCCCGCTTCCACATCGGTAGTGGTGCCGGTAATAACCGGCGTCGTATCAACCTGATCATTTGGTGCATCAACTGTTATTGCTGCAAATTTGTCAGAACTATCATGATGGCTGTTTGCTGCAACTGCCGCCGCGGCACCCAACGGAACTAGAGCGGCCAACCACAAAGGATTAAACGCCCACATACTTCCGATAATTTCGCCGCCCAAAGCCTGCCCCGCTACGACTTCTTCAGCCAGCATAGTTACTGCTTCGGAAGGTTCGGCACTTTCGGGAACATAAGGATAAGTTGCACCGTTTTCATGTTGACCGACCAACAGGCTGCTTTTTGACGCATCTGTTGCTTCTGAGTAATAGCCTTCCAAAATCAAATCGGGATTACTGATATCCGAACCTTCGAAAGCAATTTCCAAATTATCGCCCACACGTTTGGTCATGATGTTTTCAGGACCGAATTGTGTAGCTTCATCAATGAATTGGTAGTTCACTTCGGACTGCGCGGGAATACGTAAAACCTCGCCCGAGGCCGTCTGAAATTTAACGGTTTCAACTGTTTCTTTAGCGTTATTGATTTTTAACGTAATGTTTTTAGACATTTTATGTACCTTTTATCGTTTGTTATTTTTCACCGTGCAGAATGATTTCTACACGACGGTTAGGTTGATCGCACTTTTCGCGCGCTTTGGCATTTTTCGGAAAACGTTTGCGGCAATTCGTTACCACCAATTCTCTTTCACCTTTACCTTGCGTACTGATGATATTGCCGTCTAGGCCGCTAGAGGACAGAGCCTGTTTGACGGTTTGCGCACGTTTGACAGAGAGCGCGTCGTTATATTCCGGTTTGCCTTCCGGATCGGTATGGCCGACAACGTTAACACTGGTTACAGCTGCGGGATTTTGTTTGATGTCTTGAGAAATGGTCGAAACTTCGCGCTTGCCCTGTTCCAACATGTCTTGATAGCCCGAACGGTCAAATTTAAACAGTGCCGAGGCTTGCAAATTGTATTTTTTCAATACTTGTGCACATTTATCTTTGCTGACGACGCGCGACAAGGTATGGTTTTGACGTTTTACACCTTTCATTTCCGCTTCGGCTTGTTCAGGGGAAACGCTCTGCAATATAGGGCGGCCACTGCCATCATTGATGACTTTGAAGAAAGACACCGTACCTTCGGGCAGATTGTAGTAATCGCCTGAATGGGCTTTATGCTGGTAGGCAGCATCCTGCTTGGTGAAATCAGCATGGAATTTTTGGTTCTGCGCGCAGATTAATTCCTGACGGTAGGCATTAGGCTGCAATGAACCAAGATATTGGCTGTTGACATAGATATTGACGGTAGAACCTTCAATAGCGTTGGCTTGACGGTAAAATACAACGGACGAACGACCATCCGGCACATCCGTCGTATAGGCCGCATCGGTTGTATCAATCCATGTTTCTTTTTTCTGATGGGCGCAGGCAGACAGCAACACCAGCGGCAGCAAACCCCATAATACGTTACGACACTTCAGCATTTATACGCTCCTGATTATTTGATTAAAAGAAATTTCCGGATATTAAGTTATTAATTTATGAATGACATATAACAGAACAAGGTTTTCAATATTAATTGCATTATCCGGACTGTCGTTATCCATCATTCCTAATATTATGAAAGATGATATAACTTCTATACGTCATTATCCCTTTTGTCATACAAACGGTACTTTAATGTGATAATAGGTAATTGAAAAATAACTATCTATTTATAAAGAAAATCTTTTAAAATCCCGTGTAATTATCCGAAAAATCCCATCAAAGATAGCATATTCCGCAAATTTAAATATCTGAAAGACATAATATTACTGGCGTTACTGATTAAACTGACTCTTTTATGCAACAGCCATAACAATCATATTTCATTCTCTTTTTTCAATACTGCCAATTTCTATATTTATTGAAGAAACTGCTTTCGGAAATTTCTACAAATCCTGAAAACACCGTCTGTTTCCGTTAAAATACGTCTTTTTCCCTTCTCCCCCATGCGCCTGACCCACATCAAACTCTCCGGCTTCAAATCTTTTACCGACCCGACCACGATTCATGTTCCGGGGCAGCTTGTTGCGGTTATCGGGCCGAACGGCTGCGGCAAGTCGAATGTGATTGACGCGGTGCGCTGGGTGTTGGGTGAGGCTTCAGCGAAGCAGCTTCGCGGCGAGAGTATGCAGGACGTGATTTTTAACGGTGCGGCGACGCGCCGTCCTGCGCCGAGGGCTTCGGTGGAGCTGGTGTTTGACAATAGCGACCACAGTTTGCAGGGGGCGTGGGGGCAGTATGCCGAGGTGAGCATCAAGCGGCAGCTGACGCGTCAGGGCGAATCGACTTATTTCATCAACAATCAGACCGTGCGCCGCCGCGACATTACCGATTTGTTTCTGGGGACGGGCGTGGGCGCGCGCGGTTATGCCGTTATCGAACAGGGGATGATTTCGCGCATCATCGAAGCGCGGCCGGAGGAGTTGCGCGCCTATATCGAGGAGGCGGCGGGCGTGTCCAAATATAAGGAACGCCGCAAGGAGACGGAAGGCCGTCTGAAAGACACGCGCGAGCATTTGCAGCGTTTGGGCGATTTGCAGAATGAGTTGGCGCGTCAGGTGGAAAAGCTGGAGAAACAGGCGGAAACCGCCGAACGCTACAAATCCCTGACCGCGCAGTTGAACCAACAACAGGATTTGCTCGATTACGCCCAATGGCAGCAATCGCTTGCCGCCGCCGACAAGGCGACCGCGCAGCATCAGTCTTTGCAGGCGCAGCAGGACGAAACCGCCGCGCAGGTTCAGGCGTTAAACGACGAAGTACACGCCTTGCAGACCGCCGAACAGTCGCAGCAACAGGCGGTGCACGAATTGAGCAACAAACGCGGCGTGTTGCGCGAGCAGATTGCCCGTTTGGAAGAACAAATCCGCCATCAGCAAAACCTGCACCAACGCATCGAACGCGACAAGCAGGCGGCACAGGCGCAGATGCAGCGCATCCATCAGGAGCAGCAGCAAATCCGCGTGCAGCTTGAAGAAAACGAGTTGCAGGCCGAAGAAAAGCAAACCGAATTGGCTGAATGGGCGATGCAGGTTGCCGAACACGAAGAGCGTCTGCCCGAATTGGAAGAAGCTCAAGCCACGCTCAACGCCGCCTTCCAAACCCAGCAGGACGAGGCAAACCGCATCCGCCGCGAACTGGCGTTGAAGCAGCAGCAGCTTGCCCATGCCGAACAAACCGTTGCCAAGCACGAAGAGCGCAAAGGTCTTCTGAAACAGGAAAACCAAGCCCTGAACCTGCCCGACGAGGCCGAAACCGTTGCCGCGCAGGAAGCCGCCGCCTTGTTGCAAAGCCAGCAAGAGCATTACGAAGAACAAATCATTGCCGCCGAAGAAGCCTTACACGCCGCCCGCGAGGCGTTTCAGACGGCCTCAAGCCGCTTCCAAAGCCTGAAGCAGCAACACATTACCTTGCAGGCGCAGCAACAGGCGTTGTCGCAAATCCTGTCGCAACAGCAGGAAGCCGCCGACTTCTGGCAGGCAACCGACCATGCCGCCGCGCCGCAGCTGTGGCAACACATCACCGCGCCCGCCGAGTGGCAGCACGCCTTGTCCGTTATCCTTGCCGAACGCCTGCACGCCCGCGCCGTGCCGCACGGCTTCGTGCCGCCCGCGCCTTTGCCGCAGGGGCAGGCGGCATGGCTTTCAGACGACCTCTCCGGCGGCATCAAAAAATCCCTGCCCGTACAGGCATTGCTGAATCAAATCCAAGCGCAGCCGCCGTTTCAGACGGCATTGCACCACTGGCTCGACGGCGTATTGTGCGCGCCCGATTTGAGCTACGCCCTCGCGCATCAAAACGATTTGGGCACACACCAAATCTGGCTCACGCCCGAAGGCCATCAGGTTGATAAAGTCAGCGTCCTGCTCTATGCCAAACCCGCGCAGGAAAGCCTGATTGCCCAAAAAGCGCGCCTTGACGGCATCGCGTCCGAACTGGAAAACCTCGCCCCCGAACTCTCCGCCGCCGAAGCCGCGTTCAAACAGGCGGAGGCTGCCGTGCGCTCGTCCGAAGTGCAACATAAAAACCTGATGCAGCAGCAACAGCAGCACACGCGCCAATACAGCCAGGCGCAGCAACGCGCCGCCGAACTCTTGGCGCGCACCAACCAAGGGCAAATCCGCCGCGAACACATCGCCCGCGAACTGGCGCAGTTAGCGGAAGAACAGACCGTGTTGCAACACACGTCCGACGGGCTTTCAGACGACATCGCTACTTTGCAGGAAGCCGCCGCCGAACTCGAACACCAACAGCAAACCACCGCACACAGCCGCCAAGAGCAACAAGGCCGTCTGAAACAGGCGCAGCTTGCCCTGCTGGAAGCCAACCGCCAATACGGGCTGGCCGAAGTCGCCGTCCACAAGCTTAACCAGCAAAAACAAAACTACCAGCAGCAAATCTCCCGGCTCGAACAGCAAACCCTGGACTGGCAGGAACGCCAGCAAGAGCTTGCCCTTGCCTATGAAACCGAGTTCCAAAACGACGAGCAGCACATCAAGCTCGACGAGCTGACCGAAGCCGTGCACACGCTGGATGAAGAATACATCGCCGTGCAGGAAAAACTCGCGCAGATTCAGGAGCAGGGCAGGGAGCAATACGCCCGCGTACAAGCCCTGCAAACCAGGCTGCCGCAGCTTCAGGCAGCAACGCAAACCGCCCTGTTGCAGCAGCAGGAAGCCCTGATTAACGCCAAACGCTACCATCAAAACCTGACCGAACGCGCCGCTGATTTGGATGCGCTCGAAGCGTTGGCGCAAGAATCGCCGAAAGTATTGAACAGCAGCATCGGCAGCCTCACCCAGCAAATCGAAGCCCTCGGCGCCGTCAACCTCGCCGCCCTGCAAGAACTCGAAGAAGCGCGCGAACGCGACGGCTACTACCGCAGCCAGAGCGAAGACGTGCAGGCAGCCATCACCCTTTTGGAAGAAGCCATCGCCCAAATCGACGACAAAACCAAAGCGCGCTTCAAAGAAACCTTCGACGCCGTCAACGGCAAAGTCCAAACCTTCTTCCCCACCCTGTTCGGCGGCGGCGAAGCCACCCTCAAAATGATAGGCGACGACCTCCTGACCGCCGGCGTGTCCATCATGGCGCGCCCGCCCGGCAAGAAAAACAGCACCATCCACCTCCTCTCCGGCGGCGAAAAAGCCCTTACCGCCATGAGCCTCGTGTTCGCCCTGTTCAGCCTCAACCCCGCCCCCTTCTGCCTTCTGGACGAAGTCGATGCCCCGCTGGACGATGCCAACACTTCGCGTTTCTGCAACTTGGTCAAAGAAATGTCGGCGCAAACCCAGTTCCTCTACATCTCCCACAACCGCCTGACCATGGAAATGGCAGAACAGCTGGTCGGCGTAACCATGCAGGAAAAAGGCGTATCGCGCGTCGTCGCCGTGGACATCAAACAGGCGTTGGAAATGGCGGAGCCGGCCTGACAGGGTTTTCCGGCACACAAAAGGCCGTCTGAATGTTTCAGACGGCCTTTTTTCCAATATGTCCGTTCCGTTCAACTCGAGCAGCTTACCCGGACAGGCGTACTGCCCGCAGGCGGCGGTTCGGCGAAATCGGCGAACTCCGTACGCTCTTCAAACGGGTTTTCCAAGCAGCGGCGCAGGCGTTCGATTTCGCGGTAGTCGCCGCTTTGCGCCAAAACAATGGCCTGTTCGGCAAGATGGTTACGCAAAACGTACAGCGGGTTGGTGCGGTTCATGCGTTCCGCGCGTTCGGCGGGACGGCTGTTTTCGCCGCGCAGCCGCCGTCGGTATAAACCCAGCCAGAGATTGAACACCGGCGTTACGTTGCCGCCGAACAGGTTTTCCAATTCAAGCGGCAGCGGGTCGCCGTGGACATGGCTGATTTTGGCCAGATGCCTGAAAAACAGGGTGAAATCGACGCTGCCGTCCTGCAAGGCGGCAAACAGGTCGGCAATCAAGGCATCATCGCCGCTTTCGGCGTGTTGCAAACCGAGTTTTCCGCGCATTTTGTGCAGATAGGCCGTCTGAAAAACATCGGGCCACTGTTCGAGCGTTTGATTGATAAACTCTTCGGGCACAAGGCTTTCAAAGCAGTTGGCCAGTGCGGAAAAATTCCAGTGCGCGATATAGGGCTGGGCGTTGTAGGCGTAGCGGCCCTTGCCATCGGAATGATTGCTGACATGATGGCGGTCGTAGGCGTCCATAAAACCGAACGGGCCGTAGTCTATCGTCATCCCCAGCGCGGACATATTGTCGGTATTCAGCACGCCGTGGCAGAAACCGACGCTCTGCCATGCGGCGGCAAGCGAGGCGGTGCGAAGGCCGATTTGGTGCAACAGTTCGGCGTAGGGGTTGGCGGCGGCACGGCAGTCGGGATAATGATGACGGATCAGAAAGTCGGCGAGCAGTTTCAATTCGGCTTCGCGGCCTTGGTAAAACAGGTATTCGAAGTGGCCGAAGCGGATAAAGCTCGGTGCGACGCGCGTCAAAACGGCGGCGGTTTCCTGCCGTTCGCGGTACACGGGGTCTTGGCTGCCGCACAAGGCCAACGCGCGCGTGGTCGGGATGCCCAAACCGTGCATGGCTTCGGAACAGAGGTATTCGCGTATGCTCGAACGCAGCACCGCGCGGCCGTCGGCAAAGCGGGAATACGGCGTTTTGCCCGCGCCTTTGAGCTGCCATTCCCAACGCCGGCCGTGCCTGTCTTCAGAATCGCCCAGCAACAGCGCGCGCCCGTCGCCCAGCCGCGGGGTATACGCGCCGAACTGATGGCCGCTGTACACGGTTGCCAGCGGCTGCGGCCGGTAATGTTCCGCGCTGCCGGAGAGATAGGCGAGGTTGGAGGCCGTCTGAAAATCCTCATCCAAGCCCAATGCTTCCGCCAAACGGGGATTGAAGGCCACCCAATATGGCCGGTTCAAGGGTTCGGGATTGACGCTTGAGTAGAATGTAGCGGGCAACTCGGCAAACTGCGGCGGTTGCAGGGAAAGATTGCGGGACATGGGAAATCCTGACGGGCGGTTGTTTTTGCCGGCACGATAGCACATTCAGCAGGCAATAGAAACCCAGATAATGATTTGAAAAATCTATTCCGCACGATACACCGCTCCCCACCCTTCAGGCCATCCGTTTGGCGCGCTGGCAAATATGATTGGTTTATGTCAAAATAAAAGCGAATAATTCTCATCCTTTCTTACCCGTCGTTTCAGACGGCCTCATCCTGCCTGGAGACACAATCAAAATGTTACGTTTCACCGCTCTTGCCGTATGCTGCGCTTTGGCATTAGGCGCATGTTCGCAGAAAGATTCCGCCCAGCCCGCCGGTTCCGCTTCCGGCGTGATGGCGTCCGCCAAAATCGAAGGACCGAGCGTTACGGTCAAAACCACACGGGGCGAGGCGGCCGTTCCGCAGAATCCGGAGCGCGTCGCCGTGTACGACTTCGGTATGCTTGATACTTTAAACAAGCTGGGCGTGCCGACGGGCATGTCCGTCGACAAAAACCTGCTGCCCTATCTCGACGCCTATTTCAAGCAGACCAAACCGGCGGGAACGCTGTTCGAACCTGACTATGAGGCGTTGAACGCCTACAAGCCGCAGCTTGTCATCATCGGCAGCCGCACGGCCAAAGCGTTCGACCAACTGAGCCGGATTGCCCCCACCATCGAAATGACCGCCGACACCGCGCACCTGAAAGACAGTGCGAAAGAGCGCATCGACGCGCTGGCGCAGATTTTCGGCAAACAGGCGGAAGCGGACAAATTGAAAGCGGAAATCGACGCTTCGTTTGAAGCGGCCAAGGCCGCCGCCCTGGGCAAGGGCAAGGGGCTGGTGATTCTGGTCAACGGCGGCAAGATGTCCGCCTTCGGCACCGGCTCGCGCCTGGGCGGCTGGCTTCACCAAGACATCGGCGTGCCTGCCGCCGATTCCTCCATCAAGGAAAAGGGCAACCACGGCCAGCCCGTTACGTTCGAATACATTAAAAAAACCAATCCCGACTGGTTGTTTGTACTGGACCGTTCTGCCGCCATCGGCGAGGAAGGTAAGGCGGCCAAAGACGTTTTGGACAATCCGCTGGTGGCCGAAACGACGGCTTGGAAAAAGGGACAGGTGGTCTACCTGCCGCCGGAAACCTACCTTGCCGCAGGCGGCGCCCAGGAATTGCTGAATGCGTCCAAACAGGTAACGGAAGCGTTTAACGCCGCCAAATAAACCGACAGCGCGGAATCTGGCATGGCGGCAGTGGGATTTCAGACGGCCTGTGTGCCGCAACGGCAGTCTTGTCCCTTTTCCGCCCCCTTCCCGCCGCTCGGAAAGAGTAGATTACCGAATATGGCCGTTACTGTTTTTTAGATATTTCACTATACTGTTTCAGACGGCCCCGTCCTGCTTTTGAGGCCGTCTGAAAATGTTTTCACACTGGAGAAACTGCTCATGAAACTCTACCGCTACCTCACCGGACCGGACGACGCCTCGTTCTGCCGCCGCGTTACCGAAGCACTGCAAAACGGCTGGGAGCTGTACGGCAACCCCACCCTCACGTTCGACGGCGAACACATTATCTGCGGGCAGGCCGTCGTTAAGGAAAGCGACGGCGGCTACGACCCGGAAAAACCGCTGTCGGAATACTGACCGGACGCGCCGCCGGTTTTCGTTTTTGTTTTTCAGACGGCCACGATGACGGTTTGAGGCCGTCTGAAACCCGTCCCCACCGAACCTATGTCTCCGAAACCTTCTTATTTCAACCTGTCGAACCTGCTGGCGCTGGCGGTACTCTTTATCGTCAGCCTCTCCGTCGGCGTTGCCGATTTCAGCTGGCGGCACGTCCTTTCGCTGTCGGACGACATGCGGCTCATGCTCGTCAGCCGCCTGCCGCGCACGTCGGCCCTCGTGTTGACCGGCGCGTCGATGGCGGTGGCGGGGATGATTATGCAGATTCTGATGCGCAACCGCTTTGTCGAACCTTCGATGGTCGGCGCCAGCCAGAGCGCAGCGCTGGGCCTGCTGCTGATGTCGCTGTTTTTCCCTGCCGCGGCGCTGATGGGGAAAATGGCAGTGGCCGCCGCGGCCGCGCTGACGGGGATGCTGCTGTTCATGGCCTTAATCCGCAGGCTGCCGCCGACGGCGCAGCTGATGGTGCCGCTGGTGGGGATTATCTTCGGCGGCGTGATTGAATCGGCGGCGGTGTTTATCGGTTACGAAACCGATATGCTGCAAATGCTCGGCATCTGGCAACAGGGCGATTTCTCCGGCGTGCTGCTCGGCCGCTACGAACTGCTGTGGTTCACCGGCATACTGGCGCTGGCGGCCTATCTGATTGCCGACCGGCTCACCATCGCTGGCCTGGGCGAAACGGTCAGCGTCAACCTCGGCCTGAACCGCAATACGATATTGTGGTCGGGATTGGTTATCGTCGCGCTGATTACCTCGCTGGTGGTGGTTACCGTCGGCAATATTCCGTTTATCGGGCTGGTCGTGCCCAACATCGTCAGCCGCATCATGGGCGACAGGCTGCGCCGCAGCCTGCCGGCGGTCGCCCTGCTCGGCGCGTCGTCGGTTTTGTTGTGCGACATCATCGGCCGCGTCATCGTGTTTCCGTTTGAAATCCCCGTGTCCGTCGTGTTCGGCGTAGCGGGTACGGTGCTGTTTTTGTGGTTATTGCTGAGGAAGCCCGCCCATGCCGTCTGAAAACCATATCGGATTCATGCAGGGCAGCAGCCGGCCGCTGTGGACGGCGGCCGCCCTGCTGCTGGCTTCGTGCGCCCTGTTCCTTACGCTGGACGCGGGCGGCAACTGGGATTTCGTGCTGCCGCTGCGGCTGGGCAAACTCGCCGCGCTGCTGACGGTGGCCTATGCCGTGGGCGTGTCAACCATGCTTTTCCAGACGCTGACCAACAATCCGATTCTCACTCCCTCCATCCTCGGCTTCGATTCGCTGTACATCTTTTTGCAGACGCTGCTCGTGTTTGCCCTCGGCGGCGCGGGTTATTCGCAGTTGCCGCCGGCGGGCAAGTTCGGCTTCGAACTGGTTGCGATGATGGGCGGCTCGGTGCTGCTGTTTTTCATCCTGATGAAACAGGGCGGGCGCGATTTGGCGCGGATGATACTGATAGGGGTGATTTTCGGTGTTTTGTTCCGCAGCCTTTCGTCGCTGCTGCAACGCATGATAGACCCGGAGGAATTTGCCGTCGCCCAGGCCTATACCTTCGCTTCGTTCAATACCGTCAACCAAAAGCTGCTCGGCATCGGTGCGGCGGTCATCGCCGCCAGCGTGTTCTTCGTCTGGCGCGAACGCCACCGCCTCGACGTCTATATGCTCGGCCGCGACCAAACCGTCAATCTGGGCATAAACTACACGCGCAATACTTTGTGGATATTGCTCTGGATTGCCGCGCTAACCGCCACTTCCACCGCCGTGGTCGGCCCGGTCAGCTTCTTCGGCCTGCTCGTCGCCGCGCTGACCAACCACCTCGCCTCCAGCATGAAACACGCCATGCGCCTGCCGCTGGCCTTCTGCACCGCGGGCATCCTGCTGGTCGGCGGGCAAACCCTGTTCGAACACCTGCTGGGCATGAAGGCCGTATTGAGCGTGGTGGTCGAATTTGCGGGCGGGCTGGTGTTTTTGTATTTGATTTTAAGGAAACGGAAATAAACAGGCCGTCTGAAAACGCGGCACCGCCCGCCCTTTGTGTTTTCAGACGGCCTCATAAGGAGATGGTCATGACCCAGGTAAAATACCCCGAATTTTTCAATCGGGCACCCGTATTGCGGGTGCAGGACAAGCTCGCCGAATTTCTCGGCGCGGCGGAGCACGGCATCATGGAATACCGCTATGCCGACGCCGTGCGCCTGTGCGGGCATTCCTGCCCTACCGTCGCCGGCGCTTATCTGATGGTGCTCAAAGGCTTGCAGGCGCTGTACGGTACCGAGCTGCCGCAGCGCGGCGAAATCGAAGTCGCCATGCAGGGCGCGCGCGACGAGGGAACGGTCGGCGTAACCGCGGCCGTCGCCCAGCTTCTGACCGGCGCCGCGCCGGAAACCGGTTTCGGCGGCATCGGCCCGCGCGGACGGTTTTCCCGCCGCAACCTCTTGAGTTTCGACGCCGGCACCGACGCCGTGCTGACCCTGCGCCGCAAAGACAACGGCAAAACCGTCGCCGTCAGCCTCAACGCAGGCATGTACCCCTTCGCGCCCGAAATGCGCGAACTCATGCCCAAAGCCGTCGGCGGAGCGGCCACGCCGGAAGAACTCAAACGCTTCGGCGAACTCTGGCAGGCGCGGGTGAAGGCGTTTCTGCTGGATTTGGCCGACGACCCGCAATTTGTGGACGTGCGCGAGGTTTAGTCCCGTATTGTTCAGACGGCCCCATCACCCGTTTTAAACAAACATACCGCCTTCATTCCAACACACACCGTTCAGACACCATGATCAGCATCCGCAACGTCAGCCACAAAATCGGCTCCCAACTTATCCTAGACGATGTCAGCCTTGAGATTCCGCAGGGCGGGATTACCGCGCTTATCGGGCCGAACGGCGCGGGCAAATCGACGCTGCTGTCGTTTATGGCGCGCCTGCGCCCGCTGGAACACGGCCGGATCAGTTATGCGGGCAAAGACGTTTCCTCCACGCCGACCGCCGAACTGGCCAAAACGCTGTCGATTCTGACGCAGGAAAACAGCATCATGAGCCGCATCACCGTGCGCGACCTGCTGATGTTCGGACGTTACCCCTACCATCAGGGCAGGCCGTCTGAAACGGACAAGGCGGTTGTCGGAAACGCGCTTGGCGAGTTCCGGCTCGAAAGTTTCGCCGACCGCTACCTGACCGAGCTTTCGGGCGGGCAGCGGCAGCGGGCGATGATTGCAATGGTGTTCTGCCAATGTACTGACTATGTGCTGCTGGACGAACCGCTGAACAATCTGGACATGTACCACGCCCGCGCGCTGATGCGCCTGTTGCAGCGGCTGACGCACGAACACGAGCGCACGACGGTGGTGGTGCTGCACGACATCAATCAGGCGGCGGCGTATGCGGATTTCGTGGTGGCGATGAAAAACGGCCGCGTAGCCCTGACCGGCAGGCCGGAAGAGGTGTTTACGGAAGAAAATATCAGGGATTTGTTTGATATGGATGTGGCGGTGCTGGATTATCAGGGCAAGAAGCTGATTGTGCACCATGTTTGACGGCGGCAAACCGCAAAAGGAAAGGCCGTCTGAAAAGGACGTAATCCGTTTTCAGACGGCCTGACGGCAACTACGGGGACCGGCCTTAAGCGTTGCCCCACACTTCTTCTACGATGCTGCGGATCAGCGCCAGTTTCTTCCACTGCTCTTCCTCGGTCAGCACGTTGCCCTCTTCGGTGGAGGCGAAACCGCATTGCGGGCTGAGGCATAACTGGTTGATGTCCACATACTGCGCGGCTTCCCTGATGCGCCCGATAACGGCGTCGCGGTCTTCCAGTTCGCCCGATTTGGACGTTACCAGCCCCAGCACGACCTGCTGGTTTTTAATGAAGCGCAGCGGTTTGAAGCTGCCGGCGCGGTCGCTGTCGTATTCCAGAAAAAAACCGTCGACGTTGCAGCCGCCGAACAGGATTTCGGCCACCGGTTCGTAATCGCCGCTGGAGAACCATGTCGAACGGAAATTGCCGCGGCAGACATGCATGGTAAGCACCATATCCGCCGGCGCGGCGGCGCGGATGTCGTTCAGCATCTTCACATAGCTGCGGGCGGTCGCATCCACATCCACCCCTTGCGCCTGATACAGCGCGCGTTTTTCTTCCGAACAGAACTCGCCCCACGAAGTGTCGTCAAGCTGGAGGATGCGGCAGCCCGCATCATACAGCGCGTTGACGGCTTTGACATAGGCTGCGGTAATGTCGGCCAGCAGCAGGTCGTTGCGGCCCGCATAGCGTTCGATAAGCTGCGGGTTGGGCGTGCGCACGCAGGTAATCAGGTGCAGCATACTCGGCGACGGGATGGTGAATTTCACCGGATGGCCGCCCGCCTCTTCCTGCAATGCCTTGAAATGCGCCAAAAACGGATGCGCGTTCGGAAATTCGATTTTGCCGGTGATTTTCAGGGTAACGGGGCGGTGCATGTGCGCTTGGAATTTGGTGCTGTATTCTTCCGCCTCCGCCAGCTCCACGCCCAGCAGTTCGAACAGGAAATCCAGATGCCACCATGTGCGGCGGAACTCGCCGTCGGTTACGTTGGGCAGGCCGACCGCTTTTTCTTTGGCAATCAGTGTGGCGATTTCCCTGTCTTCGACGCGGTGCATCTCTTCAAGGCTGCATTCGCCGCAGGCGCAACGGCGGCGCGCCTGCTTCAGGGAGTCGGGACGCAGGAAGCTGCCGACGATGTCGAAACGGTAAGGGGCGCGGGTGCGCATAACGGCATTGGGAAAGAGTTTGCTCATGATGTTCCTTTAATAAGAAAACAAAATCCTATCGGGTTAAGTATAGCAGAAAGCAAAACAGACAGGCCGTCTGAAAAGGGTTTTCAGACGGCCTGTCCGTTATCTTCGCATCAAACGCGGGAAGGCCTACTCTATCCCCGCCCATTTGTGCGTCTGCACGCTCAACTGCCAATGCACGGGCGCGTCGGGACGGCTGTTTAAGATACCGATTTGGCGGATGGTGTCATAGATATTCATCACGCCGTTTTGTTCGCAGGGCGAAAGGTAGTAATGGCGCGCGCGGATTTTGCGTTCCATGTTTTCGCAAAACGCAACGACATCGCCGTCCGCCACGATGCGCACTTCGTCGGCTTCGGCGATGCAGTTTGTTTCGTATTTGTCGGCATAGCAGGCTTTGGGGCTGGTGGCGACGTAGTCGATTTGCGGCGGCGCGGGTTTGAGGCCGTTGGTTTCGATACAGAGGAAATAGCCTTCGGCTTTGAGCGCATCCAGCAGCGTATTGAGATGCGGCTGAATGGTCGGCTCGCCGCCAGTAATGATGATATTGCGGGCGGTGTAGGTTTTCAGACGGCCTAAGATGTCGGACAGGCTCATCATGCCGAATTTCAAATAATCGGTATCACACCAGCCGCACGCCAGATTGCATTTGCCCAAACGGACGAAAACGGCAGGCATTCCTGTATTCCAGCCCTCACCTTGCAGGCTCTCGAAAATTTCAACGATGCGGTATTGCGGATTTTCGGGGGCGACGCTGATTTTTTTCATACCGCCAACACCGCCGCCGCTGCCAGCATCGCGGGCAGACCTTGTTTGACGAGTATGCCTTTGTTGCCGGAAGAGAACGCGCCCCATGCGGCGGCAATCAATACGAAGCCGAGAAACAGAATCGTCGCCCCGTAAACGGCGTTGTCCGGCGCGGCAAACCGCGACCAAATCAGCCCGATGCCGAGAAAGCCGTTATACAGCCCTTGGTTGCTGAACAGAGTCTGCACGCGCTTTTGTTCCATAAATTCATAAGGCAGCTTGAACATTTCCGCCGCTTTTTCGCTGGGAATCTGCGTCATTTCAAGCCAGGCGATGTAGAAATGTTCGGCGGCGACGAGGAGGACTAAGAGGGTGGAGAGGAGTTTCATGGGTGTTCCTTTTAATGGGTGTGTTGGTATGGAAGGCCGTCTGAAAAAACGGGGAATCCGTACAGAAGAAAAAACCATTTTACGGTAAGCAAATAAGGACGCCCCACACCGTCATTCCCGCGCAGGCGGGAATCCAGAGGGTTGGAATTGCTGCAATTTTTAAATATTCCTGAAAAACCAAAGTCTGGATTCCCGCCTGCGCGGGAATGACGCGGTTGGGCATGCCTTATTTGAATTTACTATATCGATACGTGCAAGATATTCCCTACTCCCCTTCATATTCCGCACACGATGTCGGCGTTTCCCACAATTTCACGCTGCACACTTTCAGCCCCGCGTTTTTCAAACGGTCATACATTTCGACCGCCATATTTTCGGCAGTGGTGCGGCAGGGCAGACACAGGGTTTTCATGTTCCAGCCCTCCAAGAGCGCGGCGATTTGGCACTCGCGGCCGTTGCCGCCGTTGTAGATAAACGCGTGGTCGAAGGGGTCGGCAATGTGTTTTTTCACAATGGCTTTGAGGTCGGTGAAATCCATCACCATGCCGTCTTTCGGCCCGCCCCTGACGGGGTCGTCTGAAACGGTGATTTCGAGTTTGTAGGTATGCCCGTGCAGGTTTTGGCATTTGCCGTCATGCCCGTCGAGCATGTGCGAGGAGTCGAAGGTGAATATCTTGGTAATTTTCATGGTTTGTTCTTTGCAAACACAGCGGATAAATTATTTTTCAACAAAACAGCCGCCGCAGGACTAATCCAGCCATCTGAACGCGCGGCGCAGTTCGTCCGTGCCGCCGGTTTCATAGCAGCGGCCGTGCGCCAGTATGATTTTTTCGGGCTGCCAGTCCAGCATCTGCTTCAGGCAGGCGCGGGCGGCGGTTTTGTTTTTGAAGGTGGCGCGCCAGTCGGCGGGGGCTTTGCCGTCGGGGTCGGCGATACCCGTCAGTTTCATCACGCCCGCCCAAAAGCGGTTGGGAAATTTGGCGGTTTCGAAGTTTTCAATCAAATCGGCCAGTATCAGGGTTCGGCTCGCGCGGTGGAAAAACACGGTTTCCTCCATCGCTGCGCTGCCCGCAAACGGCATTTGCGCCAAATCGTCCGCCCATTGCGGCGGCGCGGCGGCACCGAGGTCGGCATCGAAACAAACGGCAATATGCTGCGACGCCGCCCGTTCGCGCACGCCCGAACTTGCCCACGCAAGCGCCTGCGGGTAATGCCGTTTCCACGCGGCGATGTGGGCGTAGTGGATTTTGTTGGGCGAAACCAGATGGCGGACTTCGCCGAGCGCGTCGATTTGCCGCAGCAGTTCGGGCACGGGTTCAATCGGCGAATGGCACCACAACCCGCCGTCGTTCAGGCGCACGACGGTCATGCGGGTGCTGAACGGCACTTTGATACCCAGCGGAAAATTCATGTGTATGACTTTTCCGTCGGCAATCCAGATGCCGTCTGAAAAAGGTTTCAGGGTATGGAGCGGGTGGTAGAAATGGATTTTGTCGGTCATGACGGCCCTTACAGTTGTTCTCGGCTTATTATTCGACCGCCCTCTTGCCTCAGACGTTCCCACTACGGACGGAACACTTTTTTCAGACGGCCTTTTTGCTTCCCAAATATTCCGTCAGCCCGCGCCTTGGTCAGGCACTCCAGCAAAAGCAAAAAATTGTCAGGCTGTCCGTTTTAAAATGAACTTTCCTAACCAACAGCCCACTAAATTCAAGTAAGACAATTCAAAATACAGGTTGAGCGACTGCCAGCATGTGTTTTGAAAACATCTTACGGCGTTTTTTTAAACAAAAGGAGTTAATTATGACTGTTTTAAATTCACATGAATTGGAACAAGTTTCTGGTGGTTTCTTGCCCCTTATAGCCGCTGGTGTTATTGGTATCGGCTTAGTTATCGCAAACTCACCACCTGCATACTAAAAGTATAGCAATACCGCTCAGGCCGTCTGAAAACCGTTTTTCAGACGGCCTTTTTGCCTTCCAAATATTCCGCCAGCCCGCGCTCGCGCAACACGCAGCTTGGGCATTCGTGGCAGCCGCCGACGATGCCGTTGTAGCAGGTGTGGGTCTGCTCGCGGATGTAGTCCAGCGCGCCCAGTTCGTCCGCCAGCGCCCAAGTTTGCGCTTTGGTCAGGTACATCAGCGGGGTGTGGATTTGGAAGGCGTAGTCCATCGCCAGATTGAGGGTGACGTTCATGGATTTGACGAACACGTCGCGGCAGTCGGGATAGCCGGAGAAGTCGGTTTCGCACACGCCCGCGATGATGTGCCTGATGCCTTGTCCTTTGGCGTAGATGGCGGCGTAGAGCAGGAACAGGGCGTTGCGTCCGTCCACGAAGGTATTGGGCAGGCCGTCTGAAGCGGTTTCGATGGCGGCGGTGTCGTCCATCAGGGCGTTGTGCGTAATCTGCTGCATCAGGCTCAAGTCGAGTACGGTTTGTTTGACGCCCAAATCCTGCGCAATCCAGCGGGCGCGATCCAGCTCGACGGCGTGGCGTTGTCCGTATTGGAAGGTGATGGCTTGGACGTTTTCGCGCCCGTAGGTTTGAATCGCCTGAATCAGGCAGGTGGTGGAGTCCTGACCGCCGGAGAAGATGACCAAGGCTTGTTGGTTTTGCATGGTGAATCCTAGTTTTGGTAACGCGGGAGGTTTGCGAACCGCGTGGTGGGAAAGTTGACGGATTATAACGGATTTCGTCTATAATCGCGGCACTTTGTTTTTTTCATACGGCATAATGATGAGCATCTACGCCCTTAAACCCAAATTCCAAAACCTGCTGCGCCCGCTGGTGCGCGCGCTTTATAACCGCGGTGTAACCGCCAATCAGGTTACGCTGGCGGCTTGCGCGGTGTCGGTCGCGGTCGGGCTGCTGCTGTCGCTCGGCGCGCAGGTTCCTGCCTTGTTTTGGCTGTTGCCCGTGTGGCTGTTTGTCCGCATGGCGTTGAACGCGGTGGACGGGATGCTGGCGCGCGAGTTCGGTCAGCAGTCGGCATTGGGCGGCTATCTGAACGAAATCACCGATGTTGCCGCCGATGCCGCGCTGTATCTGCCTTTCGCCTTTATCGCCCCGTTTGACGGCGCGCAAATCGGCCTGTTTGTCTGGCTTGCGGCAATGACCGAATTTTGCGGCGTGTTGGGGCAGGTACACGGCAACGGTCGGCGTTATGACGGGCCGTTCGGCAAGAGCGACCGCGCGTTCTTTATCGGCGTACTGGCGGTGTGGTATGCGGTGGCGGGCAGCTTCCATGCGGTTTTCTACATCGTCATGTGGCTGGCTTGCGCGGCATTGGTTTACACCTGCTATAAGCGCGTCGTCAATGGTTTGAAGGCCGTCTGAAAATCGTTTCTCTCTCTTCCATTCCATTGATAACACGACAAACTTTATGCAAAAAACTTCGCACATCATCCCTTTGCTGCTCACGGTTTTCATTGCCGCACTTATCGTCTGGTCGGGCATCAACCCGTCCGACCGCGCCGTTTGGTACGCCGAAATCCTCCCCGTTTCCACCGTATTTGTCGCGCTTATCGCCACTTACCGCCTGTTCCGGTTCAGCAATCTGGCTTATGTATTCATGAGCTTCTGGCTGATTATGCACACCATCGGCGCGCACTACACCTTCGCCGATGTCCCATTCGATTGGGCAAACCGCCTGCTTGCGCCGTTCTTAGGCGAAGGGCGCAACCATTTCGACCGCGTCGGACACTATATCATCGGTTTCTACGCCTATCCGATGGCGGAATGGCTGTTGCGCCGCAAAATCTGCCGCCCTGCCCTTGCCCTGTTTTTCTCCCTGTTCTTCATCATAAGTGTCGCCGCCATTTACGAAATCATCGAATGGCAGTATGCGGTGATTGAGGGCGGCGAGGCGGGGCTGGAAGTGCTCGGTTCGCAAGGCGATATTTGGGACGCGCAAAAAGACATGCTCGCCGACACGCTGGGCGCACTGACTTCGCTGGCAGTGTTTGTGTTCGCGCGGCCGGACAAGCGGCTCGGCAGCCGTTGAATAAGGCGGAAAACAGCCCAAAATCCTTCAAAGGCCGTCTGAAAATCAGTTTTCAGACGGCCCTATCATTCATTATCCGTTTCAACCGCCTGTCCTACCGATACCCTCTGCGCATTTTTTCATGTCATAATGCGCGCCTCGCAGGATATATCAATCAGGAGCCACCATGCAGGAACAGCAAAAACACTTCGCCACCCAAGACGGCACCGAACTTTTCTACCGCTACCGCCCCGCTGCCGACGGTTCGGCCGATAAAGCCATCGTGCTGTTCCACCGCGGCCACGAGCATTCCGGCCGGATGATGTTTGTTGCCGACGAACTCGGTTTCGACGATTTTGCCTATTTCGCATGGGACGCGCGCGGTCATGGCCACAGCCCCGGCGAACGCGGCGACAGCCCCAGCATCGGGACTTCCGTTGCCGATGTGGACGATTTTATCCGCCACATCCAAAGCGAATACGGCATCAAACCCGAAAACATCTGCGTGATCGCGCAAAGCGTCGGCGCGGTATTGGTGTCCACTTGGCTGCACGACTACGCGCCGAAAATCCGCTGCGCCGTATTGGCATCGCCCGCATTCAAAGTCAAACTCTACGTCCCTTTTGCCCGCACCGGCTTGAAAATCATGCAGAAATGGCGCGGCAATTTCTTTGTCAACAGCTACGTCAAAGCCCATTACCTGACCCACAACCAAGAACGCCAAACCAGCTACGACAACGATTCGCTGATTACCCGCGCCATTTCCGTGCGCATCCTGCTCGGTTTGTACGAAGCCGCCGAACGCGTCGTCGCCGATGCGCAGGCCATTACCACGCCCTTGCAGCTTTTGATTTCCGGCAGCGACTGGGTTGTTCACCACAAACCGCAACACGATTTCTACAACCGTTTGGGCAGCCGCATCAAAGAACGCCATATCCTGCCCGGCTTCTATCACGACACATTGGGCGAACAAAACTGCGAAATCGCCTTTGTCGAAATGCGCCGCTTTATCCGCGAACGTTTCAATCAGCCTTTATATCAAGTTGATTTGACCCAAGCCCACTTGCACGGCGAAAGCCGCCGCGAAGCCGACGAACTGGCCACGCCTTTGCCTATTTGTTCGCCGCGCGGCGCATTCTGGGCGGCTTACCGCGCTTCCCTCGACCTCGGCGCGCGCTGGAGTGAGGGTTTGAAAATCGGCAAGGAAACCGGCTACGACTCCGGCAGCACGCTCGATTATGTGTACCGCAACCAGCCGCAGGGCAGCAACGCCTTTGGTGTGGCGGTGGACAAACACTATCTCAACGCCATCGGCTGGCGCGGCATCCGCCAACGCAAAACCAATATCGGCAAAGCGATTCAGACGGCCTCTGCCAAGCTGCGCGAAGCGGGCAAACCGGTACATGTTCTCGATATTGCCTCGGGACACGGCCGTTATGTGCTCGACGCGCTGACTGCCGACACGCTGCCCGATTCCGTGCGCCTGCGCGATTACAGTCCGATTAACGTTGAAGCCGGCCGCAAACTGATTGCCGAACGCGGTCTGCAAGACACGGTTACCTTCAACGAAGTCAATGCCTACGACCGCGCCAACTATCAGGATTTGCAGCCCCGTCCCACGCTGGGCATCGTTTCCGGCCTGCATGAATTGTTTGCCGACAACGATTTGATTTTGAACTCGCTCTACGGCTTCGGCGATGCGATTGAAACAGGCGGTTACCTGATTTACACCGGCCAGCCGTGGCATCCGCAGCTCGAAATGATTGCGCGCGCACTGACCAGCCACAAAGCGGGCAGCCCCAACTGGGTGATGCGCCGCCGCAGCCAGCAGGAAATGGATCAGTTGGTCGAGAAAGCCGGTTTTGAAAAAATCCATCAGTGGATAGACGAAGACGGCATTTTCACCGTGAGCCTGGCTGTGAAGAAATAAAAAAATAAAGGCCGTCTGAAAACGCAAAACGGTTTCAGACGGCCTTTGATAGAAAAATATTAGTTGCTTACAGGCGAACAGTTTTTCACGATGAAACGGCCGCCCGGAGCGGTCAAGCCCACCACGTCGGAAGTGGTGTGGGTGTTTTTGTCGATATAGCCGGCAGACAAGGAGTAGCCGCGACGGTTGGTAAAGGTGGTACCAGTGCTGTCAGACTGCTTTTTGTTCACAGTAAGATTAGCCTGCGTTCCGGCGGCATTGACCGCAACGTTTACCGCTCTGCCTTGGCGGTCGAATTCATACAGTGCGTTCAACTGTTTGCCGTTGTCGCAAGTATAGGAAACCATGCCTGCAGGCGCAGCCACAGCACTCAGGGAAACGGCAGCCAGCGCCGCCGCAGTAACAACAGATAATAATTTCATAATTGTATGACTCCATATTGAGCATCAGGAAATTTTTCAGGTAGCCTAAGCCGCCCGTGCTGCGCTAAAACAGCAGGCCGTATTGTATCCTTCCGAGAATAATATTCAACTCATGCAACGGTAAAATAATATTATGCTTCCGATATGGCAGATTAACTTAATTTCCGCGACGGTACTGGCCCATCTTGTATCAAAAGCGTGTTAATCCGCTATAAAATTGCATCAAACAACCATAACCCATGAAACCCGCCTTCAAAACCTCCCTGCTGAAACTTGCCCTAATCGGCGCGCTGTTCTACACCAGCTACGGCCTGTCCAACCATTATGCGGCATCGCTGGCCTATGTGCCGGAAGTCGCTTTTGCGTGGGAGCTCGGCATTCCGTTTTGGGCGTGGACGATTGTGCCTTATTGGTCGCTGAATCTGATGTATGCAGCGGCGTTTTTCCTTTGCCGAAATGCGTGTGAACAAAACCGCTACGTCGCACGGCTGGTATCGGCGCAAATCGTCGCTACCATTTGCTTCATGCTGTTTCCGCTGCATTTCGGCTGGCCGAAGCCGCCTACCGACGGGTTGTGGGGTTGGCTTTTTGATTCGTTGGTAGCGTTTGACTTGCCGTACAACCAAGCGCCGTCGCTGCATATCGCGCTATCGATCATTGTCGGCGCGTTTTATTGGACGCGATTTCCCAAAATCCGTTTGCCGATTTTTCTGTGGCAAAGCCTGATTGCCTTGTCGGTGCTGACGACTTACCAACACCATTTTATCGACATGCCGACCGGCGCGCTGCTGGGTTGGCTGGTGTTGTGGGCAATACCGCAACACGGCGTATCGCCTTTCAGACGGCCTTTTGGTACTCAAGGCCGTCTGAAAACGAGCGAAGCGAGTTTCTGCGAAGCTAAAACGAACGTAGTGAGTTTCGCTAGAACGAGCGAAGCAAGTTTCCACGAAGCCAAAACTTCCCCTGCAACACGTTCCCGCGAAATCAAAATCGCCATGCTGTATCTGGCGGGCGCGGTATTGTCGGCACTGCCGTCCTTGTTCGGCGGCGCGTGGTTGTGGATGTTGTGGGTCAGCGTGTCGTTATCGATAGTCGCTTTCGCCTATCTGACCGGCAACGCGGCGGTGTTCCAAAAACAGGCAGACGGCAGCTTGTCGGCGGCGGCAACGGTTTTGCTGCTGCCTTATTTGGCTGGCGTGCGGCTGAACATGGCGTACTGGCTGCGCGGCAAGGCGAAGACGGCGCGGGTTCGTGATGGTGTGTTGATTGGCAGTATCTCAGGGGTTGCGGATATTCAGCATTGTGGCGGAGTTTTTGGGAAAAAAACGGCATCTGCTGCGTTAAAAATGCTCGCAAGGTGTTCAACCTTGCTGCGCTTTTTGCCTTGCATCTACCATTTTTTGCCACAAAAATCCGCTTCACAAGCAAAATCTCCGCAACCCCTGGCAATTTCAGACGATCTCCCCGCCATATTGGACGTATGCGCCGAATATCCCCACCCCCGTTATCGCGGCGCATACCGCACTTTGCCGCTATTGGATATGGTTGCGCCGTCTGAAAACGATTTGATGCAGGCGGCTTCATTGCTGGAAGCATTGCGCCGGCAACGCGGCAAGGTTCTGACCTGTTGCGCGCTGGGCTACGGACGCAGCGCGACGGTGGTGCTTACTTGGCTGCTGGTTTACGGCGGCTGCCGGGATTTGGCGCAGGCAACGGCGGAACTGAAACAGACCCGCCCGCAGATGGTGCTGTCGCCGGAAACGGCAAGGGCGGTAGAAGCGGCGGCAGGCCGTCTGAAAACGAGCGAAGCGAGTTTTTGCGACGCTAATCGAGATAGCGAAGATAAGTAGATGAAAAAATCAAGCTGAGCAAATCATTCTCTATTGAGCTTGTACAAGGCAATGCAGTCCTAGTTTAAAGTAAATTCACGATACGACGACTCATCTGTGCCGAACCAAAGTAAGGAGGGAAACTCATGACTAAAAGCTACCGCCCCGTCGCGTTTTATACTTTATCCCTGCTGATTCCGTGGACGTTATGGTTTGCTGCCGCCTACATCAGCCACCGCCCTGATGCTGTTGAGTACCAGTGGGCACAGGCTGCATTAGGGCTGGCCGGGCTGTTCGCCCCCATGCTCGTGGCGGCATTCATGTTGTACAAACAGCCCAAATTGTGGACGGACGCGAAACACCGCCTGTTCCGCCTGACAGGTTTTCCCAAACGATACCTGCTCGCTGCCGCACTGCTCGGTCCGGTTACCTTGGTGCTGGCGCAACTCATTTCCATCACTTTCGGACACAGTTGGGCGCAGTTTCACATTTCGGGACATCCGTCATTTACGTCTGCCTTGCTGTCGCCATGGTTCATGCTCCTTATTGCGCCTGTTGCCGAAGAATTGGCATGGCATAGCTATGGCACCGACGCGCTCACGGCACGCAGAAGCCTGTTTGTCGCATCCTTGCTATTTGCCGTGTATTGGGCGTTTTGGCACATGCCGCTTGCCTTCGTCAAAGGCTATTACCACAGCCAAATCGTTTCCGAAGGCGCACTCTACACGGTTAATTTCGTGGTCAGCATGTTCGTCTTCGTCCTATTGATGAACTGGTTGTACGCCAAAAGCGGGCGCAGCATCGCCGTGGCGACGATATTCCACCTGTGCGCCAATCTGGGTAACGAGATTTTCGCCACCCACCCCGACAGCAAGGTTATTCAGACGGCCATTTTGTCGTTAGTAGCCATTTATATTTTGATTGCAGAAAAGAATTTGTTTTTAGGTAAGCCTGTGCCATCCCGATAACAAATTCAGACGACCCTTGGACATGATATGCCCCGAATGACGGTTTCCATACCAAAAAGGAAGGTGAATGGACAATTCCACTGACAGCCTGATTACCGCCCGCCTGCTTGCCACCGCCCGCTATCCCGCCGTGCCCAACGTCTTGCTATTCGCTTTGTCCGCGCAACGCGGCGGCGCGTGGTTGGCGGTGCAGCTTGTCTTGGCGGCGGCGCTGTTGTACTACCACATCCGCATCGAATTCGACCGTCGAGTGTTCCAAGATTTTGCCGACGGTCGCTATACGCCCGAAGCCTTCGACCAAACCCTGCGGCAAACCGGCTTGCGCCGCGTTTCAGACGACCCATCCATAACGCAGCGTGTGGCGGGCGCGCTTGCCTTGTGGCGTAAAAGCCTTTACCTGACCGCTGCACAATCGGCAGTTTTCCTTATTCAAATCCTCTGATGTCATGAAAAATTTTCTTAAAAAACAACTTGCATGGCTGACCGACCAAGCATTGTGCCTGTCGGTATCCTTCCTCACCGGCGTCCGTCCCAAAAGCCCGCGCGAACTGGCGTTCAATCCGCAGCAAAAAGTGTATTACGCCAATCACGGCAGCCACGGCGATTTTTTGCTGGTGTGGATTTCCCTGCCGCGCCGCTGGCGGCTTTCCACACGTCCCGTTGCCGGCTCGGATTACTGGCTGACCAACAAACTCAAACGCTTCATCATCCAAAACGTCTTCAACGCGCTCTTGATTCCGCGCCACAGCGACAATCCGCAGTCGATTACCGAACAGATGAACCACGCGCTCCAAGCGGGCGATTCGCTGATTATCTTCCCCGAAGGCACACGCAATACGGACGAAAACGAAATCCTGCTCCCTTTCAAATCGGGCATTTACCATTTGGCGAAGAGTAAGCCTGACACCGAGTTTGTGCCGATATGGATAGACAACATCAACCGCGTCCTGCCCAAAGGCAAAGTGCTGCCCGTGCCGTTGTTGTGTGAAGTCCACATCGGCGAACCGCTGACCCTGCGCGAAGATGAAGACAAAGACACTTTCCTGATACGCACCCGCAAAGCCTTGCTGGCATTGAGGTCGTCTGAAAACGAGTGCAACGAGTTTCGCCAAAACGAGCGCAACGAGTCTCAACAAAACAAAGGAGCTGCATCGTGAGCTTTGTTAACACGTCCAGCCAAATCATTACCGAACAAACCGCCGCACATCTGACCCCGCAGGCAGGCTATATCTTTACCGGCGTATTTGCCATATTGATTTTCGCCAGCGTCGTCGGGCAATGGCTGAAACGCAAAAACGGCGCAGACAATGCCACCATCTCCAACCTCAATGCCCGCATCTACGCTTGGTGGCTGATGACGCTAGTACTGTTGGTCGCATTTTGGTTCAGCAAAACGGGGACGGTGGCGCTGTTTTTCCTGATTTCGTTTGCCGCCCTGCGCGAATTCATGACCCTCGTCTATCGCCGCCGTAGCGATTATTACAGCATGGTGGTGTGTTTCTACCTGCTGCTGCCGGTGCAATATTATTTCGTCTATGACGGCTGGTACGGCATGTTCAGCATTTTCATCCCCGTGTACGGGTTTCTGGTGTTGCCGATTATCGCCAGCCTGAGCGGTCAAACCGCCCATTTCCTCGAACGCGCTGCCAAAACGCAGTGGATGTCGATGATCTGCATCTTCTGCCTTTCACACGTTCCCGCCCTGATGTTCTTGAATTTGGACGGTTTCGACAGCAGTGGCAATATCTTGCTGCTGATGTTCCTGATTTTCGTGGTGCAGGTTTCGGACGTGCTGCAATACGTTTGGGGCAAACTGGTCGGCGGTGCCAAAATCATGCCGTCGCTTTCTCCGTCTAAAACCATATCCGGCACGGTCGGCGGCATTTTGTCCGCTACCGTACTCGCCGCGCTGCTGTCGCCGATTACGCCGTTTAGCCACGGCCAGGCCGCCGCTATCGGTTTTGTCATCTGCCTGATGGGTTTCTTCGGCGGGCTGGTGATGTCCGCCATCAAACGCGACTACGGCGTCAAAGACTGGGGCAACATGATACGCGGCCACGGCGGTATGCTCGACCGCGTGGATTCCATCTGCTTCGCCGCGCCCGTGTTCTTTCACATTGTCCGGTATTACTGGCACGGTTGAATCTGTTCAGTCGGTTAACTGTCTGCTCATTTCCAAAGAGGCCGTCTGAAAATTTCAGACGGCCTCAATTCATTCCGGCTGACACAACATGGTACCCTTAAATACCTGTTTCCCCATTCCTATCCCGCAGCTACAACAAACAAAAAGGCGTATCCTTTCAGATACGCCTTTATCCTGATCCAGTCAGAGACTAAAATTTTGCACCGGATTCATTCGCCATGTAGTCCACGGCAGCCTTCACTTCATCGTCGCTCAGACCGCTGTTGCCGCCTTTGGCCGGCATGGCATTGAACCCTTCAAGGGCATGTTTGTGCAAAGTTTCTTTACCTTGCTTGATACGCAGCGCCCAATCTGCTTTCGTACCGATATGAGGGATTCCGGGAATAGCGTTGCCATGGCAGGATTTGCAGCTTGCCTCATAGACTTTTTTACCATCCGCCTTGGCTACCGGAGCTGCTTCTGCCTTATCGGCTGGCTTGGCTTCAGTAGTAGTAGCGGAACCGGCTTTATTATCGGCCGATGACGCTGCTTTATCTGCCGGAGCGACTGCCTCTTTTTCCGCAGGCGATGCTGTCGGAGCAGGTGCTGCCACCGGTACGGGTTCTGCTTTCTTGGTCGGCGCTTTACCGTCTTTGTTTGACAAACCCCAAACATACGCCGTCATGATGTGCAGCTTGTCTTTATCCAAGAAACCGCCCCATGCGGGCATTTGGCTGTGGCGGCCATTGGTAATGGTCTCAATAATGGCTTTTTGCGTTCCACCCCAAAGCCATATATTATCAGTCAGATTCGGACCCAAGCCCTGAATACCCTGCCCCTTATCTCCATGACAAGTAAAGCAGTTGGCCGGCGGACCGCTGAACAAGGCCTTACCGCGTGCGGCACGCTCTTGGTCATACTGGTCTTTCGGTTTGGACAAAGACATCACATAGTTTGCAACGTCTTTAACGCGTTCTTCACCCAAAGCAGGCCCCCATGCAGCCATAGTCGCTATGCGGCCTTTTTCAATGGTCTCATGGATTTTTTCAGGTTCGCCGCCCCACAGCCAATCATTGTCGGTCAGGTTTGGAAACCCTTTGGAACCTTTCGCATCCGAACCGTGGCATTGGATACAATAAGTATCAAACATATTCTTACCGATTTGGCGTGCTTCAGGATTTTTGGCAACCTGTTCAATCGGCATCTTGGCAAATTTCGCATACAGTTTTCCGTATTGCTCGTTCGCCTTTTGCATTTCCTCTTCGTACTGCCCGTGGCTGCTCCAGCCCCAATAGCCTTTATAGTCGCCGATACCTGGGAACATAATCAAATAACCGATACCGAACAACCAAGTGCAGACGTATAACCAAAACCACCAACGCGGCAGCGGATTATTGTACTCTTCGATACCGTCCCAGTTGTATCCTGTGGTTTTAACCTCTTCGCCTTTTTTCAGCGGCTTCACAACATTTTGCGAAAGCAGCAGCCAAGCCAAGCCGATGAAACTGAACAGGACGATGACGGCAATGTATATATTCCAGAAATTACTGGTAAATTGGGAAGTTGTGTTCATTCTTTTGCTCCGTTATCGCGGATTAACCGGTTATCGCCCGTTTTTATCGGACGTATTATCGTCGTTATTGTCGAAAATACTGTTTGCGGCATCATCATAGTTTTTCTTATTGCGCCGATTAAACACAATATAGATAACCAAAATAAAACTGACGAATACCCAAAGGGTAAAAAGCGAGCGCGCCCAGTTAGCATCCATGATGTTACCTTACGTTTTTCAATGCCAAACCCAACCCTTGCAGGTAAGCGATTACGGCGTCCAGCTCTGATTTGTTTTCCAAAGCTTCCGGAGCTTTTTCAATTTCTTCGTCGCTGTAAGGTGTACCGACAGAGCGCAGAGCCTTCATATGTCTGACAGTGGCTTCCGCATCCACTTTATTACGGGCCAGCCACGGGAATGCAGGCATATTGGATTCGGGGACGACATCGCGCGGGTTGAGCAGATGGATACGGTGCCACTCATCGGAATAACGTCCGCCGACACGGGCCAAATCAGGACCGGTACGTTTCGAACCCCATTGGAACGGACGGTCGTAAACCGACTCCCCCGCTACTGAATAATGGCCGTAACGTTCGGTCTCGGCACGGAAAGGGCGAATCATCTGCGAGTGGCAGTTATAACAACCTTCACGCACATAAATATCCCTTCCCGCCACTTGCAAAGCGTTATACGGTTTAACGCCCGGAGCCGGTTGGGTTACCGCTTTGGTAAAGAACAACGGTACTGCTTCAATAAGCAAGCCGACGCTGATAACCAGAACGGTAAACACTATCAGGAACCCGACTTTTTCTTCGACTAAGTGTTGCAATTTCATTTTGGTAGCCTATCTTTCTTATACGTTAGTGGTGCTGCACTTGGGAAACCGCAGGGATTTCCGCATCCACCGGCCTGCCGCCGACCGCCGTGCGGTAAACGTTGTATGCCATGATGCACATACCGCTCAAATACAGCATGCCGCCCACAAATCGGATTTGATAATAAGGCATAGTGTGTTTCACGGATTCTACAAACGAATAAGTCAGCGTACCGTCTTTATTTAAAGAACCCCACATCAGACCTTGGTACACACCGGCAATCCACATTGCGGCGATGTACAAGACCACGCCGATAGTGGCAATCCAAAAATGCGCTTCAATCAATTTGGTACTGTGCATCTCGTTTTTACCAAAAAGACGCGGAATCATGTAGTACACCGAACCGATTGTCACAAAGCCTACCCAACCCAACGCACCCGCGTGTACGTGTGCGATGGTCCAGTCGGTATAATGGCTCAGGGAATTAACGGTTTTGATGGACATCATCGGGCCTTCGAAAGTCGACATACCGTAGAAAGAGAGGGAAACTATCAGAAATTTCAAAACCGGATCGGTTCGCAGTTTGTCCCACGCACCGGACAAGGTCATGATGCCGTTAATCATACCGCCCCAAGACGGCGCGAACAGAATCAGAGACAGAACCATACCCAAAGACTGGGTCCAGTCGGGCAATGCGGTATAGTGAAGGTGGTGCGAACCCGCCCACATGTAAGTGAAAATCAACGCCCAGAAATGGACGACGGACAAACGATACGAATAAATCGGACGAGCGGCCTGTTTCGGAACGAAGTAATACATCATGCCCAAGAAGCCCGCAGTCAGGAAGAAGCCGACGGCGTTATGGCCGTACCACCATTGCACCATTGCGTCGATGGCACCGGAATAAACGGGGTAGGATTTCATAAAACCGGCTGGAACACTGATATTATTAACGATATGCAGCAAGGCTACAGCCAAGATGAAACCGCCGTAAAACCAGTTGGCTACATAAATATGCTTTACTTTGCGTTTGGCAATGGTACCGAAGAAAACTACGGCGTAAGCAATCCAAACCAATGCGATTAAAATATCAATCGGCCATTCCAGTTCCGCATATTCTTTGGCTTGGGTAAAACCCATAGGCAGTGAAATTGCGGCTGCCACAATAACGGCCTGCCAACCCCAGAACGTAAACGCCGGCAGCCAGTTGCCGCCGAACAAACGCACATTACAAGTACGCTGCACCACATAATAGGACGTCCCCATCAGGCCGCATCCGCCAAAAGCAAAAATCACCGCATTGGTATGCAGCGGACGCAGGCGACCGAAGTGAAACCACGGGCCGACATCGGATAAATCAAGGGAAGGGGCAAACAGTTGTGCGGCAACGATAACACCTACCAACATGCCCACGATGCCCCAAACTACGGTCATGATGGCAAATTGCCTCACCACTTTGTAGTTGTAAGTTTGCGTGTCCATAAAAGTCTCCATTAATCATGGCAATAAGAATTTTTTATTACAGCCGATTTCTGATTTTTGAGTCAAATCAAGCGAAACAATGGGCTATTTTTCTAAATTTAACATAGATACTGGTACGCGCCAAGCGATATTACATTGCTGACAATATGTCAAAAATATTTTTTTGAAAAATAAAAACAATACAAATCAAATTATTAACAAAATACTTACTAAAATTTTGTCATATCCTTCATCCTTTCTTTTCAGACGGCCTTTTTTGATGCAGCCTGTGGGCTGTATTAAAATACCGGCAAATATTAAAATTTAACAAACAGAATAATAGCTATGATTAATTACACTCTTTCGCCAAATTTACTCTCCCGCCAATGGGAAATCACTCTTTCTTTTATTAAAAACAATGAACTGCCGACAGAAATCAGTTTACCGAACTGGGTTCCGGGCAGTTATCTGATTCGTGATTTCTCACGTCATATCACTGAAATCCGGGCTTTTTGCGATGGCATTCCGGCCGAGTTGACCCAAATCGACAAAAATACATGGCATGCCGCCGCTATTGGCGGAGAGTGGCGGATTTGCTACACCGTTTACGCTTTCGATTTGTCCGTCCGCGGCGCATTCCTAACCACGGAGCGGGGCTTCTTTGACGGAGCCTGCATCTTCTTGAAAGTCAAAGGATACGAGCATGAAGCCCACCGTGTGGCCTTGTCGCAGCCCCCTGAACACTGGCGGATAGCGACCACTCTGCCGGCTGTCGGAGAGCACGTTTTTCAGGCGGCTTCTTATATGGATTTGATCGACCATCCCATCGAACTGGGGAATATCGAATTTCTTAGCTTTGAAGCGGCAGGTATTCCGCACCGCATTGCTTTGAGCGGTTTCTATCATCCGTTTGACCGCGACCGCCTGGTATCCGACATCTGCAAAATCTGCGAAACCGAACTGGCGGCTTTCCCTAGCCCTGCACCGTTCGACCAATATCTTTTCTTGCTTCATGTCGGCGACAACATCTACGGCGGCCTCGAACATATCGACAGTACCGCCCTTCTTGCCGACCGCAACAGTCTGCCCCCGTTTGAAATGGGCGCGGCGAACGACGCCTATACACAACTGCTCGGCTTGTTTTCCCACGAATACTTCCACGCATGGAACGTTAAATCCATCAAGCCCGAAGCATTCGTCCCCTACCATCTCGACCGCGAAAACTACACTGAGCAACTTTGGGCTTTCGAAGGGATTACATCCTATTACGACGACCTGTTCCTCGCCCGAAGCGGTTGCATTTCACCCGAAGCCTATCTGAACCTGCTTGCGCAAGGCATTACCCGCGTACAACAAACCAAAGGCCGTCTGAAACAAACCCTTGCCGAATCGAGCTTTACCGCATGGAACAAGTTTTACAGGCAGGATGAAAACAGCCCTAACGCCATTGTCAGCTATTATCAGAAAGGCGCCCTTGCCGCCCTCTGCCTCGACTTGCTCATCCGAAGCAAAAGTGCGGGACGGCATTCGCTCGACAGCGTAATGCGTCAACACTACCGCGACTGGTGTGCAACGCGGCAAGGCATTCCCGAAAAACAATGGCAGGTGCGTTGCCAAGAAATCACCGGCTTGAACTTGGAAGATTTTTTTCAGACGGCCTTATACAGTACCCGCGACCTACCGCTGGCCGAATGTCTCGCCACAGCCGGCGTTGTCCTGACATGGCACTCCCTGCCCCGCAGCCACGGCGGCGGATTGGTGGACGCCAAGACTGACTCTTTCCCGCCGGCACCTGACTTCGGCGCACGCTTCAAACAAAACGGCGACGGCGCCACCCTGACTCATGTCTTCAACGGCGGCAGTGCAGAAAACGCCGCCCTCTGCCCACAAGACAAAATCATCGCCCTCAACGGCTTCGCCTGTACCGACCTTACCTTACAATGGTCGCAGCAACCGGTCGGCAGCCAGGTACATGTTCACTTCTTCCGCACTGGCGTGTTGCGCGAAACCGTTATCACCGTAGAGGAGGCCGGTGCGGAAACCGCCCTGCTGGCGGTAAGCGACAGACAACTGCTGGAACAATGGCTGTTTGACCGTCCGTAACCTTCAGGCATGAAAGGCCGTCTGAAAACAACCGAAAGGAAACATCATGGCAATCTTGAAACTGAGCGAAAATCTTTATATCTCCCCGCAACTGAGCGAAGCCGACGCAGCACAAGCCGCAAAACTCGGCATCAAAAGCGTTATCTGCAACCGGCCCGACGGCGAAGAAGCAGGCCAGCCCGAGGCCGCTCAAGTACGGCAATGGCTGGAACAGGCGGGCATTGCGGCCTTCCGCCACCAGCCCGTTACCGCTCCGGCCATCACCGATGCCGACATCGACACGTTCCACAAGCTGCTGGCGGAACTGCCGCCGCCGGTACTGGCCTATTGCCGAACCGGAACGCGCTGTTCTTTGTTATGGGGTTACCGCCAGATTCAAAACGGCAGCAGCGTGGCCGAAGTAAAAACCGCATCAGCCCGGGCCGGCGTGGATTTGACCAATTTTGAAGCCCGCCTGCAAGCGGCGGCGGATAACCGTTAAACGTTCAAAGGCCGTCTGAAAAAAGATTTGCAATATCTTTTTTCAGACGGCCTCATCGTTTAAACCCGTCAGGATAAACGGCGCCCGGCAAACACCTAAAAATCTTTGTTATACGCCGACATTACGATGAATCGTAAAAATCCGACCACCGCAAATACGCCCAACACTGCCGCCAATCCCGCGGCAATCCACAATACGATACCCAACCATTCAGGCATGTTCTTCTCCAAACGACATCTTTAGGATTATGAACAGCAGATGCGCCACCATCCGCCTTGCCCGCTTTTCCGCGAATTTCTTGTATCGGTTAGACGGCCGAATCAGGTTGGTGTTTCCCCATATCTTTAAAAAAATGTAATGCTTCGGTAAACCGATAAAACGGAGAGGTCGTCTGAATTTCGTTTTTCAGACGGCCTCTCCGTTTTACAGAAGACTGCGTTACTTATTGATTACTTGGCTACCGATTTGGTCTCGGTTACAAAGCCTATCTTACTGATACCCGCCTCACGCGCCGCTTCCAGCGCTTTGTTGACGTAATCGTACTCTACCGATTTATCGGCGGCGATGGCGACAATCAAATCTTCTTTTGCCGCTTTAGCGGTTTTCAGTTTCTCAGCTACCCCCTCGATACTGACTTTGGAAGCCGATTCCGCACCGAAATAATAAGAACCGTCGGCACCGATCGTCAGCCGCAGCGGGTCGGTCGGCTGCTTCTCTTTCTTCGCCGCCTGCTCGGAAGCGGTCGGCAGCTCCAGAGGAATCGAATGCGTCAATACCGGCATGGTAATCATAAACACAATCAACAACACCAGCATCACGTCAACCAACGGCGTAACGTTGATTTCCGACATCGGGGCATCATCACCCGAATTCATCGAACCGAATGCCATAACTTAATCCTTCTGATTCAAAAGACGTACATGCAGGTCGTGAGCGTAGGCGTCCATGTCCTGCGACAGGGTTTTCGTACTGCGGTTGAGGAAATTGTAGGCCAACACCGCAGGAATCGCCACGAACAGGCCGGCGGCTGTCGATACCAAAGCCTCGCCAATCGGACCGGCCACAGCGGCAATACTCATCTGGCCGCTTTGGCTGATATTGATCAAAGCATGATAAATGCCCCATACCGTACCGAACAGGCCGATAAACGGCGCAGTCGCACCGATGGAGGCCAATGAGGTCATACCGCCTTCAAACTGACGCATAATCTGACTCATGCTGTTGCGGATTTGGGTAACGAGGTATTCGTTCAAAGGCAGGGCATTGGCCAAAAGTTTGGCATCGCTCTGACGGTAGTTCTGATGCGCCTTAACCGCCTCCTCAGTCAAACGCCCCATAGGCGAATCGACGCTTTTGGCTTTCTGCACCGCTTCGTTCAGCGTGAACGAAGCCAACACCAATTTTTTAACCGCCGCATTGCCGTTTTTAGCCTTGCGCAATCTGATGGCACGCAGAATGATGATGCTCCAAGTTACGATGCTC
This sequence comes from Neisseria oralis, assembly GCF_045062685.1. Lineage (NCBI taxonomy): Bacteria > Pseudomonadati > Pseudomonadota > Betaproteobacteria > Neisseriales > Neisseriaceae > Neisseria > Neisseria oralis. The sequence goes on from NZ_JBJGEB010000006.1 coordinate 34,297, forward strand.
ATAATAACCAGTATGATGAACACGCTGATCAATACGAAATCGCCCGATTGAAATACTAACGCTAAATTCATGTTTTTTTTCCAAAAATATAAAACTGAGTTTAAAAAATGAAACTTTAAATCATCAAGGTGGCTTTCCGATTTTCAGACGGCCTTTAGTTGGTTATTTTGAAAACAACGGTCCCTCTGAAATTCATCCAACCCTTAGTTTTGTAACTACCTACTCTGGCGGCATTCATCGCGGCCCTATCTAAACGCGGATAGCCGCTCCCCTTGACTTTGGTCACCGACACAATATTCCCGCCGGGAGCCACAAGCACATTCACGACTACCGTACCTTCCTCACCGTTTTCTTCAGAAAGTTGGGGATACGGAGGGGTCGGAATCATGCCGGACGACTGTATCGGATTACCGCGGCTGCTGCCCGGCCCCGTTCCGCCGCCTTCGCCGCCCGTACCGCTGCCGTGGTCGCCGGGTCGGCCGCCGCTGCCCGGGCCGTCGCCCAACCCGCGGCCGGTACCTTCGCCTTTAAAGCCTTTGCCCGAACCGCCGCCTTCGCCGCCCTGGCCTTTGCCGCCTTCCTTACCGCCGGCAGCCCCAGCCCTGCTGCTGCGGACGTAAGTATCGGTTGTCGGACTTTCCGCTGCAGGTTTGAATTCGGGAACCGGTTTTTCAACCGGTTTGGGTGGTTCGACAGGTTTTTCCTCAGGTTGGGGAATCGGTTTTTCAACAGGCTTAGGTTTTTCTTTAGGCTGCTCAATATCGGCATCCGCCTTTTTCGTTACGACAGGTTTGATAACCGGTTTAGGGCGTTCTACCGGCTTGGGTTTCGGCGGCTCTACTTTTTTAGGTTTAGGCTTGGGTTTCGGCGGCTCCGGTTGCGGCTGAGGCGGAGCGGGATTCTCCGCGGGAGCGGGCGAACCCGCTCCTTCGGCATTCCCGTCTCCGCCACCGAAATCGCCCAAATCGACAAACTCGATGTGCTCGACTTCCACGGGCGGCGGCACGTGTGCGCGCCACAACAACAACATCAGGCCGACATGCAGCAGCGCCACAGCGGCAACCACTGTGGGGTTTAAAATTCGTTCTTTATTCATAGTGCCAGCATAGTAATAGCAATTATTTCTGTTTGCAACTTATTTATACAAACGGAGGATTTTGAATACAATCAGTTACTTCATTGATAATCTTCAAAAAAATCGCACCTTCAAGCCATAAGCAAACGGTTTGTTCGATAAGGTTCCCAATATGGTTTTCAGCAGAGAAAGGCCGTCTGAAAACAAAACGGATTATTCAAACCGCATTGTGCATTCTTTAAGTGAAGTATGAAGCCCGAAACAGACGTAAGTTCCCAACTGATATACAATACGTTGCATTCCAAAGAAATTTTTTAAAAATTTTAGGCCGTATCGCTTGATTTACAGAAGTCCCGCGCTCAGTTCGTCCGTTCGACCGAAATATCGACTTTCGGCATGTAGAGTAAATCGTAAGTAGGTTTATTCAGCAAATCCGACAGGGTGAAACCGTCCAGATAATTCAGAAACGCCTTAATCCCCCCGCTCAAAATATCCGCCAGCCTGCATGACGGCGTAATCAGACAGTTGTTGTCCCGCCCCATACATTCGACCAACTGCATCGGTTCCAAATGGCGCACCACCGAACCGATATTGATTTTCTCCGGCGGTTCCGCAAGTTTCAAACCGCCACCCTTCCCCCTGACGCTGGTCAGGAATCCGCCTTTTACCAGCGCGGTAACGACCTTCATCAAGTGGCTCTTGGAAATATTATAAGTCTCGGCAATCGTACTGATATTGACCAACGCATCATCATTTATCGCCGTATAGATCAATACGCGTAAACCGTAATCCGTATGTTGGGTTAAATACATGGTATTCTTCTGGCCTGCGGGTTCATTCCCAAACACATACAGCCGCTTTGGGCAACGGCTGTATGTGTTTGACTTTATATATGTTTAAGTTTCATAATATATGAAACTTAAACATTAATCCAGCCCATCATTAAAATCATACTTTACCGTTCCAATCCGGCATACCGTCAATAAAACCTATGAAACCGCTGAAACGCCACCCCGCACTCATCGAGCTTTCGCGCGACCACCACCGTTCGCTGTCTCTCTGCGTGCGTCTTCTGCGCACTCCCGCCGAAAGCCACCGAGCCGAATTGGAACCGCACTTCCCCGAGCTATTGGAACATTTCCTTGAAGAAGAAACTTTGTTCGCACCGTACTGGCCGCGAATCGACAACGCGTTGCGCGAACGTTTTGAAACGGATCATGCCAAACTACGCGCCATGATTGCCGCGCCCGAACATGCCAGCGAAACGTGGAACAAAGATTTTGCCACCACCTTGCGCGATCATGCCCGTTTTGAAGAACGCGAACTGTTCCCTGCCGTCGAAGCTTATTTGGACACACCGAAATAAAAACCTTACCTTTCTGTTTTATAAACCGATGAGGCCGTCTGAAAAACATGGCCGGCACCTTTTCAGACGACCTGACCTATAAAAACCACCTCCCACAATAAAAAACACAAGGAACCACCATGAGCACCCTGTTCAAACATCCGATTTGGGCAATGGCTTTCCGCCCGTTTTATTCGCTGGCGGCGCTGTACGGCGCGCTGTCCATTCTGCTTTGGGGCTTCGGCTATCAAGGCACGCCCGAACTATCCGGTTTCTATTGGCACGCCCATGAAATGATTTGGGGTTACGCCGGTTTGGTCGTTATCGCTTTCTTGCTGACCGCGGTCGCCACATGGACCGGACAGCCCCCCACCCGCGGCGGCGCATTGGCCGGACTGACCGCGTTTTGGCTGGCCGCCCGTATTGCCGCATTTATTCCCGGCTGGGGGGCTGTTGCCAGCGGTATCGCCGGTACCGTCTTTTTTTGGTATGGCGCAGTCTGCATGGCCATCCCCGTATATCGCAGCCGAAACAAACGCAACTACATCGCCGTGTTCGCCCTCTTCGTATTGGGCGGAACACATGTCGCATTCCACCGCCATCTCAACCCGCTTGACGGTATGGCGCTGCTCAACGGACTCGTCGCCGGCCTGATTATGGTCGCCGCCTTTATCGGCCTCATCGGAACCCGCATCATCTCGTTCTTTACCTCCAAACGCCTGAACATCCCGCAAGTGCCCAGCCCGCAATGGCTGGCACTCTCCGCCTTGGTTCTACCCATGATTGCCGCCATGCTGACCGCACACCAGTTCCTGCTGCCGCTGGCCACCCTCTTCACATTCGCCGCCGGCATCATCAACCTCATACAGGTCTGCCGCTGGTGGAACAACGCCGTCTTGAAAGAACCCATGCTGTGGATTCTGTTTGCGGGTTATTTCTTTACCGCACTCGGCCTCACCGCCATCGGCCTCAGCCATTTCAAGCTGCAACTGCTTAATTTAGGCGTACACCTCATCGGCGTGGGCGGCATCGGCGTACTCACTCTCGGCATGATGGCACGCACCGCACTGGGCCATACCGGACACCCTATCTACCCCGCCCCAAAACCCATCCCCCTTGCCTTCTGGCTGATGATTGCCGCCACCCTCATCCGCATACTCGCCACTTTTGTTTCAGGCACGGCATACACACACAGCATCCGCTGTTCCGCCGCACTGTTCGCCGCTTCGTTGTTGCTATACGCTTGGCGCTATATTCCGTGGTTGATCAAACCGCGGGCCGATGGCAAGGCAGGATAATTCCAGATATTTGCGCACAATAAGTAATGAGGCCGTCTGAAAATACATTTTCAGACGGCCTCATCTTATCTTGCAATCAATCGCCGTATCCGTTCGGATTCCGGCTTACCCAACGCCAGGCGTCTTCCATCATTTGAGGCAAATCACGTTTGGTTTCCCAGCCGGTTTGCTGTTTAGTATAAGTCGGATCGGCATACACGCAGGCCAAGTCGCCTTCGCGGCGCGGTTTGATTTGATAAGGAATGGTTAAGCCTGAAGCAGCTTCAAATGCACGGACAATCTCCAACACCGAATACGCCCGCCCCGAACCCAAATTCAGCAGGTGTACGCCGGGAACATGGCTTTTGGCCTTCATTGCGGCAACATGGCCTTCCGCCAAATCCACCACATGAATATAGTCGCGCATACCCGTACCGTCAGGAGTCGGATAATCATCACCGAATACGGAAAGATACGGTAGTTTCCCGCCGGCCACTTGGCAGATATACGGCAGCAGGTTATTCGGAATCCCGTTTGGGTGCTCGCCGATTAAGCCGCTTTGATGCGCACCGATGGGGTTGAAATAACGCAATAAAATCACGCTCCAGCGAGGGTCGGCTTTCTGAATGTCGGTCAAAACCCGCTCCACCATAGCCTTGGATGTACCGTAGGGATTGTTGGTATCGCCTGGTTTCATGTCTTCTGCATAAGGGACTTTACCCGGATCGCCGTACACCGTGGCCGACGAACTGAACACGATATTGAACACACCCGCCCGCGCCATTTCTTCAGCCAACACCAAGCTACCCGACACATTGTTGTCGTAATACCTCATCGGCTCGGCCACACTCTCGCCTACAGCTTTCAGACCGGCAAAATGAATCACCGAATCAATATCATGTTCCGCAAAAATCCGCCGCAAAACCTCACGATCACGAATATCGCCTTCATAAAACGGCACAGATTTACCCGAAATCTGTTGTAAGCGGGGCAGAATTTTTGCGGACGAATTACATAAATTATCCAAAATTACAACATCAAATCCCGATTGGAGTAAGGAGATAACGGTGTGCGAACCGATAAAGCCGGTACCGCCGGTAACGAATATGGTCATTTTTTACGCTTCCACATTTAGTAAAATTCAAAAAATTTAAAATTAAAATTTGGACAATCCCACTAATTACAATACATTATAGTATAATTCGAAACCCTTACCTAAAATCACAACTTTTTAACAAAAGGAACGACGATGTCCATCACCAACGAAATTTTAACCCTTGTCTCAAAAGCCGCCCAAAAGCAAGTATCCGAACATGAAGAACTACTTGCATCGGGTTTAATTGATTCGATCAGTGCAATGGATTTGATGCTGTCCATCCAAGAAAAATTCAATGTTGAAATTCCATTCGAACAAGTAGTGAATATATTTGCAAATACATCCAACATCATTGAATTTGTAGAGCGAAACTACAAAGGATAAGAAAAATATGAAAAGCATAACAGATTTTTCTTCCTTGGAAGATTATTTAGCATATCTGTTCAACAACACATCAGGTATCGCCATTGCCAACTCCCAAGAAAATTGCTCATGGGAGCAACTACTCAAACGGATGGATGAGTTTCTTAACGAATATAAAAAAATTGCCAACATCAACAAAAATATCCCTTTAATTGTGCACGGCCATAAACAAATAAATTTTGTTATAGCTATATACGCCTGCTTGTTAAATAAAATTCCTTTTATTCCGGTAGACAGTATCTATCCTGAAAAGCGCTTGGAACATATCTGTAATTTATCCAAGGCACAATACGTTTACCGTGCGGAAAATGATTCGTTCGAGAAGAAAAACGACGAAGAACACGAACTGAGCGAACGAGATCTGGCTTACATCATGTTTACTTCAGGCACTACCGGGCAGCCTAAAGGTGTCCAAATCGGCAGGGAAGCAGTATTCAACCTAATGAAATGGATGACAATGCAACTTAATTTGGCAAAACCCAACATCTTTATGAATCAAGCGCCGTTTGCATTCGATTTATCTATGTATGAAGTATTTGGTAATCTTGCTTACGGTGGATGCATAGTATTAAACAGCCGTGAAGACATCGCCAATTCAAGCACTTGGACGGATTTCTTAGCAAAGCAACAGATTTCGACATGGGTTTCAACCCCATCGTTCGCCATGCAGCAATTGCTCAATCCCAAATTGAATCAGCAAAATATTCCAAGTTTGAAAGAATTTCTTTTTTGTGGAGAAAAATTAGGAAAACCGGTTGTCAAAATGATTTTCCAAAAATTCCCTCAAGCAAGAATTATTAATACCTACGGCCCTACTGAAGCAACAGTGGCAACTACTTACATCGATATTACCCGAGAAATGCTGGAGGCTGAAGAAGAATTGCCGGTCGGCTATGCCGTCTTAAATTCAGATTTGAACATTGTCGATGAGGAAATTTGGATTAGCGGTATCCATGTTATGCGCGGTTATTTGAATAATGAAGTCGAAAATACCAAACGCCTTATTATTCACGACGATGAAACCAGAACATACAAAACAGGCGATTATGGCTTTGTAAAAGACAATGTATTTTATGTATTGGGACGCAGGGACGAACAGATTAAATTAAACGGCTACCGGATTGAATTATCTGAAATAGAAGAAAAAATTTTAGATTTAAAACAATTTGGATTTGAAAACGCAGCAGTCATCGCATTAAAACGCGATACCGGCACAGTATTACGGTTGGTGTGTTTTTACACCTCAAAAGAAGCAACCGAATCCACGATTATCAAGGAAGCTTTGGCAAAAAATCTGCCGTCTTATATGATGCCGTCTGAATTTATCAAGATTGATGAAATTCCAGTCAGCACCAACCACAAAACCGACAAAAAAGCATTATTGGAAAAATATCAGCAGGGTTTATAAAAATGGATTTATATCAAATTCAGAAAAATATCTTACAAAAAGCCAAAATTGATTCTAGAAAGGTCTCTGCTTGGATTTATAACGATCAAAGCATTGTATTTGATTTTCTACTGAACGACTATTTCGTCAGCATCAGTTATACAGTATTAGGTCAAACCTTTAACTTTATCGAACGTAATAAGAGCAAGGTTTCTAAAATTTCCAGCTTCCCAAAATTCCTGAAATATATTTCAGAAATCTATGGAAGCTACCCGCAATCGGTTAATCAGGCAAATACTGTATTGTCTTTCAAATTTGCAGAGGCCGATTGGGCAAAAATTGAGGCTAAATTCAGTGAAATTTTGGAAGTTACTTCCATTTATTTTGGCAGCAAACTTTGCTACATCCTTAATGTAGAAAGAGACAACGGCATCAATCTGGCCGAATACTTGGATAAACCAGAAGTCGAATACATTGGCATTCAAGGCAATAGTAATGAGTTTTTCCTGAGCTATGCTCGGAATCATGGTTTAAATGATTATGTTTACGAGTTAAACAGCAAAGGTTTTTTGGCTGTTGAACACAAAATGGGCGTGAGTGTATTCCGTCGCGTAAACAAGCACAGCTATAAAGATCTCTTAGCTTATTTTCCAGACTCTTTCCATGAGCTAGAAAATGTGATTTATACCGTTGAAGCGCCAAAGGTGTTGAATACCAACAAGAAAAACCTGTTGGTGTTGTTCTCTTATACCAATAAGAGCAATGAAAACATGGTTGACCGTTATTACAGCCACCCGTTTCCATTTATAAGCAACAGCATTATGCCAAACACTTACATTATCCGTATGGCTGATGTGTCAGATGCGTTCGGTAGTCATGGTTTAAACACAAAATTTGATGAAAACATCGAAGCTAATATCCAGAATTTCATCAAGAGTTTGATGAATATTTATAGCGTAGATAAGGAAAACGTAGTCATTTGCGGTGCATCATCAGGCGGTACGGGGGCGGTATATCACGGTTTAATAGGCGGGTACAAAACCTTTGCGATTGACCCATTTTTAGGCAATCATAAATATTATGGCGGTAAAGATCCATTGTATCTACACTCTATTCGTACGCCGATTGGGGAAATTTTCAAAAAGCTACCGAATGAAATTGATCATAACCTAGAAAATCAAGTAGTTATTTCATCAGCTAAAGTGTCGGAATTTTATCCTGACATTAAAGAGCTGAAAAAAGCATTGCCTACGATTACATTGTGCGAATTTGACTTTGAAAAAATTCAAAAACACCTTGATTTTTCAGGAAATACCGTATTCTTATCCAATACCATCATCAATAATTTGCTGTTGGGCATCCACATTACTGATTCGGACATTAATCTCAACTAAATGCAAGGTAAAATAGACAGTAAGTTCAAATTTACTGTCTATTTTTTTTAAACATTTAAGTCATATTTGTAATATTCGGGGAATACAATGGAAGTCAAAACGACTGAAGAATTTCAACGTAAGAAGGCCGTCTGAAAACTTATGTTTTCAGACGGCCTTCTTTAAATAAAACAGAATTTACTCTAAACAAGCCAACTGTTTTTGCAGACATTCAGCCTGTAAGGCCTTGTCTTCTTTAGCTTCAGCCACTTCCGCTGCCAGCTTCCAGTAGGCCTTCGTGTTTTGCAGAGCCAGTCCGTCAAAATAACGCTGTGCTACCTTACGGTTTTTCAGACGGCACAAAGCAGTTATATAAAGATACATAGCTTCGGGTGAGGCTTGTGCGAAATCAGCCAATATTTTGACTACTGACTCCCAATCTTGGTTTTTAGAAAGTTTCTCTGCTTCATACAAGGCCAGCGACTGATTTTCAGGGTATTTTTGGCGTAGTTGAGCCAATAGATACGCTTCGCCGTCAGTATTGCCGGTATCGTACATTTTTTTTAGATAATTAACCGTTAAATCCTCAGGAATTAATAGCAGATTTTCTTCAAAAGCGCGGTTGAGCTGGGTAAACAGTTTTTCAGAATCACCACGTAATTTTGCAAGTCTTGCAATCGCAATACGGCAACTTGGGTCGTTTTGCGTGTGTTTTTCAAAAGCAACCAAATACTGATGCGCACCTTGCAGATTGCCAAGTTTCATACAGAGATAGGAAGCCAACAGTTCGGGTTTCAGACGGCTTTTTTCATGATTATCCAAACTATCAATATAAGTTCTTAGCAAAGCCAGGGCCGTAAAATAATTCTGCTCCAACAGCTTTTGTGCTACGGTCAGCAAAGGTTTGTATGAATCGGGCAGGTTTGTACCGATTCGGGCAAACAGTTTTTCAGATAGTGTTTGTTCTTGATTGAATGAGGCTGCAAGCAAGGCGGCTAAAATATCTTCTTGCGTACCAATTTGGTCGTGTACCGCAAAAAATTCTGCACCTTTCACGGCATTGCCGATACACAAATCCATTTTTGCCTGCCAGTAATCCGCAATATCGGGATAGTCAGGTAACAGATTTTGCAATACGTCAAACTGTTTGTTTGCAAATAAGGCATTCAGATAACGCTGGCGATAATCAGCGCTTTCTTCCGCATTCAGACGGCCTGTATCAAGCAGTGCCTGAATACGGCTTGCAGCCAAGCTCCATGCATGATGGTTTTCGGCTTGAGTAATCATATCCTGAAGAATAGGCAGACTATCGGCAGTTTCAGGCTGGTCAAGTGCCATAATAGCCTGATACACGCGTTCGCAGTTACCGCCTTTTTGGAATGGGAAGGTGGCATGAATACGTTCAAGATATTCCGGTTTTAAACCCGTTTTTAGAATATTTTCTAGTTCATCAAATGTTTCTTGTTCAGTCAGCGTAACTGGCCCAAATCCGGAATTTTCATAGTCAAACCACCCTCTTTGAAGTGTATGGGCACCAGAGAAAAACTCTTCTTGGTCGAATTGATAATAGATAATAGATTTATTCAGATAAGCCATATCAAAGGCTACAGAGGAATAATCAGTAATCAAAATTGATGATTGGCTAAATAAGTTTTGTATGCTTTCTGTAGCACTTGCTCCTCTCCAAACCTGAATGTAATCAGGAATATCAAATAAATCTAAATAAGGCTCAATGTTTGGGTGTGGGGCAAATGTTATTTCATAATTAAACTTTTCTGCCAATTGTTTCAAATTTTTAGAGTGTAAAAAATTAAACCAATGCTGTGCATAGGAAGTTTTCATAAAATTGGTATTTATAGCGCGTGTATTGCTACCGCTACCAATATTTTGTCCTACAATATTGTTCCGCCAAGTAGGCATAATCAGAATTTGTTTACTTTGAGCAATATTCTTTGACACCAAATTGTCATAACGCGGAAAGCCTGCTAACACTACCTCTTTTTCTGTGAGTTTATAACGGCTAGGATTAGCTATGATTGTTTGATATTCAGGAGTAGCAGTGGCAATAAAACAATGCAGATTGGTCTTAGTATTGAACCATGCGGAAAGATCGTTTTGGGTCACTCCATGTTGGAGGAAAACAAATTTTTTGCTGTGTTCGTATAAATCACCGAAATAATTATTGATATGTTTTTCCAAATGGCTGGAAATGATTTTTTCGGCTTTACGCAAGTGATGCTCGTATTCACTGCCGCCGAATTCTACCAACTTGAAACCTTCCTGTTTAAGGCGATCCCAGTCTGGCGCGGTTTTGTTCAACACGAAATAGCAGGTCTGTTCAGGGTGGTGCCGCATCATATAACGGTAGAAATGCTCGGCGTTGTCATCTGCTTTGGTTTCTCTATCCATTAATAGCCAGCTACCGTCCGAAAGATATTTTTCAGACGGCATGAATAAGCCTGTCAGCTCGTTCAAAGTGATACCGTGCATAAAGGTTTTGCCTTTAATTGAAATTCGCATCGGTTTTTGGTTGAGCAGGATATTGATTTTGGCATTCTCAGCAACTCCGCCGTAGGGAATCCAAAGGCGTTTTTCGTAAACGAATAATTGCTCGTTCAAATTATTAATGACACTTTTTGCGTAAGCGGGAATAATGTCATCCCCATTAGCCTGCACGGAATAGGGCAGATCGAAATGAGTGAAATAGCTGACAAGAAACTGTTTGCGTTCATGGTCGATGTTTTCAATATAGGCAATTTGGAATGGTGGCTCGCTCTGTTTGAACATGCCAAGCATACCAACCTTATGGAACAGCCATATACCCGCCAAGCCAAACTCCATGATGTTTTTTTCATCAATATAATTAAAAACCTGCTTCATTAAGGCATAAAAGTGTGCTTTTTGTTCAGCATTCAACAATTCCAGACGCTCAGGTCTATTGAGTAATTGTTGGATATACCATGCCATATCGTACAATGCAGTTTTTTGGATTGAAGATGGTACGCTTCCCAAGCGGTTTTTATAGTTTTGGAGCATAGGCAAAAAGCCATACTCAAAAACATTAGAAAACTTTTCCACTTTCTGCCAAGAAGTATCTAAAGTAGATGTACCGCTTTCGCGTTTGCGGTAGAAATAGACAGCATCTTTGTCAAACACTGCTTTTGCGTCCTGCAAACCTAATAGATAGTCGGCAATAAATTTGCCGTCTTCAAAATTTGGTTTAACATTGTGGTTAAACGCCAAGCCCTGTTTTTTAATATGACTGACTTTGAAAAAGGTTGAAGCGGCTGACATATTGATGAATTTGTCGAGCTTAGCAACATCAACAACCTGAGTTTTGTTGAAGCGGAATTTTAAAGGATGACTATCTTTAACAATATTCTGATTTTCAAAGAAAAATTTTATATTAGTAGCTACCGTTACTGCCGACGGATGGTGACTAATTTGGGTATCCACTGATTTGAAGTAATCGGGGTGGAGGTAATCGTCAGGGTCTGTAAATACTACCCATTCAGTTTGCGTATGTTGCAACCCCAGATTGCGTGCCGAAGCCTGACCGCCGTTTTCTTTGTAAAAATAATGAATATTTTTTGGAAATTTAGCTTGCCATTGTTTGATAATTTCTGCCGAACGGTCGGTCGAACCGTCATCCACTAAAATCAGTTGGATATGTTTTTTGAAATTCAGACTTTGCTTCGTCAGGCTAGAGAAGTAGTCGTTTAGATATTTCTCAACATTATACACAGCAGAAACAACTGTATATTGTTGCGTACCGTTGTATTTTACCGGTAAATATTTTTTGATCTGTACACTTCTTTTGTTATACATATCCCTAAAAAATAATTTAGGATCTCGAAGAAGTTTTCTAAATTTCCTGTTCATAATTTTGATAATTCAAACCTATTAAATTAAAGTGAGTAATATTTTTAAGTTATTGTTGGTTATGGGCAATAATCCGGTAATCGCTGCTTGTTGTTAAAGTTATTTGTATAGATAGAATGTGGCGCGAACTCCGTGTTTTTTTTTGTAAGAAATTATGCATTGTGGGAATTTTAGCCGAATCAATTTCCCATGAAGGAACAAATTTACCCTCCAAATACCATCCCGCATCGGCACGGAATTTATTAGGGTGGAATTTGGTAAATTTTTCCCGTATAGGTTCTAGCTATTTGTAAAGCCATTTTGTACAACGATATATAGGTATATACCAACAGCCTATCTCTAGAAATGTTACTGTAACGGCTTAACAACTTAATGCTGTTTAAAGAAGCTTTGAGTGTAGGGGTTACACCCCTTTCGCGCATACTTATTCTTTTTTGCGAAAAGATAGGTTTGATATTTTTCTTGTCACTGCGAATAGGTATTGTCCACCCAAATAAAAATGACATTGACGAACATTACGAACATCCGGCCCAATCTCAATAGTAATCATGTTGATGGGGGGGTGTCCTATCAACACACGCTCATCAAACTCTTTGATGAGTCGTTCGCTATTGATGAATAGGATATCTGAAATAATCCCTAGCAAAAATCCTAGAATTCCTTATAAACGTCTTGATTTTCTTCATGTTTTATACATTTTAAATGCATTTGTAATTTTTAACTATAAATTACATTTTTGCTGCTTGTATTGCTATAATAACAAATTCCAATAGCGAATTTACAGAAATATACAGGTATAAACAATGGCCCCCAAAGAATATTTCTTCAAAAACAGCCTGTTTCTCTTGGCTTACGGCTTGCTAACTGCTTGCAGTTCCATTCCTTCCGCAGGACCCAGCGCAAGAAAAATTGTTGCGCTTAACCAACAAAGCTCAAATGCTCAGGTTCCCGCAGTAGAGTTGATCGAAGTCAACGATGCGGTATCTAAATCTTTGTATCAGGCACAAACCAATCAGTCGTTTGCCCAACTTGGAGACGGCTATGCCTCTGTGGGAGCGATTAATGTCGGCGACATGCTGGATATTACGGTTTGGGAAGCTCCGCCAGCCGTATTGTTTGGCGGTGCCTTATCGTCTGTCGGCTCCGGTAATGCGCAACAAACGAAGTTGCCTGATCAAATGGTTACCTCGGCAGGTATGATTTCCGTTCCCTTTATAGGCGATATTTCCGTAGCCGGAAAAACACCTGTTCAAGTTCAGAATATGATTAAAGGCCGTCTGAAAAAAATGGCAAACCAGCCTCAAGTCATAGTGCGGCTGGTACAGAACAATGCGGCGACGGTATCGGTTATCCGTGCGGGAAACAGCGTGCGTATGCCGTTGACGACTGCAGGAGAACGCGTACTCGATGCTGTGGCTGCAGTGGGTGGCTCTACGGCCAATGTACAAGATACAAATGTACAGCTTACTCGCGGAAATCAGGTAAAAACGGTAGCACTCGAAGACTTGGTTTCTCATCCGCGCCAAAATATTTTATTACGTCGCGGTGATATTGTAACGATGATTACTAATCCGAACAGCTTTACTTCGATGGGTGCGGTCGGCCGAACCCAACAGATTGGTTTTTCCGTGAAAGGTTTATCGTTGGCGGAAGCGGTCGGTCGTATGGGAGGATTACAGGATTATCGAGCGGATGCACGCGGTGTGTTTGTATTCCGCTATACACCGGTGGCCGAGCTGCCGTCTGAAAAACAAGGAAAATGGACAGCCCAAGGTTATGGCAGCGAAGCAGAAATCCCCGTGGTGTACCGTTTAAATTTATCGGATGCCCATTCTTTATTCTGGATGCAGCGCTTTCCAATCAAAAATAAAGATGTGGTATATGTTTCGAACGCACCTTTGTCTGAAGTACAAAAATTCTTGTCTTTTGTGTTCTCACCTGTAGTTAACGGTGCGAACAGCATCAATAATCTTACTAATTAATTTTAACTGCGGGAGTTTTGGTTATGTCTGAGCAGTTCCCTGTTGCCGAATCTGAGATAAAAACGGAACCGGCCCTCTCTAATCCGTTACCGAACGGCAAAAAGAGTATATTACGAAAAATCAGCCCCTTATTATGGATGACAGTCATTATTCCGACTGTTTGTTCAACGGTATATTTTGGATTATTCGCTTCTGATCAATTCACGTCCCAATCCAGTTTTGTCGTGCGCTCTCCGAAAAGCCAGTCTTCCCTAAACGGTTTGGGAGCGATTTTGCAAGGTTCCGGTTTCTCGCGTTCGCAAGATGATATTTATACCGTACAAGAATACATGCAGTCGCGCTCGGCTTTGGAGGCCTTGTCGAAAAAAATGCCCGTACGCAAATTCTATGAGACTAAGGGGGATATTTTCAGCCGTTTTAACGGCTTCGGTTTTCAAGGCGAAGATGAAGCGTTTTATCAATACTATAAAGATAAGGTGGCCATTCACTTTGACTCCATATCGGGTATTTCCAATTTGAACGTTACTTCGTTTGATGCGGGAGAATCGCAAAAAATCAATAATGCGCTTTTAAAACAAGGCGAAGTGTTAATCAACCAATTGAACGAGCGGGCGCGAAAAGACACCATCCGTTACGCAGAGGAAGTGGTGGCATCTGCTGAAGAACAGGTAAAAGAGGCTTCGGCCGAATTAACCAAATTCCGTATTTCCAACGGTATTTTCGACCTGAAAGCACAATCCGACGTACAGATGAACTTGGTTTCGAAACTGCAAGATGAGTTGATTGTAATTCAAACCCAGTTGGATCAGGTCAAGGCGGTAACACCGGAAAACCCTCAAATCCCTGGTTTGATTGCCCGCGAAAAGAGCTTGCGTAGGGAGATTACCCAACAAATGAAGGCGATTTCAGGTGGCAGCGAAAGCTCTTTATCCAATCAGGCTGCCGAATACCAAAGAGTTTATTTGGAAAACGAGCTGGCAGAAAAGCAACTGGCTGCGGCCATGACTTCTTTGGAGAGTGCGAAAGCGGAGGCAGACCGTCAACAGCTATATCTTGAAGTGATTTCCCAACCGAACAAACCAGATTTGGCGCACGAACCCAAACGTATTTACAACATTGTGGCAACATTCATCATCGGCTTAATCGTTTACGGTATCGCCAGTCTGTTGTCCGCAAGCATACGTGAGCACAAAAACTGATGAAAGAGCTGCATAAAACATCGTTTTGGGAGTCGCTGATCATCCAAAAACGGGTTATCGGCGCTCTTCTAATGAGAGAAATCATTACCCGTTATGGGCGTAACAACATCGGCTTCTTATGGCTGTTTGTCGAACCCCTATTAATGACGTTGATAATGGTGTTGATGTGGAAATTTTTTAAGGTCAACAATATATCCACTTTAAATATTGTTGCCTTTACCATTACGGGTTATCCGATGATGATGATGTGGCGTAACGCGTCCAACCGTGCCATCGGATCCATCTCGGCCAATATGAGTCTGCTTTACCACCGGAATGTCCGTGTATTGGATACGATTTTTGCGCGTATGCTATTGGAAATTGCGGGAGCGACCATTGCTCAGATTGCCATTATGAGCGTTTTGATTGCCGTTCGCTGGATTGAGATGCCGGCTGATATTTTTTATATGCTGTTGGCCTGGTTGTTGATGGCAATGTTTGCTATAGGATTAGGCCTGATTATCTGCTCGGTTGCATTTCATTTTGAGCCTTTCGGCAAAGTATGGGGCACAATCAGTTTTGTCATGATGCCGTTATCAGGCGTATTTTTCTTTGTTCATAATCTGCCACAGCAGTTGCAGCATTATGTGTTAATGCTCCCTATGGTTCACGGTACAGAAATGTTCCGTGCAGGCTATTTCGGCAGCAGTGTAACAACATACGGAAATCCGTGGTTTATTTTGTTGTGCAATTTAGTTTTGCTGCTACTGGGATTGGCTATGGTTACCAAGTTCAGCAAGGGGGTCGAACCGCAATGATTTCTGTTGAACATGTGTCTAAACGATATCTGACGCGCCAAGGCTGGAGAACGGTATTGCACGATATTAATTTCACTCTGCAAAAAGGCGAAAAAATCGGTATTTTAGGGCGGAACGGTGCAGGCAAATCTACACTGATCCGTCTTATCAGCGGTGTAGAGCCGCCTTCCGAAGGTGAAATCAAACGTACGATGAGTATCTCTTGGCCCTTGGCCTTTTCCGGTGCATTCCAAGGCAGCCTGACCGGAATGGATAATCTGCGTTTTATCTGCCGTATTTATAATGTCGATATCGATTATGTGAAAAACTTTACCGAAGAATTCTCCGAATTGGGCCAATATCTATACGAACCGGTCAAACGTTACTCCTCGGGTATGAAAGCACGTCTAGCTTTCGCTCTGTCGCTGGCGGTGGAATTTGACTGCTATTTGATTGACGAGGTCATTGCCGTAGGCGATTCGCGTTTCGCCGAAAAATGCAGATACGAACTGTTTGAGAAACGCAAAGAGCGTTCGATTATTTTGGTTTCTCACAGTCATAGTGCTATGAAGCAATATTGTGACAACGCCATGGTCCTGGAAAACGGTCATATGCACACATTTGAAGACATGGATAAGGCCTATGAGTATTACAACGCACTGACTTAAAGTTTTACAATTCGAAAACCAAGGAGGCCGTCTGAAATCAATTTTCAGACGGCCTCCTTAACAACTAAGGTTGGAACACTGTGCATTTCTTATCGCTACCGGAAAAATAGTTTTTGCCTTCCTCACAGATACTGGTTGAACCTTCGCAAATAACTGTTATCAATGACTCATTAATTTTCAGGATGCGCGGCTCCTTATCTTTATCATAAGCAACCGCCTTAAGGGTAAACTTGTCATTCAACGCCCCCCGAGCATCCCCATGCGGACGAATACAAAAGATCTCATTCCCGCCATCCGGCAAGTCGGGCCATGTGGTGGAAGTCTTCTTAAAACTGCTATGTTGGTGATAAAACCGCTCCATAAACCTAGCATTAGACAATAACATCGTCTGTGCTTCCCTCAGGCGGGCACTTTTTATATAGGACTGGTAACTGACAAACGCTACTGTTACCAAAATAACCGTTATCACGATAGTAAACAATAGTTCCGCAAGTGAGAAGCCAATTTGATTTTTCTGCATAGTAACCAACTATTTATAATTAAAGTTACTATTTTACACAGATACAATAATCTTTCAATTAAATTTAATCACTTGCTTAACCATACACCTGATACATAGAGGAAAAGGCGCAATCCAGCTAGCTACCTCATCCCTTCCGATTAAGCGTCTCCATATCAATTACCCTATCGGCAGATTCTATGGTTTCCTTACGATGCGCCACCATAATTTTGGTAATGTTGAGAAATTTCAGGTTTTCATTAATCGCACGCTCGTTTTCCATATCCAAATGGCTTGTCGCTTCGTCAAGGAACAAGATTTTCGGTTCGCGGTAAAGGGCTCGCGCCAGAATAATTCGCTGCTTCTGTCCACCGGACAAGGCATTACCCATATCACCGATTAAAGTTTCATAACCCATAGCCATCTGCATAATGTCTTCATGTATCATTGCCATCGCCGCACATTGCATAATTTTCTGCTGATTGGGTGTTTCATCGAAAAAACATATATTTTCACTGATAGATCCGGCAAACAATACATCATCCTGCGTTACCGTGCCGCTTAACCCGCGGATAAAGCGCGGCGAGAGTTTATGAATATCGTGCCCGTTCACCAACACTTTCCCCGACTCAGGGGTAAGGTTGCCGATTAAAATGTTCATCAACGTCGATTTACCGCAACCTGAACTACCGGTAAATGCTAAAGATTCGCCTTGTTTAATATGCAAATTAATATTTTGCAAAATATATGGTTCGGCATCGGAATAACGGAATGACACGTCATCAATAACAATATCAATATCACCTTCGATTTCCGGAATATAAATTTCTTCGATTTTCTCCGCTTCGGTTTCTGTAAGTACAATATCGGCCAAACGTTCGGCATGAAGGCTCAACATACGAATCTTGATATATTGATCGACCAATTCGCCCACTCGGGTTTCAAACTGGTTTTTATAAGCCCAAAAAGCCGTCAACGCACCTACGGTAAAACCGCCATCCAAAATTTTATCTGCCCCCAGATATACAATCAGGATTCCTTCAATACCAAACAATAGTTTATTCGCGAAGTCAAAGATATTAGTCAGCTTTTGTTTGGTCAGATTAGTATTAATCGTATCGACAAACAAAGTCATCCAAGAACTATGTCTTTGCTCATTTTTTTCAAACAGTTTTACCGTATGGATACCGCGCACCGTTTCCATAAAATAGGTATTCTGCTTGGCATCATGTACGATATTTTCTTCGGTAGCGTTACGCAGCGGATAATAAGACACGATACGGATGATGATATACAGTGCCAAAGCAATCAGTACTGCTACCGATAGCAGCCAACTGTAATAAAACATCAATATCAGCGTAAACACCGCCATAATGCCGCTTAAAACCGTTTTAAACGCCGTGGAAGTTAAAGTTTCTTGGATATTGTCAATCGAACCGAATCGAGAAATCACGTCACCCAAATGGCGCTTGGTAAAATAATCGGCGGGGAGTTCTAGCAACCTTTTGAATATATTGGCTTTCCATTGCACATTGAGTGTAGTGGTCAGATGCATATTCACCCACGCCTGCAACAAGCTGGTAAGTTGTTCCAAAATTTTCAAAAGACCGAAGCCCAAAACCAGCGTTAACAACAGATTCCTATCGGCTGTAACGATTACATGGTCAATTACCCATTGCATCAAAAACGGACTAACCAGACCGAAAATTTCCAGCGCAAATGCCAATACCAATACCTGTACCAACGAACGCTTGATACCGGTAACACCCTTAAGTAAAGAAAGAATCTTGATTTTTTGCTTTTCTTCCTTTTCCTCGAAATGCGTGTTCGGCCACAATTCCAACGCGATACCGGTGAACTTTTGTGATACTTCATCTTGCTTGATTTTACGCAAACCTACGGCAGGATCCATGATCATGATGCCGTCTTTCCGCACTTCCTTCAGCACCACAAAATGATTTAAATCCCAATGCAAAATACAGGGGGTGCGTAAATTAGGCAAATCATCCAAATCCAGACGCAGGGCACGCGAAGTCAAATTCAAGTCATTGGCAAAGCGCACAATATCCGCCAGCGTCAAACCTTTTTGCGAAAGCGAATATTTCTGCCGCATCGTGCGCAAATCACTGTGATAGCCGTGATAACTGGCAATTGACGTCAGACACGCCAAACCGCATTCAGCAATTTCGGTCTGTAAGACAATCGGCAGTTTTTTGCTAAATCCAAAAGATAAACGTTCTAAATAATTCATTGTTTTAGTTTCCCCGTGATACTGTAAAGCGGATCAAGCACCCATTCATAAAGTTTCTTACGTTCGTGCAGAATATCCGCCTCCACCACCATACCGATTTGCAGCGGTTTATTTTTGCCATATACCTTAATTGTCTGTTTTTCCAGCTTAACCTTCACCAAATACACCGGCTCGTTAGCTTGGGCCTGTACCATTTGATTTTCACTGTCGGCAGACGCTCCACCCAAACTGGCCAATTCCTGTTTTCCTAGAGCGGTTTTCGCAATAGAAATTATTTTCCCTTGCGCATGCCCGAATTTCTGATAGGGATAAGCCTGATAACGCAATACCACCTTATCATTAGGATTGATAAAACCCGCCGCCCGACTAGGCACATACAAATTCGCCACCAACTCCGTATTTCCCGGGACAATGCTCAACAATAGTTGAGAGGGACTAACCTGCTGGCCTACTTCCACATTGGAAGTACTCACATAGCCCGACTTACTGGCATGAACCGTTTGTTCCTGCTGTAAATCCAAATTCAATTCTTCCTGCGTAATCTCAGATACCGTACGGTTAAGCTGGCTCAATTCCGTTTCCTGCTTGGCCGGCAGACTCTCCAAGGTTTGCTTTTGCGTATTCAATTCACGCAAAACACCCGCTTGTTCCCGTTTCAACGCATTCAGTTGCGACACTTGGTCCAAATGCTCGTTTTCATACCCTATCATCTGCTGCTCGGAAATAAACCCCTGCTTGAGCAAAGGCCGATATTTTTCAATGATTTGTTTTGCCAGTTGCACCCGTTTCTCTTGCCCCTGGATTTGACTGCGTATATCGGCCAGTTGGTTTTCCAATTTGGCCACCGTATCGGTTAAAGTACGTTCTTCTCCCTGCTGAACTTTTTTCTGCCGTTCAATTTCCTGCAACAGCATGTCTTTCTTCATCTCGGCTTCTTTAACCAACTTGGCCCGCACATCGCCGCCACCGCTATATCGCGGCATAGAAATCGTCAGCAGTTCGTCTCCCTGTTGCACATAATCACCGTCAGCCACTTTTTTCGAGGTTACTACACCCGTATCAGGTGCATATACCCGCACCAAACCGGATACAGGCAGAAGCTGCCCTTCCACCGTAGTCTTGCGCGTGTAACTGCCGAAAAAGGCAAAAATAATCAAAGTAAACGCCCCCGCCGCCGCGCAGCAGGTCAAAAACACAAAAGAAAACGGCCGGGACAACACCACATGCCCCGTCCACTTATTCTTCTTCGCCTCGAAAATCTCCGGGCGGAAAAAACTGTTGTTGTCGGCCATCGTCAACCCATTGGGAATTTTTTAGAAACAGGAACTACCTTAAAGAGGACAACAAATCCGGCAGACAGTTCCGATTTTTTGACAATACGTTTGATATAAAAATGAAAAATATTCAGGAACACAGATTATTTCCTGCTGTGTTTCGACAGAAAACGGTACCAAAATACATAAACAGCGTATTAAAGCACCGTCGCTGTGAGAAATAACGTTTTTTCTAGGAAGCTCTAAGGAAATTTTTTAGGAACTTTTTGCTCATAATGAAAAATTTATTTATTTTGATAGGACATATTCGAAAAAAGCCACTTGAAATCAAACTCCTAGATGACCACCCATCAATATCTAACCTAAAACCATAATCTCAGCAGCAGTACCGCCTAATTAAGAACAAAACAGCAATTACTTTCATTATCCAAAAATTTGAGTTTACACTTATTTACACTTAAATTTCCAAATTTTTATAAATCCAAAATTTATCAACAATATTATAATTTCGTAAAATCCTTAACAAATACGGTTAGCTACCATACAAGTAGCATAACCGTATACATACAACTATTTAAGATCTCAACTTAAACCCTATTAGTCAGTCATACCACGGACAAAACCTTTACCAAAACTCCATATTACGTCTGCAGCTCCAGCAATGGCAGCTATACCACCTATTACAGCCATCGGACCAATTCCGCCGCTTACTTTTTCCAATTCGTATTGATTTAATGTCTTCATGATATACTCCTAAAATTAAAAAATGCTAAACAGACTCTATAATTAAAAATCAAATATTAAGAAGCCACACTAGGCGCAAACTATTCTTAATATTTTCATTCCTGTATTACAGGACACCAGCGGAACCAGCCCCCGCCAAACCGCGAAACCACGTTTGATTCCATAGCCAACGACTACCACGCCCTAACGCCCACCCTATATCTTCGGCAATACCGTTACCACCGGCCACCTGTTTCAACTCAAACTGATTCAATTCTTTCATGACAAACCTCCTAAAATAAAATAAAAACTTCAAGCCCACAAAAACAATTCATGAACTTATTAATTCGACTAACTAATCTCATTTTTGTTCTTGGTAAAACTGTATTTTTCTGAAAGTTCTATTTAACTTTTATCTACCCTATTTTCAAATTATTTTAAATATTTCAAATGGTTATAAACTAAATCACAAAAAGGCCGTCTAAATTTTTCAGACGGCCTACTAAATAATCAATAAATAATGCATAAAACAAATCTATAATATCCCTGTTATCCCTTATAAAACATTCGCCAAAAACTTTTCCCCTTAGAAGTAGCAAAAACTCACTCCCTCTATTCAAAGTTGTTTAGCCCAACAGCAATCCCGCCCAAAATCCAAGAATCATCATTATCCTCATGAGAATTTCCTCATTGCATTGCCTGACCATCTGCCTTCTAAATTACAACCTACGGGTCAATAACGAGTATGTTTGAACGCTAAAGCCGTAACATTACTTCCGCCGGTCGGCGTGGAAAGCCTGACCCTACCTGCGGCCAAATCACGTTTATCGGGTTCACCGACCACGCTGCCGTCGTCGGCATCACGGAAAAACACCACTCCACCACCGGAGATATAGTGTTGTTCAGATGTGTTCAATTCTTTCATATTTATTTCCTTAGCATTATTTCAGATATATAAACCGTCTGTTTATCCTGCGCTCTGCGCTAAGGATTTTTTAGACAGCCTCTAAAACGGTTTGGTTTACATAACCTCCTGCCGTATCGGCGGTAGCGGATACATTCCGTCTCCGTCTTCCCAAAGGGGGATCGGCTTCACGGGGAGAGACGGACTGATTCCGTAAACTGGTTTCGATAAGATTAATCCGCCTGCAACTTTTTCCATCTCGAACAGTTTGATAACCTTCATAAATCAAATCTCCCGAGCGCTTCAAAAACAAACAATATTCAAGATATTGAGCAGTGAATCTAAAGAGTCGCGGTTTTCGCGAAATCCGCCGCCCACGCGTCCAAGTTCTTGTATATTCAATTCTTTCATTGTTTTTACTCCTTCTGTAACTTAAGTCGGCTTTTTTACTGAAAGCCACTACCAAATATAAACAAAGATAAAGCGGCAAGCGTCTTCGCCCGCCGCCCCAAAATATTACGTTGTGCAATAAATATATGAAGAAGCCTGTTGCTACGGACACACAATTCGCCTTCTGCCACACAGCCTCTATCAAATCCTCAAGGTTTTCACAACAATAAATATTTTCATCAATTAAACCGATTTGGTTTAATTGTCATGGACTGCATCCCGTGCTTTTTTCCAAGCGTCACTGATGTCGTCGCCTGCTTTAGAAAAACCTTTGCCCATTTCTTTCCAAAAATCTTTCCAGTCTTTACGGAAATCGCTCCAACGATAGCCGCCGGCAACCTGTTCCAATTCTTTTTGATTCAAAGTTTTCATCATAAGCTCCTATACACAAGTTCTAGGTTAAAGATGGTTCATCACCCTTTTCGGGTTCTGTACTTTTGTGAGTAGAAATTACCAATTTTGTTCGTTTGATTCCGTTATTTTTCCGAAAAAATAAATCAGTATTTTTATACTTCAAAAACATATATCAGTATACTTACCCTTTTAAATAAAATACTCACCTCCTATAAACACCAATATAACGGCGGCTACGACAAACGAGAAATTCTCTGAAGATGTAAATTTAAAATTACTAAAATAATTATCAGTAAAATTTTATATAGATAATTAAGATATGTATGGTTAAGTAAGGTCTATATTCTATTCGGGTTATTTTCAAAAAAATTAAACTAATCCGAAAAAGGGGACTCTAAGTTTTCATCATTATTTCATAATCATTATCCACCATGCCGAAATTGAAAAAACTGCCGTTGTTTTTTTCGCTCTTTTCCATCCTCCCTACCATTGCCAATAGTTTTACCTTATTAGATGCCTGGCAGGCGGCTTTAGGTTATTCCGCCGATTTTTCAGCTGCGAAACATGAACGTGATGCAGAATCGGAAAAAAAGAATCAAGCAAGAGCCGAGTTGCTGCCTCAAGTCAATGCCAACGCCACTTACCAAAAACAGCCTTATTCTCTTTCCTCCAACACCCAAAGCCGCGGCTGGAATGTACAGGCGACGCAGGTCTTATTCGACAGAAGCCTGTTTGCCCAATATAAGCAGGGTAAAATTAATGCGGAAATGGCAGATGCACGTCTATACGGTAGCGAAGACGAACTAAGGATAAATGTAGCAAAGGCTTACTTCGACATTTTGCTGAACAAGGACAAACTCGCCGCAATAACCGAAGAAAAAAGCGCTTATGCCCGACAGCTTCAGCGTGCCCAAGAAATGTTCAAACAAGGGGCGGCCACTATTTTGGATACCAATGAAGCCAAATCTGGCTACGATGCCGCTCTGGCAAAGGAAATCAGTACGCTCGCCCAATTACAGGTGGCGGAAAATACGCTGGCCAACCTGACCGGACTGGACCCCAGCCAAATCAGTCCGGTGAAAAGCGATAAAAATCTAGCCGATTTTCTTGGAGAGTCGCAAGAACAGGAATGGCAGGCTTTAGCCGAACAGCACAACCCCGAATGGCAGTTGCAGCGCAAAACGCTGGAAAACGCCACGCAAGCGGTAAAAGCCGCCAAAGGCAGCCGCCTGCCCACCCTCACCGTCAACGGCGGTTATCAAGACGACCACAGCACCTACCGTCAAGAATATTACGGAGGCAGCTCCGACCTGACTTACCGCAGCAAAGGCGGTATGTTTAATGTCCAGCTCAGGGTACCGCTGTTCACCGGAGGTAAAATTTCCAGCCAAATCCGCGAAGCCGTCGCCCGCGAAATGCAAAACAGAGATTTGCTGACCGCCACCGAAAGGAAAGTGCAACTCGAAGTAAGGCAGGCTTATCAAACCACCCGCAGCAGCAAAATCCAGACACTCGCCCAGCAGCGCCTGTTGGAAAGCAACCAAGCCAAACTGGAAGCCACTTTGTTGGGGCGTCAGGTAGGCGTCAGGAATAATCTGGAAGAAACTCAGGCACAGCAGGAAAAAGCCGATGCCGAACAAAAACTGGCCGAGGCGAAATACACCTACATCCAAGCCTATCTGAAGTTGCTGCAAAGTGCCGGCGTATTGGGAGACGAAGAAAGAATCCGCCGCGTTGGAATGCTGTTGTTTTAGCAGGTCTGCGCCGTACCGGATTTTCAAAATTATTTCTGACAATATCCATACGGGCGGGCACCGCATTCAGCCGACAGTACACGCAAAAACACCCCAAAGGCCGTCTGAAAACATTTTCAGACGGCCTCCTTATTATTTGCCGCGTTATCTATCTGATAGTATAGTTCCGTCTAAGCTTATTTCTTTAGGTTATATACCATACCAGCATGAAAAAAATCCTCGTTACCGGCGGCGCGGGCTTTATCGGCTCGGCAGTCGTCCGCCATATCATCAAAAATACCCAAGATTCCGTCGTCAACCTCGATAAACTGACCTACGCGGGCAATCTCGAATCTCTGACCGATGTAGCCGACAGCCCGCGCTACGCCTTTGAGCAAGTGGACATTTGTGATCGTGCCGAACTTGACCGCGTGTTTGCCCAACACCGGCCAGATGCCGTCATGCACTTGGCGGCGGAAAGTCACGTCGACCGCTCGATCGATTCCGCCGGCGAATTCATCCAAACCAACATCGTCGGCACGTTCAACCTGCTTGAAGCCGCACGTGCCTACTGGCAACGGATGCCGTCTGAAAAACGCGAAGCTTTCCGTTTCCACCATATTTCCACCGATGAAGTTTATGGCGACTTGCACGGCACGGACGATTTGTTTACCGAAACCACGCCCTACGCCCCGTCCAGCCCCTACTCCGCTTCCAAGGCGTCCAGCGATCATCTCGTGCGTGCATGGCTGCGTACTTACGGTCTGCCAACCATCGTAACCAACTGTTCGAACAACTACGGTCCGTACCACTTCCCTGAAAAACTCATTCCATTGATGATTCTGAACGCGCTCGACGGCAAACCGCTGCCCGTGTACGGCGACGGAATGCAAATCCGCGACTGGCTGTTTGTCGAAGACCACGCCCGCGCGCTGTATCAGGTTGTTACCGAAGGCGTTGTCGGAGAAACCTACAATATCGGCGGGCATAATGAAAAAGCCAATATCGAAGTGGTCAAAACCATCTGCGCCCTATTGGAAGAACTCGTTCCCGAAAAACCGGCCGGTGTGGCGCGCTACGAAGATTTGATTACCTTCGTGCAAGACCGTCCCGGCCATGACGTGCGCTACGCTATCGATGCCGCCAAAATCGGCAGGGAACTGGGCTGGAAACCGCAGGAAACGTTCGAATCCGGCATCCGCAAAACGGTGCAATGGT
Source organism: Neisseria oralis (assembly GCF_045062685.1). Classification (NCBI taxonomy): domain Bacteria; kingdom Pseudomonadati; phylum Pseudomonadota; class Betaproteobacteria; order Neisseriales; family Neisseriaceae; genus Neisseria; species Neisseria oralis. The sequence goes on from NZ_JBJGEB010000006.1 coordinate 60,186, forward strand.
ATTTGAACAACAAAACCTGGTGGCAAAATGTATTGAACGGCAGCTACCGTCTGGAACGTCTGGGAACGGGGAAATAGTTTTCAGACGGCCTTTAAGGAACACAGGCTTCTTGCGAAAGTTTAAATTTTCCAAGCAACAAACACTAAGGTTTGTTGCCTGCTCCTCGGCAAGAAGGGGTCAAGACCGAAACCCGACTGCTCCCAGACAGGTTTTCCGTCCCCCTCTGCTTCTTACCGGAGAGGTTCAGGGGACAATCAATAATCTTTGAAAGCAAATAATTTCACAGAAAGCTCAATAAGGCCGTCTGAAAAAATCACGCATATTCCAATATTATTAGGAGAAACTCATGAAAGGCATCATCCTTGCCGGCGGCAGCGGCACGCGCCTTTACCCCATTACGCGCGGCGTGTCCAAACAGCTTCTGCCCGTATACGACAAACCCATGATTTATTACCCCCTGTCGGTTTTGATGCTGGCGGGGATACGCGAGATTCTGGTCATCACCACCCCCGAAGACAACGCCTCTTTCAGACGCCTGCTCGGCGACGGCGGTGATTTCGGCATCTCCATCAACTATGCCGAGCAGCCCAGCCCCGACGGTTTGGCGCAGGCATTCATCATCGGCGAGGAATTTATCGGCGGCGACAATGTCTGTTTGGTATTGGGCGACAATATTTTTTACGGGCAGTCGTTTACCCAGATGTTACAAAAAGCCGCTGCCAGGAATTACGGCGCAACCGTGTTCGCCTATCAGGTCAAAGACCCCGAACGCTTCGGCGTGGTCGAATTCAATGAAAACTTTAAGGCGTTGTCTCTTGAAGAAAAACCGCAACAGCCTAAATCCGACTGGGCGGTTACCGGCCTTTATTTCTACGACAGCCGCGCCGTCAAATTTGCCAAACAGATTAAGCCGTCGGAACGCGGCGAACTAGAAATCACCAGCCTGAACCAGATGTACTTGGAAGACGGTTCGCTGTCGGTGCAGCTTTTGGGGCGCGGTTTCGCATGGCTGGACACCGGTACGCACGAAAGCCTGCTCGAGGCCGCCTCATTCGTCCAAACCGTGCAGAACATCCAAGGACTGCAAGTCGCCTGCCTCGAAGAAATCGCCTGGCGCAACGGCTGGCTTTCAGACGGCCGCTTGGAAGAACTGGCCCGGCCGATGGCGAAAAACGAATACGGCCAATATCTGTTGCGCCTGCTAAAAAACAAACAAAGGCCGTCTGAAAAAGCCGGCGTAGCCTAATCTAAAATAGTAGATTAAATTCAAATCAGAACAAGGTAACGAAGCCTCAGACAGGCACCAATTCACTTTGATGCTCCTGCACCTTAAAAAAAATCGTTCCCTTTAAGCCTAGGCAAGGCAACGCCGTACTAATTTGAATTTAATCCACCACACAATACCGAAACCGTAGAATCATACTTTCAGACGGCCTCGGTTCCCAAAGGACAAACATGAAAATCATCGACACTGCCATCCCCGAAGTCAAACTTTTAGAACCGCAAGTCTTCGGCGACGCGCGCGGCTTCTTTATGGAAACCTTCCGCGACGAATGGTTTAAAGCCAACGTCTGCGACCGCACCTTCGTGCAGGAAAACCATTCCAAATCAGGCAAAGGCGTATTGCGCGGCCTGCATTACCAAACCGAAAATACGCAAGGCAAACTCGTGCGCGTCGTCGTCGGCGAAGTGTTTGACGTTGCCGTCGATATGCGCAAAAGCTCGCCGACTTTCGGCAAATGGGCGGGCGAAATCTTGTCGGCGGAAAACAAACGCCAACTGTGGGTACCCGAAGGTTTCGCCCACGGCTTTTACGTTTTGAGCGATGAGGCCGAGTTCGTCTACAAATGCACGGATTATTACAACCCGAAAGCCGAACATTCGCTGATTTGGAACGATCCGTCAGTTGGCATAAACTGGCCGCTCCAAGGCGAACCGAACCTGTCTCCCAAAGACTTGGCAGGTAAAGTGTTAGCGGAAGCGGTAACGTTTTAAACCACCTCAAAATAAGGCGGGCCTCACCACCCGCCGCTATTTCGCAGCATATGTTTATCCATAACAAATCGGATTGCCTATTTTTATTGTAATATTATGATTTCCCATTAGAAAGTTTTAAATGAACACTAATAAAGTCAGAAAACTTTTTAGAGAACCTCATATCTTTTTTAGGGATTATCTGAATAAACGTTTCCCTCCTTATAACGTTGAACAGCCTATTCCCGAAACTGAAGAATTCATGCTTATCAATGCCGATGAAAATCTGGCATCACTTACAGAAAACATTCTTCCAAACTTTCCGATCGATGTTGTTTTTACCTGGGTGGACAATACCGATAAAGATTGGCAACAACAATATCACCAGACACTTCAGCCTATAAATCAAGAAAACATCGGCTTATATGCAACTGATCCCGCCCGTTTTTCCAACCATAATGAACTGTTCTACTCAATAAAAGCCGTACAAAAATTTATGCCATGGGTTCACAATATTTTTATCGTTACTGCGAATCAAAAGCCTCAATGGCTGAATGAAAATACGCACCCTAAAATCAAGCTGATTAATCACTCGCAAATTATTGATGATAAATACCTACCAACATTTAATTCCCATGTAATCGAGGCACATTTATATAAAATCCCTAATCTAAGTGAGCATTTTATTTATTTTAACGATGATGTTTTTGTTGCAAGAGACCTTTCATCTAGCCACTTTTTCGAAAGTAATGGATTAGCATCATTATTTGTCGCCAATAAGAGTTTTCAAAAAATGCGTCAACGAGGTCTTATTACACCTACCTTGACCGCATCAGAACATGCCCTGAAGTTATTAAAGAGTTATTATTCCTGCGTCAATATCGATACTCCATTAGTACATACTTATGTACCATTACGGAAAACAACCTTTCAGAAAGCATGGTCATTATTTGAAGACGAAATACATTCCTTCTTAAATAATAAAGTCCGCCACAATTCCGAACTTAATATGGCCAGTTTTTTAGTGCCGTGGTTGATGTATCTTGACGGACATGCCACGCTGAAACGCGAGGTTTGCTATTATTTCAATATCCGCAGCACACACGCTCAAACTCAATATAAGAAATTATTATTTAAAAAGAAATATCTCCATATGCCGCACTCTTTTTGCATCAATGATTCAAGTAGCAACAATACTGATAAAAACTATGCCTTGCATTTTCGTAATTTTATGGATGCCTACTTCGAAACCGAAGCAAATGAGATTTCAAAACCAACAGATTTATAATTAACATATCATTCCAAATGATTCTTTCAACAATCGGTTTATTCAAACAACGCCGCTTACTGGCACTATTTTTAGACGATATTCCAACCACTAAGACCATCTTATTCTGGGGAAAAAAACATCCGAATCGTAGAAAATTAGCAAAAATTTCAAACTTATCTCTTCTAAATCTTGAAGACGGTTTTTTACGTTCACCCGGGCTGGGTGTGGCCGGTTGTCCGCCGTATTCCATCGTATATGACGACATCGGTATCTACTACGACACCACCCGTCCCTCGCGTTTGGAGCAATTAATTCTGGCCGCCGACGCCATGCCGTCTGAAACCTTGGAACAAGCACAACAGGCCGTTGATTTAATCCTGAAACACCGCCTGTCCAAATATAACCACGCCCCAGAACTTTCAGACGGCCATCCTTTACGCGTTCCATCCAAATCCGAAACCGTCCTCATCATCGACCAAACGCTCGGCGATATGGCGATACAATACGGCGGCGCGGACGCAGCCACATTCGAACACATGTTTCAGACGGCCTTAAACGAAAATCCACAAGCCGACATTTGGGTCAAAACCCACCCTGACGTCTTGTGCGGCAAAAAACAAGGCTATCTGACCCAACTGGCGCAACGACACCGCGTTCGCATACTGGCAGAAGACATCAATCCTATTTCCTTGTTGCAAAACATTGATAAAGTCTATTGTGTAACCTCGCAAATGGGTTTCGAAGCCCTCCTGTGCGGCAAACCGCTGACCACCTTCGGTCTGCCTTGGTATGCCGGTTGGGGCGTGAGCGACGACCGCCATCCTGAAATCAACCGCCTCACCCAATCCCAACGCCGCGCACCGCGTACCCTGCTGCAACTCTTCGCCGCCGCCTATCTTCAATACAGCCGTTACCTCAACCCCAATACTGGCAAAGCAGGCAGCCTTTTCGACGTCATCGACCATCTCGCCACTGTCAAACGCAAAAACGACAAACTGCGCGGCGAGCTATACTGCGTAGGCATGTCGCTATGGAAACGCGCAGTAATGAAACCGTTTTTCAACGTCCCTTCATGCCGTCTGAAATTTATTCCCTCCACCGATAAACTGGCAGAAATGAAGTTGCCCGACAATGCGCGCATTCTCGCCTGGGGCAACGGCAAAGACGCCATCGTCCGTTTTGCCGAGCAACACAACATCCCGCTTTTGCGCATGGAAGACGGCTTTATCCGCTCGGTCGGACTCGGTTCCAACCTCGTGCCGCCGCTGTCGCTGGTAACCGACGACATGGGCATCTACTTCAATGCCGAAACACCGTCCCGACTCGAACACATCCTGCAAAACCAAACATTCAACGAACACGATTTTCAGACGGCCTCCGTGCTGCAAAAAGCATTGACGGAAAACCGCATCAGCAAATACAACGTCGGTAACGCAAACTTCACCGTGCCGCCGACAGATAAGACCGTCATCCTCGTTCCCGGCCAAGTCGAAGACGACGCTTCCATCCGCCACGGTTCGCCGCAAATCCGCCGCAATCTGGATTTGCTCCGAACCGTGCGCGAACGCCATCCCGAAGCCTATATCATCTACAAACCCCATCCCGACGTCGTCAGCGGCAACCGCACCGGCCACATCAGCGCCGAAGATACCGCGCGTTACGCCGACCAAACCGCCCCCGAAACCGACATCCTGACCTGTCTGCAATACGCCGACGAAGTACACACCATGACCTCACTCACCGGCTTCGAAGCCCTGTTGCGCGGCAAAAAAGTATGCTGCTACGGCCTGCCGTTTTATGCCGGATGGGGGCTGACCCAAGACCTGCTTCCCATCGAACGCCGCAGCCGCAGGCTCGAACTATGGCAGCTTATCGCCGGAACCCTGGTTTACTACCCGGACTACGTCCATCCGGAAAAGCATCACTTCGTCGACGCGGCGACAGCAGTCGAAATATTAAAAAATCAAAAAAATTTGCAAAAAAACAACACAAATTTGTATCGAAACTGGTTTGAAAAACAAATCGGAAAAATCCGTCAACTATACCGTTCTTTATTATAAATGCTAGATTTTATTGATTATTTAATTCCATATTCATAAATGACGTGCGAAACAATCCTTTACCCGCACCCTTAATTCATCGTATTCTTACCCCATTATCCATCCTTCCCAATACGGATAAACACTCAAATAAAAAGCAGGCATACATCCGAAACGATATGCCTGCACTTTACTACTATGCGGTTTGACAACTTACGACGCCTTTACAATCCATGAACCAGCCCATCAAAAGCAATCTTCACGAGCTGATTGACACCGCTGACAACATCCTGCTGCTGCAAGGGCCTGTCGGCGACTTCTTCCGCCACTTTTCCGAGTGGCTTTCCAACGAACACGGCAAAACCGTCCATAAACTCAATTTCAACGGCGGAGACGACTGGTTCTACCCGCAAACTATTCCGCATACTTCATCCTACCGCGGCAGCTACGACGATTTTTCCACCTACCTTGCCGGTTATATCGCCCGACACCGCATTCAGGCCGTCGTCTGTTTCGGCGACACCCGTCCCTATCACATCCTCGCCCGCACCGTTGCCGAGCGGGAAAACATTACCTTTTGGGCGTTTGAAGAAGGCTATCTGCGGCCCTACTTCATTACGCTGGAAAAATCGGGCGTCAACGCCTATTCCCCGCTGCCGCGCGATGCCGGTTTCTTCATGGAGGCCTACCCGCGCCTGCCGCAACAACAATACCGCGAACCGCCCGCTGTCCCCTGCGGCTTCATGCCCGTGGCAAAAACCGCCATGCGCTACTATTACCAATCCAACCTGAAACGGAAACACTATCCGAACTACATCCACCATCGTCCCGTCCAGCTCGGCCACTATATCAAATTATGGACAATGTCCGCCTGCAAACGGCTCAACTACTGGCTGGAAGACCGTTTTATGGCCAGACACGTCAAAGCCGGCAAATACGGCCGGTTCTTCATCGTACCGCTGCAAGTGTTCAACGACAGCCAAGTGCGCGTCCACTGCGACTTTTCTTCAGTACGCAGCTTCCTGCTGCATGTCCTGACTTCGTTTGCCACCCATGCCCCCAGCGACACCCACCTGATTGTCAAACACCACCCGATGGACCGCGGCTTTATCGATTATGAAAAAGACATCAGGGCTTTCGTCAAAAAGCATCCCTCTCTCAAGGGCAGGATTACCTATGTTCACGACGTACCGCTCCCCGTCTTCCTGCGCAGCGGGGCGGGTATGGTCACCCTCAACAGCACCAGCGGCCTCTCCGCCCTCATCCACAATATGCCCGTCAAAACATTGGGGCGCGCCCACTATGATATTCCCGGCCTAACCGACCAAGCCCCGCTGGCGGAATTTTGGCACAATCCCACTGCGCCCGACAAAGACATCTTCCACGCCTATCGCATGTACCACATCAACGTAACCCAAATCAACGGCAGCTTTTACAGCCAAGTAAACTTTCCGAAGATTTCGTCGAAAAAGCCTGCAATATTGATGAGGCCGTCTGAAACCGTTTATGTCAAGTGTAGCGCCGCCGCTTTACCTGCCGCGCGGGAAACATATTCCGACAAACACGATAGTTTCGGCAAAACAAAATGGCATCTGTAAAACACCCATCCCGAAAATAAAAAGCGGCTGCATTTCTAATGCAGCCGCTTTTTATTTTCAACCAAATTCTCTTCTACCCTATGTTCCGATAAAAATCAGATTTCGCTTAAAAATCAGATTTCGCTGCCGCCGACGGTCAGCCCGGCATCAATCCGCAAGGTTGGTTGTCCGACGCCGACAGGAACGCTCTGTCCGTCTTTGCCGCACACGCCGACACCGCTGTCAAGCGCAGTGTCGTTGCCTATCATGGAAACATGTTTCAACACTTCGGGGCCGTTGCCGATAATGGTTGCGCCTTTGACGGGATATTGCAGTTTGCCGTCTTCGACCCACCATGCTTCGGATGCGCTGAAAACGAATTTGCCGCTGGTGATGTCTACCTGTCCGCCGCCGAAATTGACGGCGTAAATACCTTTATCAATCGAGGCGATGATTTCGTCGGGTTCGTAGCCACCGTTTTCCATGAAGGTGTTGGTCATACGCGGCATGGGAGCTGAGGCGTAGCTTTCGCGGCGGCCGTTGCCGGTGGATTGCGTACCCATCAGGCGGGCGTTGGTTTCGTCCTGCATATAGCCGACCAAGATGCCGTCTTCAATCAATACGGTGCGGCGTGTTTCGTTGCCTTCGTCGTCGATATTGAGCGAACCGCGTCTGTCGGCGATGTCGCCCTGATCAACGACGGTAACGCCTTTGGCGGCAACGCGCTCGCCGATTCTGCCTGAAAAGACGCTGGTTTCTTTGCGGTTGAAATCGCCTTCCAAGCCGTGCCCGACGGCTTCATGAAGCAACACGCCCGGCCAGCCGTTGCCCAAGACAACGGTCATTTCACCTGCAGGTGCAGGGCGTGATTCGAGATTAATCAGGGCTTGTTTGACGGCGGCATCGACAAACTGCCGCACCAAAGTTTCATCGAAATAAGCCAAGTCGTAGCGACCGCCGCCGCCCGCGCCACCCTGTTCGCGCCTGTCGCCCTGTTTGGCGATGACGGTAACGTTCAGGCGCACCATCGGACGGATGTCGGCGGCGTGTCTGCCGTCGAGGCGGGCGATGTAAATCATGTCGTATTCGCAGGTCAGCCCCGCCATCACTTGCACAATGCGAGGGTCGGCGGCTTTGGCGAGGGTTTCGACTTTGTTTAAAAGAGCGACTTTGGCAGCGGAATCAAGGCTGGCAATGGGGTCGAAACCTGAGTGTACCTGTTTGCCGTGCCTCACAGCAGGAACGCGTATATGTTGTTCTCCGCCACCTGCTCCTATGACGCGCACGGCATGGGCCGAACGGTTAATCGAATCGATACACAGGCTGTCGGCGTAGGCAAATGCGGTTTTTTCACCCGATACGGCACGCACCCCCACCCCTTGTTCGATTTGGAAACTGCCGGATTTGACGATTCCCTCTTCCAAATGCCAGCTTTCAAATGCGGTATGTTGGCAATAAATATCGGCATAATCAACCTTGCGGCCGCCGATGATACTCAGGCTGCGTGCGAGCAGCTCCGGAGACAAGTGATTGGCTTCGAGCAGGTTGTGTCGGACAGTTGGATAGGTTTGCTGCATGGTTTCAGACGGCCCCTTGATTAAATTGCTTGGATTATACGGTATTCGGCAACCCTTGGGACGACGATTAGTCGGAATCTATCACATCTTTTGAGTTTGCCAACCCGAAGAGATAAATTTATATCCTTTTATTACAACAAGTTATCCACACTAACCTTTTAATTCTTGATTTGCTATTGATAATAATTTTTATTAGCGTATAATGACTTTCACTCGGAAGCCGTTCTGCTGCGAGTCATTAAACAAACGATTATCCCTCTTCATTCATTTACCCTTCGGAGTGCGCATATACGAGAAATACTGTTCCCTTTATATCAGATACTCAAAACCGAAAAACACAAAACCCGCTGTTTCACACTGCGGGTTTTGTGTTTTCAAGCATTGCTTTGCTGCTTTTACAGAACTCGATTCATCCGTTTCAGACGGCCTATACTTGGTTTATTTGCAGTTTTTCACATTCAGTTTGCCGTAGCGCCCGACCACGTTATTAATATCCTGCGCCATACGGCCGTCAACCGACATGAAGGTGATATGCATCCGCGCCACACTCAATGCACCGTCGGAAGTACCGCCGCCCTCCTCATCTTCAACGATACGCGCGCCGCCGATATTGGCACTGGACAGGCGCGAGATGATGATTTGTGCGGCCGAACGGCTGTGGGTAACACCCACGCTGATTTCTCCGTTATGCAGCGTACCGCTGAAACCTTTCGCATTCAGGTTTTCCAGTTGCGCTACGGCATCGCCGCCGGTGGAAATCAGCACACGGTAATTCTTCGACAGTTTCTGCGCGCTTTTTTTCGGTGTGCGTTTCTCAACACTGCGGGTTGCGGCGTGAGGCCATCTGCCGAGCAATCCTTTGATACGGTGGTAATCGTCTTCGTCTATCACAACCGTGGCGGTCGAACATTGTTGTTGTATCGGTTTGCCTGCCTCTGATGCGGTATTCTGGTTTTCCGCCGCTTTTTCTTTCCGTTCTTTTTCCCGTTCCCGTTTGAGTTTTTCTTCGTGCTCTTTTTTCTCTTTTTCTTTTGCCTTGGCCTCCTGCTCCTCCCGTACTTTTTTATCTTGTTCGTTTTCTTCAACACGCCGCTCTACGGCTTGGGACTCTTCGGTTTTTTCCGTTTTGCGTTCGGCCACTGCGGCATTGCTTTCAGACTGCGCCACCCATTCGGGTACACTGTCGGGGGCAGATGCAGGGGTTGTCGATTTCGGGGTCAGTGATTCGGGACGTGCCAATTCGTGTGTGCCGCCTTCCAACGGTGCGGAGGCCTGCGCCACAGTCTGATTTTGCTTCACCGTCATGCGGTACGCCACCATTCCGCCGAAGACGATGAGATTCAACGCCACCAGCAATGCAAATAACCATTTCATTTTTGTTCTATCCAGTTGAGTAAGCCGTAAATAACGAGATTATCTACAATTTTTACCGTATTGTCCAAAACAAAAGCCTCCGGCAGCGCCTGAACGACTTTGGCCGCACCGCCGCCCGTAATCACCACGTCCACCGGTTTATCCGAACCGATTTTGTTTTTCAGACGGCCATGCATCACCATCAATGCGCCGCATACTGCATCCATCATGCCGCTGGCCAACGCATTGGAGGTGGTGGTCGGGAACGGGTACACTTTTCCGATAGGACGGTTGAGGTTGGCCGTTTTCAAGGCCATCGCCTCTTTCATCAAGTGGAATCCGGGCATAATCGTACCGCCGAGATAATGGTCGTCATCGGTCAGCGCATCTGTGGTAACCGCCGTGCCGCAGCTTACGATGACGCAGGCGTTCCGGCTGAAACGGCGGCTGCCCAGCGCATTGAACCAGCGGTCTGAACCGTGTTCCGCCGTATTGCGGTAATGGTTTCGGATGCCCAGTCCTTGAGCCATCGACGCCAGCCATTCCACCGGCCGCATCAGTTGCGCCTCGGCCAGTGCCTTTTTCGCATCGCCGCAAACAGCGCAACCGACGATTTTGACGTCCTCGCCGCCCCGCGCCGCCCATTCTTCGCCAAGCCTGCTCAAATCGCGGTACGGCGCGCGACCGACTTCGTGGAAAGCGCCATTTTCCACCCAGGCCCATTTGAGTTGGCTGTTGCCGCCGTCCAACAGTAAATAACGGTCGTTGCAGACAGGCTGTACAGGCACAGGATTATCATTGGGTCGCAGGCTGATTTCACCGCTGACGATGGTCTTTTCCCCTTCCCGCGTGTTCAGCCGCAACGCTCCCTGACCCGTAACTCCGGCAACCGTTCCCTCGTAAATCACCCGCTCTTCTTGCAACAGAATGACCGGCCGCCCCTGATCGCGGTTGGCGGCCTGATAATCGGCCAGCATCGGTTCGAATCCATACTCGCCGAACTGCATCAGTGCAATATTCAGTTCGTTCAGCAGGCTGTCCAGCAACTGCGCCGCCGATACGCCTTTTTGTGAGGCCGTCTGAAAAAGCGCTTGTACGGAAGCCGCATTTTCCACTTCCTTCGGCAACACGAAATTGATGCCGATACCGACGACGGCAACGGTTTTTCCGTCCGTACGGACGGTTTCGATTAAAATCCCGCCCAATTTGTCGCGCCCGACCACCAAATCGTTCGGCCATTTAATCTGCGTCGCCAAGCCCAGTCTGGCCAAAGCACGGTTACATGCAAGCGCCGCTGCCAAGGCAAGCGCGCCCAACTCGTTCTGCTGCCTGTCGAAAGACCAGCCGAAACTGAACATCAGACATTCGCCCAAACGGTTATGCCAGCTTTTGCCCTGCCTCCCCCGTCCTTTGCTCTGAAAATGGGCGACGCATAAAAATTTATGCGCCTCATCAGCAGACCGACGCGCCCACTCCAGCACCACATCGTTGCTGGAAGTACATTCCTGTTTCAAGGCCGTCTGAAATCCGTGTTTCCTGCCGACGGCATCCAAACCGGCTTCATCGAATATCGCCAGCGGCCGTACCAATCGCCACTGCCCGTCGTGCTGGCGCAACAAGCCGCGGATATGCGGCGGCATCTGCTGCCAGAAACCGTTTAACTGCTGCGGCTTTATCCCTGCCAAACGCCCCAGTTGCGACACATGCTGCGGCAGGCCGTCTGAAAGGGCGGCCAGCAGTTGCCAGTGCCGCTGTTTAAACACCGTCATTTCTCCGCCGCCTCTCCGGCACGGATTTTCGCCAATGTTTTGGTAGTCGAGGTCTGATGCAGGAAAGGAATCGAATACACCTTGCCGCCGCGCGCCAGCGTTTCCTTGGCTCCAACGATTTTATCTGCCGCCCAATCACCGCCTTTAACCAAAATATCCGGTTTCACCAACTCAATCAGTTCGGCGGGCGTATCTTCGTCAAACCATGTTACCAAATCCACACTTTCCAGCGCGGCGGCAACGGCAGCACGGTTTTCCAACGGATTGACAGGGCGGTCGTCTCCTTTGCCCAACCGGCGCACGGAAGCATCGGTATTTAACGCCAATATCAAAAACGCGCCTGTCGCCTTAGCCTGCGCCAGATAGGTAACATGGCCGCGGTGCAAAATATCGAAACAGCCGTTGGTAAACACCAGCGGACGCGGCAACGCAGCCAGGCGCGCGGCTAGTTCTTCAGGCGGACAGATTTTCTGCTCGAAAGCGGGTAACGGCCATTCGGACATGATATTTTCCAATAATTTATCGATAGGCGGCATAATACAGAAACGCGGAACAAAGGAAAAGCAAAGGCCGTCTGAAAGCCTTTGTCTGAGCGAAACTTGAGTTCACCCGTATAGACGCGGCCTTTCAGCCGGCATAATCAATCCTTCCGGCACGCGACAAACCGAGCAGACAAACCGGATAACATGTTCAGCAAAAGAATAAGCCATAGAAAAAGCCCGCATAATCATGCGGGCTTTTATCTGGGGTGGCTGATGGGGCTCGAACCCACGACAACCGGAATCACAATCCGGGGCTCTACCAACTGAGCTACAGCCACCATAAAACTTTTGGCACGCCCGACAGGAATCGAACCTGTAACCCCCGACTTAGAAGGTCGGTGCTCTATCCGGTTGAGCTACGGGCGCTCTTGCCGTATCGTGCTGAATAACTTTCATGGTGGTCGGGGCGGTGGGATTCGAACTCACGACCCTCTGCTCCCAAAGCAGATGCGCTAACCGGGCTGCGCTACGCCCCGACTGAAAGTGCGAAATATACAGGCGTTTGCATACCCAGTCAACAAATTTAACCTACATCCATACCAACAAATTTTATCTTATTATTTTTATTTAATATTTACCCAAACCTTCTCCAAGCCGCTTATGATAGAGGCCGTCTGAAAAACAACAGAAAGCAGCATGACCGCCCGTTAACCGCCTCGTTGCACCATATAAAAAACAAAATTATTTGGCTATAATCTCCAGCAACCGTTTAACTTTTATTTCATCCAAGCTATAGGGAAAACCATCATGACCGCCCAACTCATCAATGGTAAAGAAGTTTCGCAACAACGTCTGGCATCTGTGGCTCAAGCCGTTCAGGAACGCACCGCTGCGGGGCTGCGTGTGCCTTGCCTGGCGGTAATCCTCGTCGGCGACGATCCTGCCAGCGCAGTTTATGTGCGCAACAAGAAAAAAGCCTGCCTACAGGCGCAAATCGAATCACTGTCTTACGAACTGCCTGCCTCCACTACGCAGGAAGAATTGCTGCAACTGGTGCAACAACTGAATGACGACCCGAAAGTGGACGGCATTCTGGTCCAACTCCCGCTCCCTGCCCATATCGACAGCCAAGATATACTGGAACACATTCTGCCGCATAAGGACGTAGACGGCTTCCATCCCTACAATGTCGGCCGGCTGGCCGTTAAAAAACCGCTGCTTCGCCCTTGCACCCCAAAAGGTGTGATGACGTTGTTGGAGTCCTACCATATTGACCCTAAAGGTAAAAAAGCCGTGATTGTCGGTGCTTCCAATATTGTCGGCCGACCGCAGGCATTGGAAATGCTGCTGGCACGCGCCACAACAACCGTCTGCCACAGTGCAACGGAAAATCTGGCCGAGGAAGTCGGTGCAGCAGATATTTTGGTTGTCGGTATCGGTATCCCGAATTTCGTCAAGGGAAGCTGGATTAAACCCGGGGCCGTCGTTATTGATGTCGGCATCAACCGGCTGGAAGACGGCAGCCTGTGCGGCGACGTTGAATTTGACATTGCAAAAGAACGGGCGTCCATGATTACTCCCGTGCCCGGCGGGGTTGGGCCGATGACCATCGCTACGTTGCTGGAAAATACGTTGGAGGCCGCAAAGCTGCATGACTAAAATAACTATACAATCAATCATTTATTGAAAACAGAGGCCGTCTGAAAAATTTCAGACGGCCTCTGTTGTAAAGTGCGACTCTAAAAAATCTCACCCCAAGAAAGCCGGCGTACCCCGCAAATCCGTCCCCTGACATTAAAACTTTCGTTTTTGTTGGTCAGCAGCACACGCAGCGTATCTTTTCCAAAACAGGTATTGTTCGGAATTTCATTATTCGCCGTTTTATAGGCTTGATCGGTACCTGCGCCGCCGCTGTCTCCATCGGCGGTAACGGGCGAATCGTTTAATTTCGCGCTATCCATATAGGTGAAACTGGTAATTCCTTCCTTTTGCAACCCGGCATAATATGTATCCGTTGCCTCACCTTCGGCCCGAAGGATGGTCAAATGCGCATCGTATTTATCCAGTTTTCCTCCCGTCAGGGCATTCAATGTCAATATCCAACTACTACTCATTGTTTCAGTCTTGTAACTGTCTATCGAACAAGGATCACCCGAACTACTGATTTTTTCTTTTTTCTGGTTATAAATTCGCGTGCTGACAATCGCCGTGCGCAGAATCATGGTCGGTTTGACGATCACACGCTCGCCATCATCCGTACCGAGTTTCACCACCCAGCCTTTGTGATTGGAACCAACTTGGTTATTCGTGGTAATCTGTCGCACTGTTTTTCCGTCGACAGTCATTTCACTCAACTCCTGTTCCAACAAATCTTTCGATTCCGCAGCAACAACCTTATCCCCCTGAAGGTTCAAATCATCGTAAATGCCGTAAATCGCCTGCCGGTTTTTATCGTCGACATCCTCTTGATAAATATCGCTGCCGGTGCCGAAAATCACGACATACTTGTTGAAACCATAGCGTGATATTGCAGGTGCGGAAGTAATCGGTTGTGCCGCCGATCCCGAAAAGATCTTCTTAACCGACCATTTGGACTTATCGGTACTCCGCAAATCAAAACGGTACATATTGCCTTTATAATCGCCTGCATATGCCACATCGACAATCCCGTCGAAATCGGCATCCACCAGTGTCGGGGCGGACAAACCTTGCGCCGAACTGTTATCAGCCACGATTTTTTGTATCAATGTGCCGGCCTTGTTGCCTTCGTCAGCACCGCTGTCCGCGTCCTGCCCCAGCATATCGTAGATATACAGGGCCGATTCGTTTTTTACCCCGCCTTTAGTAAGTGCAAAACCGTTTGATAAGAAACCTGCGTAACGGGTATTTTTATAACGGACTTTTTTCTCTTTTTTATTGTTTACCGTTATTTCCCTTTCTGCCGACTTTACTGCCCCGTCTGCTTCGCGCTCCAGCGCAATGCGGCCGATCTGCGGAGAACCTACGATATAGCCTAACTGGTTGTTTTCACCTTTTTCGGTTTCGAACAAAGGGATTTGCTTATCCCAGGTATCTTCCGGCGCATTCAGTCCGACGGCCTTGCCCGTAGTTCGACCTTTGCCGCCGATATTGAGTGCGTAAGCACCGCGCGCGCCTTGTCCCATTGTGCCGAACAGGAACGACTGCTGACCGATTATGCCTGCTTCGGCATCTTCAGCGGTACGGCGTACGACAATACCGCCGTTAATCAGATAACGGTGGGGATGAGAAGCATCTCTGCCGTATTTCTCATGAGCCACTTCTTTCAGGGTTTCGGCAATATTTTTACCGCCGTAGCTTGCGTCCCTTTCCATACCGCCCGGAATATAACTGAGTTTCAGGCTATATGGATGGGTATCGTTTTTGCTTTGGAACAAATGAACCATGCCGTCATTGGCAGCAGTAACCAAAAATTCATTCCGTCCGTCTACCAGCCCATCCGTCGTTTGCCCGCCGCCGACGGTTAATACCGAACTGTCGATAATATCGCCCAAATTGCGCTTATCTGAAGGCGATGTCTCACGCAAACGGTAATTCTGGCTGTAGCCGGTCGCTTCGGAATATGTGTTTTTGATGGTATTGTCTTGACTTGAGCGTGTTACCCACGGCATCAAAGCATTCTTCCATTCGTCTTTCTTTTTGGTCAAACCGAAATAGGCATCACTGCCATATTTGTCGGTTTCATTCGCCCAATAAACATTTTTGCCGTCCGTATTAATCAGCGTCTTACGCTCGGTAAATAACGGATATCTGATATCCGCCCCCGAGGTATTGACTTCCCCCGTTTGCTTATCAATGCGGAAAAATTGCAACTGACTGCTCCACGAACCGGAATCCAGTTGCACATTGGCCGCCATCCCGCTGATGCCGCTGCTTGTTACCGCCGGAGAGACGGTTCCTTCGGCTTCAATGATCTCATTTTTACTGTCATTGGCAATACTGTCGGTAATCGCGTCAAAAGCAGCGAATAACCCGTTTTCGTCCCTAGCATTGAAATAGTTATTACTTCCGCTTGCCCCGTTCCTCAGATAGGCTTCGCCCGTAGCACTGACTCCGGAACCGAAACCGACCGTATAGGTCTGCACCAATTGATTTTTAAAATTAGTACCCCTAGGATCGCTGTAATCACCATCCCAGCTTTTTCCGGCTTTATCCTTACCGCCCACTTTGATGTCTTTGGTCGCTAATGTTCTGCTGAAGAATGCCAAGCCGTCTTCTCTGTCCCAAAAGGTATCATAAGCACCGCCTGTTTGATTTCTACAATATCCGCCAGAATGAGGACCGAAATAATTATAGGAGCTCATTCCTACGCTGGGGATATAATCTCTATAATAATCTGAGTAATATCTCCTTCCATAATAAAACGGACTTATTCCGTATCCTGGCCGCCCCCAATAATCATAAATATCGCAACTCAAATTGGCATCACCATCCGACATCAGTACGACATAGCTTTTCTGACAGCGGTATTTGATATTCGGCATCACAATATTACTGACCACTTCATAATAACGTCGAGTGGTCGGTGTACCGTTTTTAGCTCGGATTCCATTTACATTTCTCTTTATTCTCTGCCAAGATGGCGAGAAATTCTCAGTATCGGTTCCCCCGTTATTATGTAATGTCTGCAAACTCCAGTTAAAACGGTCTTGGTATTTATCCAATACTTTGTTCAAAACATTTTTTGTTATATCTAGGCGCGATGTTCCCGTGATATACCGCCTATGATAATAATCATACTCACCAGGCCTATGATCAATTTCAGGGACATATTCCATACTGCCTGAGTCATCGATAAGCAACATGATGTTATGTTTTACCGTGAGTTGCCCCTTGGTAGAAGATTCATTTTGCAGATACGGCGGAGTGGGTGAAAACTGAGCATGTGCTTCAAGACTGATAAAAAGCAAGGCGGAGGCCACGCTGTAAATCATTGGACGCAACGGGCTGCGAAAACCCGAAGGTATTTTGATATTTTTCATGATTTCCCTTTTTATAATTATAACGAATGGTTACAAATTGATAATTTACAACCGGAATCAATATGCATTTAAATTAACGAAATATTCCCAAATTATTCGGCAGAACCGATTAAGATGACTCAATCACATCCTGCATACATACTGATTTATGTGATCTGATTTTATCATGTATGAATACCACAGGATAAGATTAACGGTATTAATTTGCACCGAGTGGTTATATAGCAACAATGACTGTACCATTTCTTCGGTAAAATCCATCAGGTTGTTCAAAATTATGAAATATCACTTTCTTTATAGATAAGGCCGTCTGAAAACTCAGTTTCAGACGGCCTTATCTAAATTAACACAAAATTAAGGATATTCAATCAACATTATTTGTCTTTGGTGGCGTCGAAAACCTCACGCCATGAAAGCCGACGTAAGCCGCAAATACGGCCGCCAATACCAAAACTCTGGTTTTTGTTGGTCAACAACACCC
The DNA here is from genome assembly GCF_045062685.1 of Neisseria oralis. Classification (NCBI taxonomy): domain Bacteria; kingdom Pseudomonadati; phylum Pseudomonadota; class Betaproteobacteria; order Neisseriales; family Neisseriaceae; genus Neisseria; species Neisseria oralis. The sequence continues at coordinate 77,729 of NZ_JBJGEB010000006.1, forward strand.
GTACTGTTTTTTTACTGAAGCAGGAATTGTTCGGAATTTCGCTATTGGGCGCCTTGTATTTTTGATCCGTACCCGAACCGCCGCTGTCTCCGTCACGCGTTACGGGCGAATCATCGGTTTTGGAACCATCCATGTAGGTAAAGCTGGTGATTCCTTCTTGTTTCAAACCGGCATAATACAGTGCCGGTTTGCCGGCCTTCAGGAAATTGACATAGGCATCGTTTTTACTCAACTTGCCGCCTGTTTTCGCATTCAGTGCCAAAATCCAGCTACTGCTCGAAGTTGCTGTTTTGTGGCTGTCGATAGAACATGGATCGCCTGAGCCACCGCTTGTTTCCACTTTTTGGTCGTAAATCCGCGTGCTGATAACCGCTGTGCGCAGAATCATTGTCGGTTTGACCACCACTCGTTCGCCGTCTTTCTCTCCAAGTTTGACCATCCAACCTTTTTTATCGCCTATTTGGTTGTCGCTGGTAATTTCACGCAGGGTTTTGCCGCTTGCATCTATGGTCTCGGACAATGTCTGCTCCACCAAATCCCCGGACGTTGCTGCGGTTACCTCTTTTCCTGTCAGACTCAGGTCGTCATAAATACCATAGACTGCCTGTCGGGTTTTATCGCCGACATCATCCTGATACACATCGCTACCGGTACCGAAAATCACGACATATTTATTGGCGGCATAACGTGACACTGCAGGAGCGGAAGTAACCGGTTGACCTGCCGAACCTGAAAAGATTTTTTTCACCGACCATTTGGTCGTATCTTCGCCGCGCAAATCGAAACGATACATATTGCCTGCGTAATCGCCTGCGTAAGCCACATCGACAATACCGTCAAAATCGGCATCCACCAGCGTCGGCGCAGACAAACCTTGCGTCGTGCTACCGGCTATGATTTTTTTAATCAGGGTTCCCGCAGCGGCTCCTTCCGAAATGCCGCTGTCGGCATCTTGGCCCAACATATCATAGATATATAATGCAGATTCGGTTTGACCGCCTTTGGTCATCAAATAACCGTTTGCCAAAAAACCCGCATAACGTGTATTTCGGTAACGTACCTTTTCCTCCGTTTTGTTACCGGTTTCGATTTTTCTGCTTCCGCTCTTCACAGTGCCGTCACTGTTTCGTTCCAATGCGATACGGCCGATTTGCGGCGTACCGACGGTATAGTTCAGCGTATTGTTTTCGCCTTTGGCCGTTTCAAACAGCGGCACTTTCGTATTCCAGGCTGTTGACGCTGCATTCAGGCCCACCGAATCACCGGTTGCTCGGTTTTTACCACCGATGTTGAGCGCATACGCGCCACGCCCGCCCTGCCCCATTGCACCGAACAGGAATGACTGCCGATCTTTGATTCCGGCTTCGGCATCTTCGGCAGTCCGGCGCACGACAATACCGCCGTTAACCAAGTAACGATGAGGATGGGCGGTATCACTGCCATATTTCTCATGCGCCACGTCTTTCAAGGTTTCGGCTACATTTTTACCGCCGTAATTCGCGCCGCGTTCCATACCGGCCGGAATATAGTTCAGTTTGAGACTGTAAGGATTTGTTTCGTCCCTGCTCTGGAACAGATACACCATGCCGTCATTGGCGGCAGTTACCATAAACTCGTTACGTCCGTTCAAGAGGCCGTCTGAAGATGCACCACCTATGGTTAATACCGGACTGTCGACAATGTCGCCCATATTGCGTTTGTCGGATGGACTGGTTTCCCTGATGCGGTAATTCTGGCTGTATCCCGATGCCTCTTTGTACCATCCCGCGATGGTACTGTCAGCGGTCGAACGGGCCAGCCAAGGAATCAATGCTCCTTTCCATTCATTTGCTTTTTTGGTCAAACCAAAATAGGCATCGCTGCCGTATTTATTGGTTTCATTTGCCCAATGGACATTTTTACCGTCATGAATCAGCACTTTGCGTTCGCTGAACAAAGGGGATTTGAATTGGGTTTTATCAACAACCGCGCCGGTCGACGGATTAATGCTGTAAAACTGCAAACGGCTGCTCCACGAACCGGTATCAAGCTGCACATTGGCCGCCATCCCGCTGATGCCGCTGTTGGTTACGGCAGGTGCGGTCGTACCCGTCGTCTCAATAACGACATTTTGGCTTTCATCTTTGATACTGTCGGTAATGGTGTCGAAAGCACGATATAAATCGTCTTCACTTTCCGCGCTGAAATAATAATCATCACGGCTGGCTCCATTGGTCAGATAGTTCCGCCCTGCCGACGAAATATCCCGACCGAAACCGATGGTAAACGTCTGTACCAACTGGTCTCTGAAACCATTGGGATTTTTAGCTGTTTTAGGGTCTTTAGGATCGCCTTGCCAGCTTTTTCCCGCTTTATCCAGTCCGCTGGTTTTAAAATCGATGGAGGACAATTTCCGGCTGAAAAACGACAAACCCGTATTCCTATCCCAGAAAGTATCATACGAACCGCCGTCAATATCACGGCAAGCTCCCGCATGCTGCCGGCCGAAATAGTCATCATACGCATATCCTGCCGGATAGACGAACGAACGGTTTCTGGAGGAAGAATAACGGCCGCATGCCTGACTCAGGTTCGCATCACCGTCGGACATCAGGACGACAAATGCCTTCTGGCAACGGTATTCCACGCTCGGCATAACAATACCGCTGACAATTTCGTAATAACGGCGCGTCGTCGGCGTACCGTTAGCCGCTTCGATACCGTCCACCCTGTCTTTCACGGATTTCCACGGCGTTTTAAAATCCGCCGTGTCCGTACGGCCGTTGTTGTGCAGCGTCTGCAGGCTCCAGTTGAACTGGTCTTGGTATTTGTCCAAAACCTTGTTCAATACGCTTTTGGTAATGGCAAGGCGCGATTTTTCTCCGTAATACCTAGGGGGCCTTTTCTCACCGGGAATCCATTTCATACTGCCGGAATCATCAATAAACAACATGATGTTGTGTTTAACGCCAAGCTGACCGGCACTTGAAGAATCGTTTTGAAGATACAGCGGAGTAGACGCGAATTGCGCATGAGCCTCAAGGCTGAACAGGGACAAGGCAGAGGCGATGCTGCAAATCATCGGACGCAGCGGAACGCTGAGGCGGGGCTGTTTGGTCGTAAATTTCATAATGTGTCGCTTTATATTGTCGTTACGGAAACCGAACTGGCCGGCAAACCCAAAAAGTTGGTTCGGTTTCAGATATCTGTAAATCGGATGGGGCTAAATTCAGGAAATATTTTAGGTCAAACAAGTATATCTGATGCTGTTTTTCAAATTGGGATATTGTTATTTTGCGGCATGTTTATTTTATCACAGATGAGTATTTTTCGTAAAAATTATCCAGCTTTTCATATACTTCTGCTGATAAATAAAATTTTTAACATGATTATTTTTCTTGTTACATTACCCAATGGTTTCAATTTGCCCGATAATCTGCAAAACATACCGATTAACTCTAAATTTATTCACTCCTAAAGCCTCCCATCCGACAAAAAACAGCAATGCCCCCTCTCCCTAAAAATAAAGGCATGAGGCCGTCTGAAACATACATTCAGACGGCCTCATGCCTTTTATACATATAACACCATGAATAAAAATAAAAAAATTACATCATTCACTCCGATCAGATTCCGCCCGAACCGCCGCCAAGTCCAATTCTCCCTTGAATCTGGCCCTATTTTGACTTAAAATGTGTTGCTTCTAAGGCATATTATGGTATGTCTGAAAAAGCACGTTGACGCAGATATTTTGGATGCGTTGCGTGTTTTTTTTTAACCGATATTCGGGTTTGTTGACAATCGGTCGTGCGGCAGCGTTTACAACGGCCCAAACCGGATGTCTGCCGGTCCAAAGGCCGCGCCCGCAAACAACCGTTTCTTTCAGACGGCCTCTCCAAATATTCCATCAGGAAAACCAAACAGGATTCCATCATGATCACTCCGGCTCTTCTCGTTCTCGCTGACGGCAGCGTATTTCACGGCACATCAATCGGTTACGAAGGTTTGACTTCCGGCGAAGTCGTGTTCAACACTTCCATGACCGGCTATCAGGAAATCCTGACCGACCCGTCCTACTGCAAACAAATCGTTACCCTTACCTACCCCCACATCGGCAATACCGGCACCAACGCCGAAGATGAAGAAAGCCGCAGCGTTTATGCCGCAGGCTTGATTATCCGCGACCTGCCGCTGCTGCACAGCAACTTCCGCGCCTCCGAAAGCCTGCACGACTATCTCGTGCGCAATAAAACCGTCGCCATCGCCGACATCGACACCCGCCGCCTGACCACGCTGCTGCGTGAAAAAGGCGCACAAGGCGGCGCGATTTTGACCGGCGCGGACGCTACGGTTGAAAAAGCGCAAGAACTCATCGCCGCGTTCGGTAGCATGGTCGGCAAAGATTTGGCAAAAGAAGTTTCCTGCACAGAAGCCTACGAATGGACCGAAGGCGAATGGGCGCTGGGCAAAGGTTTTGTTACCCCTGCCGAACAGCCGTTCCACGTTGTCGCCTATGATTTCGGCGTGAAAACCAACATCCTGCGTATGCTCGCCGCACGCGGCTGCCGCCTGACCGTCGTCCCCGCCCAAACCAGCGCGGAAGAGGTGTTGGCGCTCAACCCCGACGGCGTGTTCCTGTCCAACGGCCCCGGCGACCCCGAGCCTTGCACCTACGCCATCGAAGCCGTGCAAAAACTGATGGCAAGCGGCAAACCGATCTTCGGCATCTGCTTGGGACACCAGCTCATCAGCCTCGCCATCGGTGCGAAAACCCTGAAAATGCACTTCAGCCACCACGGCGCGAACCACCCCGTGCAAGATTTGGACAGCGGCAAAGTCGTCATCACCAGCCAAAACCACGGTTTCGCCGTCGATGCCGACACCCTGCCCGCCAACGCAAGGATTACCCACAAATCCTTGTTCGACAACACCTTGCAAGGCATCGAGCTGACCGACAAACCCGTGTTCTGCTTCCAAGGCCACCCCGAAGCCAGCCCCGGCCCGCAGGATGTCGGCTATCTATTTGACAAATTCATTGACAATATGAAAGCGGCAAAACAATAAACCGCCTTTTCAGACGACCTCTCAACTCAACAAGGCCGTCTGAAACTCGATAAAACCCAAATCCAAATATACATAACAAAAATTCAGACGGCCACTCAACACAAAACGTCGTCTGAAAAATCAACCTCCCGACCCTCAAATCAGAAAGGAAAATCATGACTGAAAAACAAATGCGCGTACTCTCCGTCGTCGCCACCCTGACCGCCGTAGGCATGTACGTTTCTTATATCCCGCAAATCCAAAACAACCTCGCGGGCAACCCCGGCTCGCCGCTGCAACCCCTCGTCGCCGCCATCAACTGCACATTATGGGTTGCCTACGGCTTTTTGAAAGAAAAACGCGACTACCCCGTCATGCTGGCAAACGCCCCCGGCATCATTTTGGGCTTGATTACATTCTTCACCAGCTTTTAAGGAAGTTTTCAGACGGCATGTGCAAAATAAAAACGTAAAAGGTCGTCTGAAAAAAGATTGTCTTGCCGCAACATTTAATTCAATCAGCAACCCCATCCCCTCTCCCGTGGGAGAGGGCTAGGGAGAGGGCAGCAAGGCTTGCACAAACAGCAACCCGATAACAAAAATGAACCCGCCCGAAAAACTATTGACCGCCGACAACCCCGCCCTGCGCCAACGCGCCAAAGCCATGCGTCAAGAAATGAGCGAGGCGGAAGCAAAATTGTGGCAGCACCTGCGAGCAGGCCGTCTGAACGGCTATAAATTCCGCCGCCAGCAGCCGATGGGAAATTATATTGTTGATTTTATGTGCGTAACGCCCAAGCTGATTATCGAAGCAGACGGCGGGCAGCACACAGAACAAGCCGCATACGACCACGCGCGGACGGCATATCTCAATAGCTTGGGCTTTACCGTGCTGCGTTTTTGGAATCACGAGATTTTGCAGCAGACAAACGATGTGCTGGCGGAAATCCTGCGCGTGTTGCAGGAATTGGAAAAGCAGCCTGCACGGTATGAAGATGGCTGATTTTGATTGGATTATTGAAAATTATAGGATAAAGCCGACTGAACTGAGCATTTATAAAGGTCGTCTGAAAAGTAAAAAACAGCCTGCAAGCAGCCTACACAACCTGCTTTCCTTGCAGAACCCTTAATTCCAACTACCTCCCTGTCCTCTCTCCCGTGGGAGAGAGTTAGAGAGAGGGCAACAAGCCGCAAGGCTTGTATTTTAGAAGATTAAGGGATTTGGGAAAGGTTGCCAAAATTCGGGGAATGCCCTCTCCCCAGCCCTCCCCCACAGGGGAGGGAGCGGGTTGCAGCAGGTTTTGCGGTTGCAGGCGGTTTGAAAAGCAACTTGGGTTTGCAACCGTTGATTTCAGGCCGTCTGAAAAGGAAAAAAGCAGCCAATACAACCTGTTTTCTCGCAGAACCCTTAACCCCAACAGCCACCCCGTCCTCTCTCCCCGTGGGAGAGAGTTCGAGAGAGGGCAACAAGCCACAAGGCTTGTATTGGGGCAGTTAGGGAATTTAGGAAAAGTTGCCGCAATTTGGAGAATGCCCTCCCCCACGGGGGAGGGAGCAGGTTGCAGCGATTTTTGCGGTTGCAGGCAATTTGAAAAGCAACTTGGATTTGCAGCCGTTGATTGCAGGTCGTCTGAAAAGTAAAAAGCAGCCTGCACAATTTGTTTTCCTTACAGAACCCTTAATTCCAACAGTCGCCCCGTCCTCTCTCCCGCGGGAGAGAGTTAGAGAGAGGGCAACAAGCCGCAAGGCTTGTATTTGGGAGATTTAGGTGTTGAGAAAGGTTGCCGCAATTTTGGGAGATGCCCTCTCCCCAACCCTCCCCCACGGGGGAGGGAGCGGATTGCAGCGAATTCAAGCGTTGCAGGCCGTCTGAAAAAGAATGCCCGAAACATCAACAGCGGGAATTTTTCAGGTAGCCTTTATCGCCAAGCAGATGGAACAAACGCCGCGAGCGTTTTTTCAGACGGCCTTTGAACCCATCGGTAGGATGTGTGCCGCAAGGCACGCACGCGGTGGGTTGGAGTTGCAGAGAAAATAAAGAACGCGTGCGTGCGTATCGCACACACCCTACCATGCAGGCTACGGCTTGCTACGCAACTACAGACGAGCTTTGGTTCGCTTTAAACTTGAAAGGGAATTAATATGACTGAGCAAAAAATCAGAGATTGGGTGCATAATACTCAATGGATAAATTTATTTGCATTATTTATTTTGTGTTTATCCATCTATGGCTTTGGCTTTTTTTGGAGAGATATAACAAGAGAATTTAACCCGCATTCCAGTCTAATAATGGGTGCAATAAATTCATTTAGTATTGGTTGTGCAGGTTCGTTTATTTTCCTTCTAATAACCTTAATTAAGAAAAGCGGAATTAGCATTATTAAAGACTCTCAGTCAATTTTAGAATGCTTTTTAAATTTTATTATAGTTATTGCAATTATTTTGCTATGTTTTATTACACTCATTTACTTCAAAGGTTCGTGGATTAATTTAGCTTTAGATTTTTTTTGGTTGCACGTATCAATTTAACATTCAAAATTCTTTGATAAATACAACTACAAATAAAATTCTACTAATAGTTGGTGGAATTTTCGGATTAGTTACAAATGAGTATTACCACATCTTGTTTGGCTCAGAAGGCCTTTGGGCTAAGATATTATTTAAATTCTTACCAAAACCTTCAAACCACAATGAAAAACAGATTAATCAATAGAAAGACCCACCCATGTCCAAACGTACCGACCTAAAATCCATCCTTATCATCGGCGCCGGCCCTATCGTTATCGGTCAGGCTTGCGAATTTGACTATTCGGGCGCACAGGCCTGCAAGGCTTTGCGTGAAGAAGGCTACAAAGTCATTCTGGTGAATTCCAACCCCGCCACAATTATGACCGACCCTGAAATGGCGGATGTTACCTACATCGAGCCGATTATGTGGCAGACGGTGGAGAAGATTATCGCCAAGGAGCGGCCCGATGCGATTCTGCCCACAATGGGCGGCCAGACCGCGCTGAACTGTGCGCTGGATTTGGCGCGCAACGGCGTGCTGGCGAAATACAATGTCGAGCTGATAGGCGCGACGGAAGACGCGATTGACAAGGCGGAAGACCGCGGCCGCTTTAAGGAGGCGATGGAGAAAATCGGCCTTTCCTGCCCGAAATCCTTTGTCTGCCACACGATGAACGAAGCCTTGGCAGCGCAAGAACAGGTCGGCTTCCCGACGCTGATTCGTCCGTCTTTCACGATGGGCGGTTCGGGCGGCGGCATTGCCTACAATAAAGACGAGTTTTTGGCGATTTGCGAACGCGGTTTTGACGCGTCGCCCACGCATGAGCTGCTGATTGAGCAGTCCGTCCTCGGCTGGAAAGAGTACGAGATGGAGGTGGTGCGCGATAAGAACGACAACTGCATCATCATTTGTTCGATTGAAAACTTCGACCCGATGGGCGTGCATACGGGCGACTCGATTACGGTTGCGCCGGCGCAAACGCTGACGGACAAAGAATACCAAATCATGCGTAACGCTTCGTTGGCGGTATTGCGCGAAATAGGCGTGGATACGGGCGGCTCGAACGTGCAGTTTGCGGTGAACCCTGAAAACGGCGAGATGATTGTGATTGAGATGAACCCGCGCGTGAGCCGTTCGTCTGCGCTGGCTTCCAAGGCGACGGGCTTCCCGATTGCGAAGGTGGCGGCAAAACTGGCGGTCGGCTTTACGCTGGACGAATTGCGCAACGACATCACCGGCGGTCGTACGCCCGCGTCGTTTGAGCCTTCCATCGACTATGTGGTAACCAAAATCCCGCGTTTTGCGTTTGAAAAATTCCCCGCTGCAGACGACCGCCTGACCACGCAGATGAAATCTGTGGGCGAAGTGATGGCGATGGGCCGCACCATTCAGGAAAGTTTCCAAAAAGCCCTGCGCGGCTTGGAAACAGGCTTGTGCGGCTTCAATCCGAGAAGCTCCGACAAAGCGGAAATCCGCCGCGAACTGGCCAACCCCGGCCCTGAGCGTATGCTGTTTGTGGCAGACGCATTCCGCACAGGCTTCACGCTGGAAGAAATCCACGAAATCTGCGCCATCGATCCTTGGTTCTTGGCGCAAATCGAAGACTTGGTGAAAGAAGAGCAGCAGGTAAGTGCAGGCTGCCTGCAAGATTTGGATTTTGCCGCCTTACGTCGTCTGAAACGCAAAGGCTTCTCCGACAAACGCATCGCGCAGCTTTTGGGCGTAAAAGAAAAAGAAGTGCGCGAACACCGCTACGCGCTGAACCTGCATCCCGTCTACAAACGCGTCGATACCTGCGCCGCCGAGTTTGCCACCGAAACCGCCTACCTCTATTCCACTTACGAAGAAGAATGCGAAGCGCGTCCTTCCGACCGTAAAAAAGTGATGATTCTCGGCGGCGGCCCAAACCGCATCGGTCAGGGCATCGAGTTTGACTACTGCTGCGTTCACGCCGCGCTCGCCCTGCGCGAATCCGGTTTTGAAACCATCATGGTCAACTGCAACCCTGAAACCGTATCCACCGACTTCGACACCAGCGACCGTCTGTATTTCGAGCCGCTGACGCTGGAAGACGTGTTGGAAATCGTCCGCACCGAAAACCCGTGGGGCGTGATTGTGCATTACGGCGGCCAAACCCCGCTCAAACTCGCCAACGCGCTGGTTGAAAACGGCGTGAACATCATCGGTACATCTGCCGACAGCATCGACGCCGCCGAAGACCGCGAACGCTTCCAAAAAGTGTTGAACGACTTAGGCCTGCGCCAACCGCCCAACCGCATCGCCCACAACGAAGAAGAAGCACTCGTCAAAGCCGAAGAAATCGGCTATCCGCTGGTCGTGCGCCCGTCTTACGTCCTCGGCGGCCGCGCCATGCAGGTCGTCCACTCCGCCGAAGAGCTGCAAAAATACATGCGCGAAGCCGTGCAAGTATCCGAAGACAGCCCCGTGTTGCTCGATTTCTTCCTAAACAACGCGATTGAAGTCGATGTGGACTGCGTTTCAGACGGCAAAGACGTGGTTATCGGCGGCATCATGCAGCACGTCGAACAGGCAGGCATCCACTCCGGCGACTCCGGCTGTTCGCTGCCGCCTTACTCGCTCAGCGAAGAAATCCAAGACGAAATCCGCCGCCAAACCAAAGCCATGGCGTACGCGCTGGGCGTGGTCGGCCTGATGAACGTGCAGTTTGCCGTGCAGGACGGCGTGGTGTTCGTGTTGGAAGTGAACCCGCGCGCCAGCCGTACCGTCCCCTTCGTCTCCAAAGCCACCGGCGTGCCGCTCGCCAAAGTCGGCGCACGCTGCATGGCAGGCATTTCCCTGCAAGAGCAAGGCGTGGAAAAAGAAGTCGTCCCCGATTTCTATGCCGTTAAAGAAGCCGTGTTCCCCTTCATCAAATTCCCCGGCGTGGACACCATCCTCGGCCCAGAAATGCGCTCCACCGGCGAAGTGATGGGCGTGGGCGAAACCTTCGGCGAAGCCTACCTCAAAGCCCAGCTCGGCGCAGGCGAACGCATGCCCGCCACCGGCAAAATCTTCCTTTCCGTGCGAGAGGAAGACAAGCCGCTTATCGTGAAAACCGCACAAAACTTCCAAGCCCTCGGCTACGGCGTCTGCGCCACACGCGGCACCGCCGAATATCTGAAAGAGCACGGCATCATCGTGCAAGCGGTGAATAAAGTGCAGGAAGGCCGCCCGCACATCGTGGACGCGATTAAAAACGGCGAAATCGCGCTGGTGGTCAATACCGTCAGCAGCTCGGCACAATCCATCGCCGACAGCCACAGCATCCGCCGCACCTCCCTCACCCAGCGCGTGCCGCAATACACCACCGTGGCCGGCGGCGAAGCCATGAGCGAAGGTGTGAAGAACCTGAATTCAACCAATGTGTACAGTGTGCAGGAGTTGCATGCACGGTTGAACGCGTGGAAATAGGGCGTTTCAGGCTGCCTGAAAAATAAAAAGCAGCCTGCACAAAGGCCGTCTGAAAACTTTGATTTAAGGTTTTCAGACGGCTTTCTTTAAGGAAGAATCATGAAACAAGCCATTCAAGAAAAACTCACCCACATCGCCCATACCGAGCCGCTGCATTTCCTGCTGGCGGTAGAGAGCGGCAGCCGCGCATGGGGCTTTGCCTCGCCCGACAGCGATTACGACGTGCGCGCCATTTATATCCGCCCGCAGCCATATTATCTGCAAATCGACGAAGCGAAAGACACCTTTGAATTTATCGAAAACCAATGGTTTGACGTCGGCGACTGGGACATCCGCAAAGCGTTGCGTTTGCTGCGGAAAAGCAATGCCACGCTGCTCGAATGGCTGCGTTCGCCGATGGTTTATACGCAGGACGATGATTTCACAGGCCGTCTGAACGCGCTTGCACCGCAATACGTCCAAGCCGCCGCTCTGCTGCACCATTATCGCGGCATCGCAGGCAACGCTTTAAGAAACATGGATTTGGCGCACCCCGTCAAACTGAAAAAATGGTTTTACGTCCTGCGTCCGCTGCTCGCGGCACGGTGGGCAGTCAAACAAGGCGGCATCCCGCCGATGACGTTGGCCGAGCTGATGAGCGAATGGCAAACGGACTGCGCCGCCCAAATCGCCGATTTAGTGGCCACCAAGGCGGAACAGGACGAAAGTTACCTGCATACACTGTCGCCCGAATTGCAACGATTGCCCATTGATTTATATAACGAAGTTTCCGAATTATCCGCCCCTGCCGCCCAAACTGCCGACAGCGGACCGCTGAATGAATTGTTCTGCGAAACTTTGGCGGCGGTTTATCCTTAAGGTCGTCTGAAAATGCTCACCATCGAAGATTTGCACACACAAAACCTGCTTCTGCTCGAAGCCGTTTCCGGCAGCCGCGCCTACGGTTTGGCGACGCCCGAATCCGATACCGACATCAAAGGCGTGTTTTACCTGCCCAAATCCATGTTTTACGGCATGGAATACATCCCGCAAATCAGCAACGAAACCAACGATATCGTTTATTACGAGCTGGGGCGGTTTATCGAGCTTTTGCTGCAAAGCAACCCGAACACGCTGGAGCTGCTCGCCTCTCCGCCTGACTGTGTGCGCTACCGTTCGCCGCTGATGGACGCGTTCAAAACCGAATGGTTTGTGTCCAAAGCCTGCCGCCAGAGTTTCGCCGGATACGCCTACGGACAAATCAAAAAAGCACGCGGGCTGAACAAGAAAATCAGCAATCCGATGTCGTCTGAAAAGAAAAGCGTGCTCGATTTCTGCCACATCGTAGAAGGCGCGCAAACCGTGCCGCTGCGGCACTGGCTTTCGCAACGCGGAATGGAGCAGCGGCGCGTCGGTTTGGTCAAAATCGCCCACGCCCGCGAACTCTACGCCCTGTTTTACGACCCCGACGGCACGCGCGGCTACCACGGCGTCGCGCTCAAACCCGAAGCCACCAACCTCTCCCTCAGCTCCGTTCCCGAAGGTGAAACCCCGCTCGCCTACCTTTCCTTCAACCAAGACGGATACAGCAGCTACTGCCGCGAATACGCCTCCTATCAGCAATGGCTGGCGGAACGCAACGAAACGCGCTACCAAGGCACACAGGCACACGGACAGGGCTACGACGCCAAAAACATGATGCACACCTTCCGCCTGCTCGAAACCGCCCGCGACATCGCCCGCCACGGCGAAATCCGCCCGCGCCGCCCCAACCGCGACGAACTGCTCGCCATCAAACGCGGCGAATCCTCCTACGAAGAACTGCTGGAAAAAGCGGAACGGCTGATGGCGGAAGTGGACGAATTGTTTACGCAGTCCCACTTGCCGGACCTCGTCGACAGCCATTCGGCATTAACAGCCCTGATAAAAACGAGAGAACAGATTTACGGATAACCCTCGGTTGCATATTGGCAAAATGTTTCAGACGGCCTGAAAAGCCGCCGTCCCAATCAAGCAGCGCTCAACGGCGAACAATGCGGCGGCGCGGTGCGGCTGGCTGCTCTTCAATCGCCTTCGTGCCTCCGTCCGTTTCCCTCAGCGCATACCAATCAATCTCCCGTGTGTAATACATCACCGCGAACAGCGCTGCAAACAGCAGACAAGAGCCGGCCAGCAGGTTGTATTGCTGCATTTTTATCAGCACAAACATCGTACCGTAGGCCGCAACGAGCAGCGCCGTCATCATATGCACCCCGCGCGTGGTGGCCAGCACGAAGCGCAGATACCAAAACAGCAAGCCGATACACGCCGCCGCACCGATGGCATAAGCGGCAGTAAAGCCGATATGTTCCGCCAGCGAGAGCAACAGCAGGTAGAAAATCGACAACGCCGCGCCTACCAGCAGATACTGCACCGGATGGATACGCCATTCCTGCAGGATTTCGCTTAAAAAGAACGAAGAAAACACCAACACCACCAGCACCATGCCGTATTTCACGCTGCGGACGACCATGTGGTAGCCCTCCGCCCCCAGCAGTATGCTGGACTGGTATTCGCTCCGCTGTTCGGCCAGTCCGTAAATCCACAGCAATACCACGGCAAAGGCGATACACAGGCCGATTACGCTCCATAATTTTTTCGTCATTTTCTGCTCCATAGAAAGGTTTTGGGCAACGGACTTCCGTTTGCCGACAGCGTCCAGTATGCCGAAACGCCGTCAATTTCCTGTGGGGCAGTTGTGAAGATTTTATGAAGATTGCAGCCTGAAAATGATGTGCAGCCTGCCACTCTTGCGTACAATGAGCGGATGGACTTTATTTTCGCTACGGCTTGCCGCCTTGTATTGACGGCTTGTTAATTCCCTATCCCATGAACCCGCATATCCTCATCATCGAAGACGAGCGCGAAATCGCCGAACTGGTCGAACTCTCCCTCGCCCGCGCCCATTTCACCGCACGCATCGCCCCCACCGCAGAGCAGGCACGGCAACTGCTCGCGCGCGAACACTTCGACCTGCTCCTGCTCGACGTCGGCCTGCCCGACACCGACGGCTTCGAACTGCTCAAAACCCTGCGCCCGCAACATCCCCAGCCCGTCATCATGCTCACCGCCCAAGACGAAGAAACCGACCGCATCCTCGGCCTCGAACTCGGCGCAGACGACTACATCGGCAAACCCTTCAGCCCGCGCGAACTCGTCGCCCGCGTAAAAGCCGTGCTGCGGCGCACACAAACACAGCCAGCCGCCGAAGCCGCCCCCATCTGGCACGACGACGCGCCCGCCTGCTGCATCCGCCACCAAGGGCGCGAACTGCCGCTCACGCAGGGCGAATACCGCCTGCTGCGCACCCTGCTGCACCGCCCCGGCCGCGTGTTCAGCCGCGAAGAACTGCTCACCGCCATGTTCGGCGGCAACCGCCCCTCCGACCCGCACACCATCAACACCCACATCCGCGCCCTGCGCCACAAACTGCGCGAAGCCGGCATCACCGACGAATACATCCGCACCCATCACGGGCTGGGGTATAGTTTTAACGAAACCTGAAGCACGGTTTTCAGACGGCCTTTCAAGCTGTTGCAACTATCCACAGGAGTAACACCATGTCTTCCGCCAAGCTCATCCAAAAGCTCAAACCCGCCTTACAAAACTCGCTTCCGCCCGAACAAAACGGCATCTTGTTGTGCCTCGATTCCGACAACGTAACGGGCGACAACGCCAAATACATGAACATGTACAACCGCCTCGCCCGTTGGTACGACTTCGGCGAACGCTGGATAGCCCGCCTCAAATACGGCAACAGCATCAACGAAATGCGGCGCAGCCTGATGGGCGAACTGGAATGGCGGCAGGATTGCACCGCGCTCTACGTCTCCATCGGCACAGGTACCGATTTGAACCACCTGCCCGCCGACATCGACCCCGCCAAGCTGGATTTGACCGGCGCAGACCTGTCGCTCGGCATGTTGGCACGCTGCCGCGACGTATGGCGGAAAAAAGCGGCGGGCTTGGACTTGGTACACTGCAACGCCGAAGATTTACCCTTTGCCGACAATATGTTCGACGTCGTATTCCATGTGGGCGGCATTAATTTTTTCAGCGACAAACAAAAAGCCATCAACGAAATGCTGCGCGTCGCCAAACCCGGCACCAAAATCATGATCGCAGACGAAACTACCGACTTTATCCAGAGACAATACAAAAAAAGCCTATTCACGCGGAGCTACTTCCAAGACACCGATTTCGACCTGACACAAATCGAAAACTGCATCCCCGAAACCGTACAGGAAAAGAAAACGCGGCTGCTGTGGAGCAACCGCTTTTACTGCATTACCTTCCGCAAACCTGTTTGAACCAGCCGCTGCATTTGCTTTTTCAGACGACCTCGAAATCTGAAAAGGCCGTCTGAAAAATAAAAAGCAGCCGGCACTCGTTACAAAAAAGTGCAGGCTGTCAATTTACAGGATTCCCTACATTTTCAGGTAGCCCTCTTCAGACGACCTTAATGCAGATTTGCTTTAAAGAATTGCTCAAACTTATCAAACGGAATCTTGCCTCGGGTGTTGTCATACAAATCCGTGTGGTTCGCACCCGGCACGATGTACAGCTCTTTGTTTTGGCTGCCCAGAGATTTGAATGCGTCTTCGCTGAAATAGCGTGAGTGTGCTTTTTCGCCGTGAACGATTAAGGCGGGGGCTTTCAACTCGCCTGCGCGTTGCAGAATCGGCATGTTGATGAACGCCAGCGGGGTGGTTTGCGACCATGCGCCGTTGGAATTGACGGAGCGTGGGTGGTAGCCGCGTTGGGTTTTGTAGAAGCCCGAATATTCGCGTACAAACTGCGGGGTGTCGGCGGTCAATTTGTCTTGCGAAGGCAGGTGGTTGTCGGGGCTGCCTTGCGACGGCGTGCCGCTTTCCGCGTCTGCCCAGCGTTGGGTGTTCATGCCCTGTTTGGCTTGGTAACGCGCTTCGGCAGTTTGCGCGGGGGCGCGGTCGTAGCCGCCTTGGGCGTTCTGCTTCATGTTGATTTCGTAGCCGTTGGCCATCACGCGGGTCATGTCGTACATGGTGCTGGTGGCGACGGCTTTGATGCGGGTATCGCCCACAGCGGCGTTCAACGCCATGCCGCCCCAGCCGCAAATGCCCAAGATGCCTATTTGTTCGCGGTTCACGAAGTTTTGCAGGCCAAGAAAATCAACGGCGGCGGAAAAGTCTTCAGTGTTGATGTCGGGCGACGCCATATTACGCGGTTCACCGCCGGATTCACCGAGGTAGGACGGGTCAAATGCCAAGGTTACAAAACCGCGTTCTGCCATCGCTTGGGCATATAGACCGCTGGATTGCTCCTTCACCGCACCGAACGCGCCGGCCACTGCAATTGCGGGCAGTTTCTGGCCTGAACGGATGTTTTTCGGCACATACAAATCGCCAACCAAGGTGATGCCGTAGCGGTTTTTAAATGTTACTTTGTGGTGTTCCACTTTATTGGACTGAGGGAAAATTTTGTCCCATTCTTGGGTAAGCTGCATGGTTTGAACTCCTTTCATCGGGGTAATGGACACGTCTGCCAGCGCAGGGGCGGATAAAGTCAATGCAACGGCGGCTGCGGCAGCAGTTTTCAGGAATGATTTTTTAGCTTGATTTTTCATGGGGTTGTTCCGCGATTTGCTTATCGAAATGAGTGCATTATAGGGATGGACTGTTTGGCAAACAATGAATAAAATCTGAATTATTAATTCTAGAATATGGAACAATCAGATGAAAGGTCGTCTGAAGTCGGTTCAGGTGACGTTGTTGTCTTCAGAAAAATAATGTCTTACCTAAAAATTTAGTTCTAATTGTTTTAGTGTGATAGAATTATCCAAATTTTAGGTAAAATTTACTGAAAATAGCTTTGTCTTGAGGTTTAGCCCATGTTAATTCAATTTATCTCAGAAAATTTTCGCTCCCTTAAAAAGGAGCAAACCCTGTCCTTAGTACGCAGCTCAGGAAATGAAATGCCTGACAATTTTTTCCAGACTACCGCTGCGGCAACCCCAGAATTATTAAAATCTGCGGTCATTTATGGTGCTAATGCTTCTGGTAAATCCAATGTTATTAAGGCATTGGGATCTATGCTTCATATTATTCAAAATTCGTTTAGTAAAAAGATAAATAGACCCATTGAAACGGAAAGTTTTTTATTTGATGCGCTTTCCCGTAATGAACCGACACTTTATGATATTTCTATTATTGTTCCACTGACAAATGAAGAAGGTAGTTTGCAAGAAACTCGGGTAGATTACGGATTCGTTGCCGATAAAAATATGGTTTATGAAGAATGGTTGAGCGTTTACCCCAAAGGAAAAGAGCAGAACTGGTTTCATCGTGAATACAAGCAAGAAAAATCTGACTACGATTGGAAAATGTCCACCTACTTCAAAGGAGAAAGAGAAAGCTGGAAAAATCAAACCCGTCCGGACCAGTTGTTTTTTTCTAGCGCAGTTCATTTGAATAGTGAACAATTAAAACCGATTTATGAATCACTTTCAGAAGAAATATTAATAGTTCGTACTGATAGAATTAGCAATGAACTATCTAAATCATTATGCAAAAATTCAGATAAAGAAAAAACTATTTTAATTTCTCTGCTTAAATCTGCAGGTATTGAAGTTGATGATATTACTTTTAGAAAACCTAAAATTCGACATGAAGATTTTCCAAAGGAACTCCCTGAGATTGTAAAAGATAAAATTCTTAAAGAAATAGAAGAGGCAATTGTTGCCAAAACCGAAACATTCTTTGTATATTTTGATGGTACTGACAATCCACCAGAAATTCCTTTACATGAAGAATCAGACGGGACTCAAAAATTATTTGAATTTGCCGGACTGATTTTAGCTGTTTTACATAATGGAAATGTTTTAATAATTGATGAATTAAATAAAAGTCTACATCCTGATTTAGTACGTTTCTTGGTTAAGTTATTCAACTCTCCACTCAATAAGAAAAATGCTCAGTTAATTTTTACAACGCATGAAACTTCTGTATTAAGAAAAGATTTGCTGCGTCGTGATCAAATTTGGTTTTGTGAAAAAGAGGAGGATAGAGGAACTCATTTATATCCATTAACCGACTTTAAGCCCCATATTAACCGCGAAGATATTGAAGAATATTACCTTCATGGTCGTTATGGTGCAAAACCTATGATTAGTAATTTTGAATTTCCCAAGGATTTTTGGGAGAGTGAGTAATCATGTCAAGACGTAAAAACCGTAGTTTGGAGCGTGAAGAACCAAAAAAGGAAGCCTATGACTTGGTTTTAATTGTTTGCGAAGGAGAAAAGACAGAAAAGTTTTATTTTCGCAGCCTGATTAAGTTTGAAAAGTTATCATCAGTAAACATTAAGATTATTTCAGGAACGGGGTCAGACCCAGTTTCAGTAATAAAAACTGCCCTAAAGGAAGTAGAGGATCAAAAGGAATATCTGCCTTTTAATAAGGTTTATTGTGTAGTAGATAGGGATGAACATAAGAATTTCTCTAATGCTGTGAACATGATTAAAGATAAGAATCTGGAACTTATTATTTCTTATCCCAGTTTCGAATATTGGTATTTGTGCCATTTCAAATATTCTCGGGCTCCAATAACACGAAGTGGTACAAGAAGTTCGGGGGATAACTGTGTTGCTACTTTGAACGCTGAATGGAAAAAGGTATTTGGCAATGAGTATGAAAAAAACACAGAAAATCTATATGAAATTTTACATGATAAGCTAGAAATAGCGTTAAGCAATGCCGCAAAATCGTTGAAGGCTGCTGAAAGTGAGGAGGAATCAAATCCTTCTACAAAAGTCCACATATTGGTAGATTATTTAAGAAAACTTAAGATTTGAGATTCTGCAAAATCCAAAATGGACAAACTCAACGCCCTAAAACACTTCTGCTCCGCCGCCGAGACCCTGCAATTCCGCGAGACCGCGCTGCGCCTGTCCGTTTCGCCGCAGGTGGTAACGCGTGTGATTGCCGAATTGGAACAACACCTCGGCGAACAGCTTTTTACCCGCAACACACGCAATATCCACCTGACCGAGTTTGGCGCAGCCTTCCTGCCGCGCGCCCAGCAGCTCCTTGCCGACAGCGAAAACCTGTTTTCTGCCGCCAAAGAAAAAGACGAGATACGCGGCATCGTCCGCATTACCGTACCGCAGTGGAGCGATAACAACCGCATACTCGCCCGCCTGCTGGAAAAATGCGCCGACTATCCCGAACTTTATATCGATTGGCGCAGCAACGACGCCAAACTTAACGCGGTGGAAAACCAACTCGACATCGGCATCCGCATCGGCACACAGGCGGAAGATTTGATGATTGTCCGCAAAATCTGCGACACCACCGACAAAATCGTCGCCTCCCCCGCCTATCTCGCCCGCTACGGCACGCCGCAAAGCCTAGACGAATTAACCGGCCGTTTCCCCGCATCGTCGCTCATTAACGCCAACACCAACCGCCCGTGGGGCTGGCCGCTCAACGCAGAAATGCACGTTTTTCCAAAAAACATCCGTTTCATCACAGACGACCCTGCCAACGAACTCGCCGCCGCACTGGCAGGCAGCGTTGCCGCCTATATCCCGGAACATCTGTGCCGAATCCACCTGCAAAACGGCGAACTGGTGGAACTCTTCCCCGACATCCCGCGCCGCCCGTGGCAACTCTATATCTACCGCCCGCAACGCACAGTAACTTCCGGGCGCGTATTAAAGGTGTTCGACTGGCTGACGGAGGTGTTGCGGGAAATGTATGATAAAGAGGCTACCTGAAAATCCGGCAAGCTCAATGATAGTCATCAGTTATCGCTAACCTCCTTTTCAGACGGCCTCCAAGCGCGAAAACCAGCCCGACTTAATCACACACACTTTTCAGGCTACCTGAAAGCGAAACCGCAACGAAATTGAAACACCGCCCAGCTCAATATCAGGCCGCGCAACCATATCCATTCAGCCAACCCATGCTTAAATATTTCAAACACCTCAGCATCCGCCTTTTCTTCGTTTTGCTCGGCATCCTGCTCCTGCTCACCTCCTGGTCGCTGGTCTATGCCAAGCAGCATGTCTTACCCCTGCTCACTGCCAGCCTGCTCGTGCTCGGTACGCTCGCCTGGTGGCTGGCGCGCAGTATCAACCGCATCCGCCGCTATGCCGAAGCGATGGCGGCCAACCGTACCGCGGTCAAACCGCAGTTCGGCGACAGTTATTTATACCGTTTGGTAGACGCCGTCGCCCACCTGCGCGAGGAACTCGACCACCGGCAGCTCATCGAAAATTACGTCTTAGGGCTGACTCACGAACTCAAAACGCCGCTCACCGCGCAACAAGCCGCGCTGGAACTGCTGCAAGACGGCGGGCTTTCGTCGGAGCAGCAACAACTGGTTGCCCGCATTGTCCGCAACACGCAAAAACAAAAGCAACTGATTGCCCGTCTGCTGGAACTGGCGCGGCTGGAAAACCGCGACAGCCTGCAAACGGTACAAACAGTCGATTTAGCCGTATTATCCGCCAAGGCCGCCGACGAATGCCGCGCCGCGCTCCATGCCAAAAATCTGCAAATCACATTGGATTGCCGTCAAAAACACCCCGTACAGGGCGATCCCCTGCTCATCCGCCAAGCTGTCGACAATCTGCTGTACAACGCCATAGACTTCGCCGCCGGACACAGCGAAATCAAAATCAGCCTCGCCGAAAACAGCAAACAGATTGAATTATGCGTTTACAACCGAGGCGAACCCGTCCCCGAATTTGCCCTAGACAAAATTCCGCAGCGCTTCTATTCGCTTCCACGCGCCGACGGCGCGCGCAGCAGCGGGCTGGGTTTGAATTTCGTATCGGAAATCATGCGGCTGCATCACGGGGGCTTTATCCTCCGAAACCACGGAAACGGCGTACTTGCGAGTCTGATTTTCACCGTCGGGAACGACGGCATCTTGCCGAAGGTCGAGACCGTCACACACGGCCATTCATATACGAAGCACTGCTGAAAAAGTGGAACGGCTGAACAAGGATTCGCACCGAAAGCGTTTGAGGCGGAAAGAGAAAAGATTTACAGACGGTTCAGCATTATTTTAAAGGCCGTCTGAAAAACATTTCAGACAGCCTTAAGGTAGCGTAAAAAGAATGTAAACAGACTGTGGGGTTTTGCCCAAAATCGGACTTGTTGATAAAATGATTCATCTGAATTGCAGGCGGCGGTTGGTGCGGTATTTGCCGTACAAAAGGCCGTCTGAACCACAATAAGGTATGTTATGAAAAAGCAAACGCAACACGGTAAAGGCCTTTCGGGCTTTTTCTCTGGTTTACTGCTGGCAACGGCGGTCATCATTGGCATCCTGTTTTTCCTCAACAAGGAAAACCGCGGCGGATTCAAGGAAGTAAAACCGGCCAAAGAGGTTTCGGAAACCGAAGTTCTGCAACCTAAGGGCAACCGGACGAAACCCCAGCAGGAGGAAGAGCCTGAGACCGTACCGGATCAAGGCGGCGTAGCCGGCGGCGAAAGCAAACCGGAAACAGACAAAGAAACCCCGCCGCAAGCCGTAACCAAACAGGCCGAGCCGGAAACCGTGCCCGAAGTCGGCGGTGAAACATCCAAACCGGTCGTTGCAGAACCGAAAACCGAGGCCAAACCGCAGCATCAGGCCGGGGAGGCAGCAGGTTCGGAAGCCGTTGCACAAGAAGCTTCGTCGGCCAAACCGGAAACCGGCAAAACGGTCGAACCGAAAACCGAAACAGAGAAGAAAACGGCCGGACTGACCGACAAACAGAAAGCCCGTATCGAACGCAAGCTGGCCGAGAAAAAAGCCGCGGAGAAAAAAGCAGCCGAACATAAGGCCGCAGCTAAAAAAGACGGCGGCCAAAAAGAAAGCAAGCCTACACCCGAGCAGATTCTGAACAGCGGCAGCATCGAAAAAGCACGCGCCGAACATAAGGCGGCACAAGCGAAAGAAGAAGCGAAGAAAGCTGTTTCCGGCGACA
The DNA here is from genome assembly GCF_045062685.1 of Neisseria oralis. Taxonomy (NCBI): domain Bacteria; kingdom Pseudomonadati; phylum Pseudomonadota; class Betaproteobacteria; order Neisseriales; family Neisseriaceae; genus Neisseria; species Neisseria oralis. The sequence continues at coordinate 99,668 of NZ_JBJGEB010000006.1, forward strand.
ATTCGGCCAAGGCGTCTTCCGGCGGCCGTAAAGTCGTATTGCAAATGGGTTCGTATGTCGACCGCAAGAGTGCGGAAACCCAGCGTGCCAAGTTGGCGATGATGGGCATCTCTTCCAGCGTGGTGGAAAGCACTGCCAACGGTAAAGATGTTTACCGCGTGCAAAGTGCTGCGATGGCTCAGGATGATGCCAAAAATGTTCAGCAGACTCTGCAAAAACACGGCGTAAACAGCTTTGCCCGTTCGGTGAAATAAGGATTTCCGATGAAATTGAAAACCGCATTGGCCGGTATCGCCCTTTCCGCCCTGCTGCCCGTCTCCGCACAGGCCGCAGTGGAAGGAAAGGATTATACGGTTCTGCCTAAACCGATTCCTCAGCAGCAGGCGGATAAAATCGAAGTGTTGGAATTTTTCGGTTATTTCTGTGTTCACTGCTACCACTTGGATCCCGTTCTGCTCAATCACAGCAAAACCTTTGCAAAAGACACCTACCTGCGCACGGAGCATGTGGTGTGGCAGCCGGAAATGCTGGGCTTGGCCCGCGTAGCCGCGGCGGTGGACGATTCCAGTTTGAAACTCCAAGCCAATTCCGCCATATTCCAAGCGGTGTACGAGCAGAAAATCAATCTGGCCGATTCTGCCACATTCAAGCAATGGGCGCAGGCGCAGAAAAGTTTTGACGGCAAGAAACTGATTGCGGCCTACGATTCACCTGCCAGCCTGAATCGGGCGAAAAAAATGGAAGAATTGACCGTCGCCTACCGCATCGGCAGTACGCCGACCGTTATCGTCGGCGGCAAATATCAGGTGAAATTCGGCAATGACTGGAACGCAGGTATGAAAACCATTGATGAGTTGGTGGAAAAAGTACGCGGTGAGGGCAAAACCCGTGCCGAGGACGGCAAATCCGCACCGAAAAGCAAAGGGGCTTCTTTCGCCCGCTCCGCCAACCATTGATATTATCGGATAGCTTGAGGCAGCCTTTCGGCTGCCTTTATCGCTGATGGCGGATAAACGATCTGCCCTGCACCCTTCACTATATTCTCCCTCCCCCAACAAGGCCGATAGGCCGTCTGAAAGAAATTATGGATATTTTGTTATTGTTGAAAGCCCTGATTCTGGGCATCGTAGAAGGTCTGACCGAATTTCTGCCGATTTCGAGCACGGGCCATCTGATTGTATTGGGCGACCTGCTGAATTTCCACAGCAACGGCAAAGTGTTTGAAATCGCTATCCAACTCGGTGCCGTGCTGGCGGTGATTTTCGAATACCGCCAACGTTTCGCCGATATTATTTCCGGCTTGGGACGCGACCGCAAGGCAAACCGTTTCGTGCTGAATCTGGCGGTGGCATTCGTACCGGCGGCGGTAGTCGGGCTGTTGTTCAGCAAACAGATTAAATTGTACCTGTTCAACCCGATTACCGTGGCGGCGATGCTGGTGCTGGGCGGCTTCTTTATCCTGTGGGTGGAAAAACGCCAAAGTAAGAAAAAACCGAAGGTGATGAATGTGGACGATATGCGGCCGATTGATGCGTTTGTGGTCGGTTGTGCGCAAATCTGCGCCCTCGTACCGGGAACTTCGCGTTCGGGCAGCACGATTATGGGCGGCATGTTGTGGGGGCTGGAGCGCAAAACGGCCACCGAATTTTCGTTTTTTCTGGCGGTGCCGATGATGATTGCCGCTACGGGTTACGATGTGCTGAAACACTACAAGCTTTTTACCATGCAGGACATCGGCCTGATTGCGGCGGGGTTTGTCGCAGCATTTCTGGCCGGCCTGTTGGCGGTAAAGGCTTTGCTGAAATTCGTGGCCAGTAAAAACTATGTGCCGTTTGCCTATTACCGCATCGTGTTCGGCGGCCTGATTCTGTTTACTTGGGCGATGGGCTGGGTGAACTGGGCCGAATAGCGGCGCGGCAAACTAAAGAGAGGCCGTCTGAAACGGGATGCTTAGAAATCTAAAATCCCGTTTCAGACGGCCTCGGTACATTCTGCCGCTTTATTCGATGATTTCGGTAAATACGGTCTGTTTGTTTTTACGCTTGAGCGTGGCAAAGCCTTCCTGCACATGCCAGCGGGTGGAAAGATTACTGTATTCCACCCCTTTCGCCCAAGAGCGGACTTGTTTGAGTTTTTCGACCGTATTACCTTGGCGCAGCTCAACCGTCATCGGGCTGCTGCCATTGATGTAGACGGCCGTGATGCGCTGGCCCTTGGCCGCTTTGTAATTGACCGAGTAAGTTTGTGATTCCGCCACGACCGGAGTCTGTACGGACGGGCGCACGGCTTTGTATGAACCGCAGGCGGCAAGAAATAAAAGCGGCAGCAGGACGGCGGCGTGTTTGTTCATGATGGCTCCGGGGAATTAATAGTGGTGCGGATGAATTTTGCCTTCCAAGTGGTAATACGTACCGCAATACGGGCACTCGATGTCGCCATCCGACTGAATCGGCAGGAAAACACGCGGATGCCCGTTCCACGAATCGGCGTGTTCGGGGCCGGAACAATGCAGCGGCAGGTCGCGCGGGGTAATGATGACGGGATTGTTTTGGTTGTTCATGGCACGTTCCTTTGCAACGGATTAACTGTTTTGCTTATTTTAAGGGATAAGCCGCATACTGTGTATCCTTTCGGGATGTACGGACGGAATATGGAATAAGGCCGTCTGAAACGGCATTCCGACAGCGGTTATCTGCTGTGAAGCCCGTTTCAGACGGCCTGTTTGCCTAACAATTCCGGCGCGTATTTATTTGACGTAAGTCAGCCAGTCGCGGTATTTGGGATTTTTGCCCTGTACGATGTCGAAGTAACGCTGCTGAATCTCGGCGGTAATCGGGCCGCGCTCGCCGATGCCGATTTGGCGGCCGTCGATTTCACGAATCGGCGTAACCTCGGCGGCAGTGCCGGTGAAGAACACCTCGTCGGCTACATACAGCTCATCGCGCGTCAGGCGTTTTTCAACGACTTTCAAACCCATTTCCGAAGCGATGGCAATCACGCTCCTGCGGGTAATGCCGTCCAGCGCCACATCCAAGGCGGGGGTGTACAACACGCCGTCGCGCACGGTAAAGATGTTTTCGCCCGAACCTTCGGCCACATAGCCTTGGGCGTCCAGCAGGATGGCTTCGTCGTAGCCGTCGCGGGTGGCTTCGGTATTGGCCATGATGGAATTCATGTAGTTGCCGTTGGCTTTGGCTTTAATCATGGTTACGTTGGGGTGGTGGCGGGTAAACGAGCTGACGCGCACGCGGATGCCTTTGCGCATGCCCTCTTCGCCCAGATACGCGCCCCATGCCCACGCGGCAAGGATGACTTGGACGTCGTCCTGTTTCGGCGCGACGCCCAGTTTGCCGGAACCGTAATAAGCCATCGGACGGAAATAGCAGGAAGCCAGATTATTGGCTTTAACGACATCAATATGCGCCCGATTAATCTGTTCTTCAGTAAACGGCAGCTGCATACCGACGATTTTCGCCGAGTTAAACAAGCGTTTGGTGTGGTCTTGTAGGCGGAAAATTGCCGGGCCGTCCGGAGTTTCATAGGCGCGCACACCTTCGAAGACGCCCATGCCGTAGTGCAGGGTGTGCGTCAGAACATGTGTGGTCGCACTGCGCCACTCGACCAGCTCGCCGTTGAACCAGATTTTGCCGTCGCGGTCGTCCATTGATAATGCCATGATTGTTCTTTCTTTAAGAATGCGGTTGTGATGAAAATATTTCTGCCGGAAACTGCGGCGTTGTGCGCGGCATTGATTAAGATGTGAAACAGCGGAAGGGGTAGCGGCTGCTTTTGTTTGACGGCAGAAAATAGGAATTAACGGCGGTCATTATACATTTTTTGTACGGGCTTGGGGCGGCGGGCCGGCTTTCTTGTCCGTATGCCCGCCCAATCGATGACAGAGGCCGTCTGAAACATTTTCAGACGGCCTCTCGGTAAACTATAACCCTTTTACCGGTGCAAAGCTGCGGTGTTCAGATAACGCTGAATGCCCGTGGTAATCGCCTGCGCGCATTGCTGGCGGAACGACGCGCTGGCCAGCAGCCGCTCTTCGTCGGGATTGGACAAGAATGCGGTTTCGACCAGAATAGACGGAATGTCGGGGGCTTTCAATACGGCGAAATTGGCTTCGTCCACACGCCCTTTGTGCAGCTTGTTGAGCTGCCCCAACTGGCTTAACACCGATTGGCCGAGCCTGCGGCTGTCTTTCATGGTGGCGGTCTGCGTCATATCGAGAATGGCATTGTCTACATGACGGTTGCCGCTGCTCTGCACGCCGCCGACGGCATCGGCGTTGTTCTGCGTCTGGGCGAGGAATTTCGCTGCGGCACTCGACGCACCGCGTGGATTCAGGATATAGACCCCCGTTCCGCGCGCGGTCGGATTGGTGAACGAATCGGCGTGGATGGAAACGAACACATCCGCCCTGCGCGCCCTTGCCTTGGCAACCCGCACATTGAGCGGGATGAACACGTCTTCGTTGCGCGTCATATAAACCGTGTAACCCAGCGATTCGAGGCGCCTTTTGGCTTCACGCGCAATCGACAACACCACATGTTTTTCGCGCAAACCGCCCGCACTGATTGCACCGGGGTCTTCACCGCCGTGTCCGGGGTCCAGCATCACAATCGGACGGCGGCTGCCGCGGCGGGGCGCCGTTTCTGACGGGACATAAGGTTCCCGTTCCGGCTGTTGCGACGGACGCGGAGTTTGCGGCGGAGGCGCATTGCCGTTAAGCAGCGCCATCATCGGGTCGTCCGAATTAGCGGTATGCTGGGGGTAAAGGTCGATGACCAGACGATATTTGAATCCGCCGACAGGCGTCAGGGTGAACACCTGCGCATTCACGCTCTGCTTGAGATCGATGACCACGCGCACGGTGGTCGGCGTGTTTTGTCCGGCACGCACGCTGCGGATATAGGGGTCGGAGGGTTGGACTTTGCTCGAAATGCCTTGCAACACGCTGTTGATGCTGGCGCCGCCGATGTCCACCACCAAACGGCTGGGATTGTCCAGCGTGAAATGCTGGTAACTCAGGGCGCGGGTCGCTTCGATGGTGATACGGGTATAGGCCTGCGCCGGCCAGATACGCACAGCGGCAAATTGCGGCGGCGGAGATGCTTTGGCGAGCGCGGCGGAAATCGGGGTCAGGACAAATAGGAAACCGGCCGCTTGGCGGACGATTTGTCTTCGGGTCAGTTTAACCATGCTTCTAAACTTTTTCGGCCGTTGGCAGTATGGGCGGTCAGCGTACAGGCTCTGCCGCCGTCGGTGTGGTTGAGTGAAACGGTAATATCCGCCGGCGGGGTAAATCCGCCGCCCTGCTGCGGCCATTCGATTAAACAGACGCAGTCGGAAGCGAACAACTCGTCCAAACCCGCATCTTCCCATTCTTCGGGCGAAGCGAAACGGTACAAATCGAAATGATGCAGTGCAAATTGCGGCAGAATATAGGATTCGACTATAGTATAAGTCGGGCTTTTGACTGCGCCCGCATACCCCAAGCCGCGTAACAGGCCGCGGGTAAACGTCGTTTTGCCCGCCCCCAGGCTGCCTTGCAGATAAACCGTCAATGGTGCCGCCAGCGTTCCCGCCCAATCCGCCCCCAGTTGCAGGGTGGCTTCTTCGTCGGGCAGAAAACGGGAAACGGGTGCACCAAAATCCATGAAACCGGCCTTGTCGGAATTATAAAGTGGTAATTATGCTGGATTGACGCGTGTTTGCAAACCTTCAAAAAGATAAATTTAGATTAAGACCGCGCGCAAGAGGCCGTCTGAAAACGGAAAACGCGTGCGTATGCAAAATCCTGCCGCATTCCATTTTCAGACGGCCTGAAGAACCGCCGGCCCGATACGGATGAAAAGGCCGTCTGAAAACGTGTACAATACCCCCGAACCCATCACACCGCATACAATATGAGCACCAGCAAACAGCGCCCCATCGGGGTATTTGATTCCGGCGTCGGCGGGCTGACCAACGTCCGCGCACTGATGGAACGCCTGCCGATGGAAAACATCGTTTATTTCGGCGATACCGCCCGCGTTCCTTACGGCACCAAATCCCGCGCCACCATCGAAACCTTCGCTTTGCAAATCGTCGACTTCCTGCTGGAACAGGACGTCAAGGCGCTTATCATCGCCTGCAACACCATCGCCGCAGTCGCAGGCCAGAAAATCCGTCAAAAGGCAGGCAATATGCCCGTGCTCGACGTTATTTCGGCGGGAGCCGAAGCCGCACTGTCCACCACGCGCAATAACCGAATCGGCATCATCGCCACCAACACCACCGTCAACAGCAACGCTTACGCCCGCGCCATCCACAGCCGCAACCCCGACACATTGGTACGCACCCAAGCCGCCGCCCTGCTCGTCCCGCTGGTAGAAGAAGGCTGGCTCGACCACGAAGTAACCCGCCTGACCGCCCGCGAATACCTGAAACCGCTGCTGGTGGACAACATCGACACCTTGGTGCTCGGCTGTACCCACTTCCCGCTGCTCAAACCGCTCATCCGTCAGGAAGCCCCCGACGTAACATTGGTCGATTCCGCCATCACTACCGCCGAGGCCGCCGCCAAAGCACTGGCCCAAGCCGGACTGCTTAATACGGACAATCCCGAACCGGATTACCGTTTCTACGTCAGCGACATCCCGCTGCGCTTCCGCACCATCGGCGAGCGCTTCTTAGGCCGCAGTATGGAGCAGATTGAAATGGTAACGCTGGGCTGACGCTTTTCAGATACAGAGGCCGTCTGAAAGATTTTTCAGACGGCCTCTTGTTCATTGTAAAGAAATTTTCCGTGCAGCAGCCGGCATACGCCTTCAAATAGCCGTAAAAAAGCGCGAACCTTACGATTCGCGCTTTTTTCAGACGACCTCAATTATTTCTTGTCGTCTTTTACTTCTTCAAAGTCGGCATCTACCACGTCGTCGTCTTTCTTGGCGGAAGACGGTTCGGCTTGTGCGCTTTCGCCTGCTTGGGCTTCGGCTTGTGCTTGTGCGTAAACCATTTCGCCCAGTTTTTGGCTGGCTGCACCCAGTGCTTCGGCTTTGGCATCGATGGCGGCTTTGTCGTCGCCTTTCACAGCTTCTTCGGCTTCTTTCAACGCGGCTTCGATTTTTTCTTTCTCGGCTGCGTCGAGTTTGTCGCCGTAGTCGGCCAAAGATTTTTTCACAGAGTGAATCAGGGCTTCGGCTTGGTTGCGGGAAGCGACCAATTCAGTCAGTTTTTTATCTTCCTCAGCATTGGCTTCGGCATCTTTCACCATGCGTTCGATTTCTTCTTCGCTCAAGCCTGAAGAACCTTGGATGGTGATGTTGGCGGCTTTGCCTGTGCCTTTGTCTTTGGCGGAAACGTGCAGGATACCGTTGGCGTCAATGTCGAAGGTGACTTCGATTTGCGGCATGCCGCGCGGTGCGGGTGCGATGTCGCCCAAGTTGAACTGCCCCAAAGATTTGTTGGCGGAGGCGCGTTCGCGTTCGCCTTGCAGCACATGGATAGTTACTGCGCTTTGGTTGTCTTCGGCGGTAGAGAACACTTGCGACGCTTTAGTCGGGATGGTGGTGTTCTTCTGAATCAGCTTGGTCATCACGCCGCCCATGGTTTCGATACCCAAAGACAGGGGCGTTACGTCCAGCAGCAATACATCGCTGCGGCCGCCGCTTAACACTTCGCCTTGAATCGCTGCGCCTACGGCAACGGCTTCGTCAGGGTTCACGTCTTTGCGCGGTTCTTTGCCGAAGAAGTCTCTAACGGCTTCTTGTACTTTCGGCATACGGGACTGACCGCCGACCAAAATTACGTCGTCGATGTCGCTGGTGCTCAAGCCGGCATCTTTCAATGCAATTTTGCAAGGTTCGATAGAGCGGGCAATCAGGTCTTCAACCAGGCTCTCGAATTTGGCGCGGGTGATTTTCATTGCCAAGTGTTTCGGGCCGGTTGCGTCCATAGTGATGTACGGCAGGTTGATTTCGGTTTGCTGGCCGCTGGACAATTCGATTTTGGCTTTTTCAGCAGCTTCTTTCAGACGTTGCAATGCCATCACGTCTTGTTTCAAATCAATGCCTTGTTCTTTTTTGAACTCGGCGATGATGTAGTCGATAAGGCGTTGGTCGAAGTCTTCGCCGCCCAAGAAAGTGTCGCCGTTGGTTGCCAATACTTCGAATTGTTTGTCGCCGTCGAGGTTGGCGATTTCGATGATGGAAATATCGAAGGTACCGCCGCCCAAGTCATATACGGCTACTTTGCGGTCTTTGTTGTCGCCTTTGTCCATACCGAATGCCAACGCGGCTGCGGTCGGCTCGTTAATGATGCGTTTTACGTCCAAACCGGCGATGCGGCCTGCGTCTTTGGTGGCTTGACGTTGGCTGTCGTTGAAGTAGGCCGGAACGGTAATCACGGCTTCGGTTACTTTTTCGCCCAAATAAGATTCGGCGGCTTCTTTCATTTTACGCAGGACTTCTGCGGAAACTTGCGGCGGAGACAGCTCTTTGCCTTGCGCTTTCACCCATGCGTCGCCGTTGTTGGCTTTAATAATTTCGAAAGGCATGGATTCGATGTCGCGTTGGACTTCTTTGTCTTCAAATTTATGACCGATCAAACGTTTGACAGCGTAGATGGTGTTTTTAGCGTTGGTTACGGCTTGGCGTTTTGCCGGTGCGCCGACGAGGACTTCGCCACCGTCCAGATAAGCGACGACAGACGGCGTAGTGCGTGCGCCTTCTGCGTTTTCAATAACTTTGGTTTGACCGTTTTCAGAGATGGATACACAAGAGTTGGTTGTACCTAAGTCGATACCGATTACTTTTGCCATATTGATGTTGCTCCTAAAAAGATTTTTCTAAATTAATAATTGTGTGGAACATTTTGTTCCGTTGACCTGTAAATAGGGTTGCCCGATATTTTTTCAAGAGCTTTGTTGAAATTTTTTAAATATAAAATTCAACAGATTAAACTATTTATCCACAGGTCGGTATTTTATTTTTCAGACGGCCTTGTCTTTGTTTTCCGATTGGGCATCATCGGAATGATTTTCCAAAAGCGGGATTGAGGCTTGAGGGGCGGGGAAGGGTAGTCTGAAAATTTTATGCTTGATAAACTTCATCAAGCGGCGCCTTCAGGCTTCTTTTTTCGCCACGACAACCATCGCGGGGCGCAGTACGCGGTCGGACAGGGTGTAGCCTTTTTTCATGACGCTGACGATGGTGTTCGGCTCTTGCTCGCTGACGACTGTCTGCATCGCCTGATGTTGGTGCGGGTCGAGTTTGTCGCCGGGCTGCGGGTTGATTTCTTTGATGTGCGTGGTGTCGAACGCTTTTTGCAATTCGTTCAGCGTCATTTGCACACCCATTTTCAGCGCGTCGAAATTACCGCTTTGGTCAAGCAGCGCCATTTCGAGATAGTCTTTGACCGGCAACATTTCGGCGGCGAATTTTTGTCCGGCAAACTTGTGCGTATCAGCGATTTCCTGCTGATGGCGGCGGCGCAGGTTTTGCTCGTTCGCCAGACCGCGCAGCTCGCTGTCTTTCAACTGTCCTTCCAGCTCGGCGATACGCGCCTGCAATTCTTCGTAAGTCGGCGGTTCCTGAGGTTCCGGCTGCACCGTATCGGCTTCCGGGATAACGGTTTCTTCTTCAACAGGTTGGTTTTGTTCGGTCATGATTCATGTCCTTAAAATTTGGCGATTTTCAATGCTGTCCCATATATGGCCGTCTGAAATTTTTTCAAGCGTGGTTAGAATTACCTGCTATAAATTTATGCGTTAATCTGCTTTGCCGTCATGTGGATAAACGGTAAGATACTGCCATTACTTAATTTTCAGACGGCCTCTAACATGAAAAAAGACCATCTCAATACGACAGATTTCGATTTGTGGCACACCATCCGCGAAGAAACCGAAACTGCCGCAGCCGCCGAACCGATGTTGGCGAGCTTTTTGCACCAAACCGTGTTGCGCCACGACTCGCTCGATTCCGTCCTCGCCTACCACCTTTCCAGCAAACTCGGCAGCCCGATTATGGACGTGCGCGCCCTGTTTGAAATCTACCAGCAGGCATTGGGCAGCGACGCGCGCATCAGCAACTGCGTCGAAGCCGATTTGAAAGCCATTTACGAACGCGACCCCGCCTGCGACGAATATTCGCTGCCGCTCTTGTATTTCAAAGGTTTCCACGCCATTCAGGCGCACCGCATCAACCATTGGCTCTACCAAAACGGCCGCAAAACGCTGGCGTATTTCCTGCAAAACCGTATGTCGGAAGTGTTCGGCGTCGATATTCACCCCGCCGCCCGTTTCGGTCATGGGCTGATGCTCGACCACGCCACCGGTTTCGTCGCCGGCGAAACCGCCGTGTTGGGCAACAATATTTCCATCCTGCACGGCGTAACGCTCGGTGGCTCGGGCAAGGAAAGCGGCGACCGCCATCCGAAAATCGGCGACGGCGTGATGATAGGCGCGAACGCTTCGATATTGGGCAACATCCGCATCGGTACCAACGCCAAAATCGGTGCGGGCAGCGTGGTCGTTGCCGACGTGCCGTCTTCGATTACCGTGGTCGGCGTTCCCGCCAAACCTGTCGGCAGGTCGGTTAAGGCGCCGTCGGCAGATATGGATCAGAACATTGATTTGTCGGGAGTCGAGTTCATTATTTGAACTGTCCCGCCCGACAAATAAAAACCGAAAGGCCGTCTGAAAAATCATTTAAAGAATTTCAGACGGCCTTTCGGTTTGTCCTTCCACACTCAGCGCTGCGGCGGCAGCGGCGCACCCGCGGGGTGTTTGTAGCGGTTGTACATAAACAGATACTGCGTCGGGAAACGGCGTATCCAGTATTCGGTATTTTCGTTGACAATCCGCGCATCGTGTTCCTTATCACCGTTCAGTTCTCCGCGTAACGGTTCGATGTGCAACGCGAAACCCTGACCGTCAGGCAGACGCTCGCCGCAAAAAAACAGGGCTTTCACGCCTTTGACTTGGGCAAGTTTGCCCGCCAGCGTCATCGTGTAGGCCGGTTTGCCGAAAAATTCCGTCCATACGCCGTCTCCGCCTTCTTCCGGCGAAGGGACATGGTCCGGCAGGACAATAGTGGCCTCGCCGGCACGCAAGGCTTTGATCACCTGCTTTACTCCCTGCATATTGGTAGGTGCGGTTTTACCCTTGCCGCGCACGCGCCCCGCCTGCATCACCGCATCCATCGCTTTGAATTTGGGCGGTTTGTACATGGCGGTCAGCGGAAACGGAAGCTGCTGGCTGATGTAGCGTCCGGCAAGGTCGTAGCTGCCGATGTGCGGCGTGATAAACAGCAATCCCTCGCCCGCATCCAAGGCCGTCTGAACATGCTCCCAGCCGTAAACTGCCTTAAACAGTGTCTCGATGCGTTCAGGCTGTCTGAAAAAGGCCACGGGGAGTTCCAGCCCGCCTTTAGCTGTTTCCTGAAAGACGGCTTTGACGGTTCGGTCGTCGGCCGGAAGTTGCGCGGCGGTAAGGTTGTCGATAACGCGGCGGCGGTCCTCACTCATGATGCGGCAGGCAATGCCGCCCCAGAAATCGCCAAGGGCGTGGAGGAATTTCAGCGGCAACAGGGAAAAGAGTTTAAAAAGAATGATAATCAGGGTTTGCATGATATTGTCTTCGTGCGGGTTTCGGCTGATTGTAATGGAAAACGAAAACAGGCAAAAGCTCGGATGACAAGGCCGTCTGAAAATCCGTCCGGTTGCCGCCCGCCGCCGAATCTGCTACCATCCGCCTTGCATTAAGAGTTGGGAATTCCATGCCAACCTGCTTGTCGGCGGCAGCCGCAAGTAAGGTGGACGACTGTAAAGGTCGATGTGGCTCGCAAGAGCAATCCAAACCCGCCTGATGCGGGATTTTTTTTGCCTGCGTAAAACGAATACCCGAAGCCGATTGAGAATATTTTTTATTTGAGTCGGCTGGTCAAGATAGAACCCTGCTATAATTTTCACTATCTCTATTTATCAAAACAACAGGCCGTCTGAAAAGATAACAGCTTGTTCCATCAAGAAAGAATTTAAACAATGAGCGAATATCTCTTTACTTCCGAATCCGTTTCCGAAGGCCACCCCGACAAAGTTGCCGACCAGATTTCCGATGCCGTTTTAGATGCCGTCCTGGCGCAAGACCCGAAGGCTCGCGTAGCGGCGGAAACTCTGGTTGCCACCGATTTATGCGTACTGGCAGGCGAAATCACCACCACCGCCAAAGTGGATTATGAAAGAATAGCACGCGAAACCATCGCCCGCATCGGCTACCGGTCGTCCGATTTGGGCTTTTCCTCCGATTCCTGCAAAGTGTTGCTCAACTACGGACAGCAGTCGCCCGACATCGCACAAGGCGTCAACGAAGGCGAAGGGCTTGATTTGGAACAAGGTGCCGGCGACCAAGGATTGATGTTCGGCTATGCCTGCGACGAAACTCCGGTGCTGATGCCGTTTGCCATCTATTACAGCCACCGCCTGATGCAGCGCCAAAGCGAACTGCGCCGCAACGGAAGCCTGCCGTGGCTGCGTCCCGATGCCAAAGCCCAGATTACCGCCGTTTACGACAGCAAAACCGGCAAAGTGAAACGCATCGACACCGTCGTCCTCTCTACCCAGCACGACGAAGGCATCAGCTACGACGAGCTGCGCGAAGCCGTTATCGAACAAATCATCAAACCGGTTCTGCCGTCTGAAATGCTGACCGAAGAGACCAAATATTTGGTCAACCCCACCGGCAAATTCATCATCGGCGGCCCGCACGGAGACTGCGGTCTGACCGGACGCAAAATCATCGTCGATACCTACGGCGGCGCGGCCCCGCACGGCGGCGGCGCGTTCTCCGGCAAAGACCCGTCCAAAGTTGACCGCTCCGCCGCATACGCCTGCCGCTATGTCGCCAAAAATATTGTCGCCGCAGGCTTGGCCACCCAATGCCAGATTCAGATTTCCTACGCCATCGGTATCGCCGAGCCTACTTCCATTTCCATCGACACCTTCGGCACCGGCAAACTGAACGAAACCGAACTGATTAAACTTGTCCGCGAACATTTCGACCTGCGTCCAAAAGGTATCGTACAAATGCTCGACCTGCTCCGCCCGATTTACGGCAAAACCGCGGCCTACGGACACTTTGGCCGGGAAGAGCCCGAATTCACATGGGAACGCACCGATAAAGCCCTCACCCTGAAAGCAGCGGCAGGATTGTAAGAATTGCGGAATGAAACAGTAAAGGCCGTCTGAAATTTTCAGACGGCCTCGTTTTGTAATGCAGCCGAAAACAGAAAGCAGCAAAGCTGCCCAATACCTCATCTTATTTTCAGACGGCCTGATTCGCTATACAATGCAGGCAGACCCGTTTTCAGTAAAAGGAATCACACCATGTTTGGCAAACATATCTTTGAAGAAGTTACTTCCAAACTCGGCGAAACCATCGCCAACAGCCCCGCCAAAGACGTTGAGAAAAACGTCAAGGCCATGCTGTCCAGTGCATTCAACCGCATGGATTTGGTTACCCGCGAGGAGTTCGACATCCAGCAGCAGGTGTTGATTAAAACCCGCACCAAACTGGTCGAACTGGAAGAGCGTCTGGCGAAACTGGAAAGCGCCCGCACATCAGAAGAAACCGTTTTAGAAACGGCCGAAACCACCGGGCAGACGAAACCGATTGAATAAGGCCGTCTGAAAAGCGGAAATAAAAATAAAACCGGTTGCTGAATAGCAATCGGTTTTATTTCTTCATCCTGAGAAATACAGCCTCACATCGTCCGTCGGAAACCCACTGCCTTTAAAACATGTGCCCGCAAGACCTCGCCGCTGCCTTCCAAGTCGGCTATCGTCCGGGCGGCACGTAAAATACGGTGGAAACTGCGCGCCGACAACGACAATTTTTCCAGCATAGCCGCCAGCGTCTCTCTCGCTTCTTTCGGGATGGCAGCAATGTTGTCCAATTCTGTGGGCGAAAGGCCGGAATTGAGTTTCCCTTGCCGTACATATTGCCTTTCCCGTGCCCTGACAACACGCTTCAATACTTCCGCACTGCTCTCCCCCGCCTGAGCCTGAACCAAATCGGCTGCAGGCAGAGCGGGAACTTCAATGATTAAATCCAGCCTGTCCAACAAAGGGCCGGAAATTTTGTTGCGGTAACGTTGGATACTATCGGGCGTACAGCGGCAGGGCTTGACGGGATGGCCGTAAAATCCGCACGGACAGGGATTCATCGCAGCAACAAGTTGAAATTCCGCCGGAAATACCGCCTGCCTTGCCGCCCGCGAAATATGGATTTCCCCGCTTTCCATCGGTTCGCGTAACGCCTCCAACACCTTGCGGTCAAATTCGGGGAGTTCGTCCAAAAACAAAATTCCTTTGTGGGCTAAGGAAATTTCTCCCGGCCGCGGATCCGAACCTCCGCCAACCAAGGCGACTGCACTGGCAGAGTGGTGCGGCGCTTTGTAAGGACGGGAATTGTCTGTTTTCTGACTATGCTGAGGCAAAAGTGAATGCAGCGCCCAAACCGAAATTAATTCTTCATCAGTCAAAGGCGGCAAAATAGACGGCAGCCGCTGTGCCAACATAGATTTACCCGTACCGGGAGGCCCCATCATTAATAAGCTGTGGCCTCCTGCAGCAGCGATTTCCAAGGCCAATCTTGCCGTATGCTGACCTTTTACGTCTTTTAAATCCGGTAGCGGCAGAGTAGTTTCATCCGTTTGAGGCTGTGCAACGGCCACAGTCTGCGGCAGCCGTATAACATTGTTCAAATGTGCAGCCACTTCCCCTAAACTGCCGGCTCCATATACTTCGATATTTTTCATTATGGCAGCTTGTACGGCATTTTCGGAGGGCAAAACAAAACGGCGGCACGCCTGCTGCGCCTGCCAAGCCATAGCCAGCCCCCCGCGTATAGGCCTTAAAACACCCGACAATGCAAGTTCACCTGCAAATTCATATTTTGCCAAATCAGCCGCATCAATCTGACCAGATGCTGCTAAAACACCGATGGCAATAGGTAAGTCGAATCGTCCCGATTCTTTAGGTAAATCAGCAGGCGCAAGATTAACCGTAATTTTTTTGGCAGGAAAATCGAATCCGGATTGGATAATGGCAGCACGGACTCTATCCCTGCTTTCCTTTACCTCTGTATCTGGTAAACCCACGATATTAAATTGCGGCAAACCGTTAGCAAGGTGAACTTCCACTTCTACCAACGGCGCACTCATGCCACAGAGGGCCCTGCTATTGACTACAGCAAAACTCATTTCAGACGTTCCTTAAAACATGAAATTTTCATTGATAATACTTAAAATCAAGATGTTATATTTCAAAAGAATACCATAAATGTTTCATACTATTATTCATAATGACCCCAACAAACTTCCTGCAATATTTTGGGAAAGACTTCAAGCAATTTGATTTAATTAAGCCAAGTCGTTCATTTAAGGTCTTTTATGTATAACATTTAGAAAAAGGCCGTCGAAAAATTTTCAGACGGCCTTTTTAAATTATAACTGACACAACTTTCACATCAAATCCCTTCTTGTTCAGCAAACTCCTGTTTAGATCGCTTTTTCTGTTGCTCTTCCTGCTTACATCACTCGTGTCCCGTCGCGCTTAACGATTTAAGTGTTATACGCTTCCAAAACTATCAAAAATCCTCTGATTAATGGGACAATACTGTTCCACAACTACAAAATCCAGTCAGATTATTTTACTCAATACAAATAAGTGCACTTACCCTTATCGCAGATGTCGCACACCTACATTGGAGATACCAGTAGTAAAACAATAAAGGGTTATCCTTAAAACTAAAGACAACCCTATGTCATCAAAGTTGTTACAAATAACACATTCAGCAAATTCACATACAAAAATATTGCATTAAGACTATTACAAAATCTCTGCAATATGTTTAGCAGCTCGTTTAGCATCCAATAGAATAAGGCCTAATTTGCCACTTTCTTTGGCAATAAGTGCTAAAACAGCATTATCCCCTGCTTGGCTCAGCAAAATATACCCATTTTTGCCCTTAACCATAACTTGATCTAATTCACCACACGCCAATTCATGAACCGAACGATTACCCAACGCCAACAAAGTAGCAGACATTGCACCAACACGATCTGCGTTAAGGTGATTCGGTAATAAAGTCGCAATTGGTAATCCATCTGTCGAAATCACAGCTGATGCGATTATGTCAACCGATGTATTGTTTAGATCACTCAATACAGATATTAATAATTGTTGCATACCATTATCCCATTAAAATAAAAATTACCTGTGCCATATAAACTCAACCTTAACGGCTCCCATACCGGTGATACAACACTTTGACTAAAGTAACAAATGCCTCTTTATTTAAATCAGGCATACCACCTATCACCAAAATCAACTTTGTTGACCCTATGTAAAGGGGGAAAAAAGTCAATTCGCTTTGTCCCGATGGATCACAAACGCCCCATGCACTATTATTAATGTGCAGATTATTTCTTATTAATAACTGATGATCAGATTCCATTTTAGCAACTTTGCTAGCTAAAAGACCAAGCTCCTCAGCTGCTTCATGATGGAAACCAACATTTGCAAAATACAGCCCCTTCTCATCAGCTAATAGCGCCTTACCCGAATTAGACAAAGGTGCAAGCACATCAGGCAATTGTTCATCAGTCAAATGAATATCGTCTGTACCAACATTTTCGTCGCCATACAAAAATTCTAAACGCTGCAAACGATATAATAAATTAAGCGCTGTATTAATATCGCTCGTATCTGTCCATGCTAAAATTTTCTCACTGCTAATAGCCTCCGTCGGTTCTGCACGAAGCAACCCGTATAACAATGTCCTACTTGCACTAGGTGTATCTCCCGAAACAGCATAATAAGCACCAGCCGGTGTTACTTTAGGGTATAAATTTGATTGTAAAGAAAGTGTAGTTTCCATCTTAATTTATACCTCCAGTCCTGGATCAATTGAAAATAACATTGCACTGACCAATTGTTTTACATCATCCTCTCGACGTGCATCAATTTCAAATACAGGAACATTAAAATTATTTTGCGCTAAATATTTCTGATACACATCAACACCTGGTAAAGAACGTATATCCATTTTTGTAACCCCAACAACTAACGGAGCTGACTTCAACAATTCCTTAAAGGCATCTAAAAAGAACTGCAGATCTTTCAAAGGATTCGTACGAGTATTATCTAATAAGAGCACCAAACCCATACTGCCTTGGCTAAGAATTTCCCACATAAAATTGAACCGTTCCTGCCCTGGCGTTCCATACAAATGGACTTTAGTTTCCTCATCAAGATGGATAACACCATAATCCATAGCAACCGTTGTATAACCTTTACGGACTAAAGTCATATCGGAAGCATCAGCGTCTGTTTGTACAGGAGGTTCATCTGACAAAGCGGAAATGGCAGTAGTTTTACCTACACCAACCGGACCGGTAAATATAATTTTATTTTCTTTCATTACTTGTCCTTCCTAATGTTTTCCAAGCAGTTTTCGCATTAAACGCTGTAATAAACCACGAGGCTGTTCTTTTGACGGACCCGCCATTTTTTCTGCATCTTTTGCCATTTGATCATCTGGGACGTCGCTGTTCACACTAATTTGTTCTGTTGCTACTGCAGAGACATTTGCTTGTTCTGTTGCATATTCACTGTCCGTTGCCAAGAATCCTGTAATCGACGTTGCAGCCAAATAATTCAAAATATCTGGCATTTCCAAAGGCATTACTTTATAGAGAATATTCAAATTAACCGATGTTTTCGTCAAGAAAGCTGACAATCTCATCGACTCAGGCACATGCGCCAAACGGGTTAAATTTGGCCAACGTTTTAATGTAAATACAGTATGTGGCGTCATCGGATAAATCAAACGTCCTTGAGCAGTCCAAATTGCCATTTGCCATAAGCATGACATAATAGTTACTTTTGCTTTTTCTTTCCATTGTGGATTATCAGGAACCGCCTTACAAATTACTGAGACGTCATCATCTTTGCACAATTTTTCTAAATCAGTGGTGCTTATAGTCAATAAGACTCTCTGAATACTCGGAAACACAATCAATACAGGTTTACCATCATGCAATACTGCAATATCCTGATGTCCTTGACTAGCGAATTTCAATGCACCCAATAGACCTTTTTGAGGATTAAACCGACGAATAACAGCCTTCCGAGACGTAATTTGCTTATCCTCATTATCCGTAGAATCCTCAGACTGATGACTTGATGGTTCAAAAACATTCCCTCCTTGAGACAAACTACGCAAAATAGGAAACAATGTATCAAATTTAATCGGTTTTGGGAGATAAGGAGTTATTACATTTGGCTCAGCACTGGAAAACATAGCAACCGGCACTGTCGGATATTCTTTTTTCAAAGTTTTCCATATTTCAATACCTTTTTCCGTATCTGTATCAACCAGTATCAAATCTGGCTGATCTACTGACTCTGAAGTAACAATTTCGTAATTCGTCGTATTGTGCATTTTAAATGCCATACGAAACACAGCTTCTTGTTGCTCACCCACTTCTTGCAACATTATCCGTATGGTCTTAATTTTAGGAAACAGATTGTCCATTATTTGGTACTCTCTAACTAAATTATTTTATTTTTTTAGAATGTTGGTTAACTCGTTGTAACAAACGGCTCATTGCTAAGATGACTTCTTCCGGCAGACTTACTACACGTTCACGTAATAATCGTAAAAACTGCTCCAAACGAGGCCAATCTTCGGCACGTTCATACAGATCAAACAATACAATATATAATTGCGATTCTTGGGGATACTGTAATACGGCCTGCTCTAGCGTACCAATCGCTTGATCTAATTGGCCATACATCAATAGGGATTCAACTTCTTTCAAAGCCTCATCAGCAGGAGACGAATTCACGCTGATTATCGAAGAATCCTTTTGAACTAAATCACGATACTTGGCCTTGACCTGCGATGAAGTAGGTTGCAAATACCCTCTTTCTAAACCGATTTTTTGTATCTGTTGTTCAGTAGGGCCTTTCTCTAAATCATCAAATAAATCGTGATAACCCAGACTGTATCCCCACCCCAACATTCTTTCCTTCACTTGTCGTCCATACTGACCCAAGGAGTGATAAAGTTTCCACAAATGTTTTGCAAACTGCCCAACCTCTTCATTTTGATAGTCTAATCTCAAAGCATCAATAATCAAACTAGCAGGCTTTGGAGAATGTTGGATAGCACGGTTATATTGTTGGAGAGCGGTTTCATAACTAACTTTATCTTTTAAAATTTTAGCGCTTTGTTCAGGTTTTACAAAACCTATAACAGCACTCATTTCTTCTGGAGTGATATTATCAAATTCTGTTTGCCCTACAACAATAGGAACGCGTTTGGAAGAATTAGTTGCAACCGATTGATTGTTAGATTCAATAGTTAATGTTGGATTAGACGCATTATTTTCCTCTAAACCAGTCTTTTCTCCGATTTGACGAGAAACTTCCTGTATATTCCAACCTAATTTGCTTTCAGCCAGCACTCGCAAATGTAAATGATTTGGCTCAACCATTAGCCCTGCCTTAATGTATTCTACTAAGGCATCTTCTGTTAACACTGCGCCATGTCGATCCAAGGTTTCAGCCAACATATCAATGTTGCCAACACGCAGATTTAACCCTATCAACTCATGTACTAATTTTTCAGGTGCTGTATCAGTCAGATTATTTAAATAGCCAGCAAGAGATTCAGCAGCTTTACTTTCATACCCAAATTGCTTATAAACTTGGTATTCTGTTAAAGGATCGACCTCTTGTGCAGAAACAGACGTGGCCGATGTACTAGACCCACCATCCCCCCATTCCCAATCTTGCACACCTGCATTTGAAACGGATTGGTTGACCTTATCCATCCAGTCTTCATTCTCTGAGACCTCGTCTGCCTGAATTTGGTGATGATTCTGTGATGCTTTAGCCACTTTAGCAGACCTACCAGCTGCCGAACTACCCTGTTTATGGCGGGCAAACAGCAAAACCAGCAGCAAAAGAGCCAGCAATATGATTAAAAGTAATAATTCAAGAACACCTCCCGATAATGCATTGCAGTCAATCGAACTGCACATATCAATACTTGGCACTTAATTTCAAATGCTCAATCATGTTATCCCCTAAGTTTTTTATGATAACATGATTTACCGATAATTACATTAAAAACCATTTTGTACATTCAACAGTTTTGCTGAATTACAACTTACACAAAGCTATTGGCGTTACGCATATGAAGACATACTCATTAACCTCCAATTGGCTAAGGAATAGAATAGCCTATTTTGGCCCCAATAGTACGTTATTTCTGTATTACAAACATACTCACAGTAGGTTTAGCAGCCCAGTGTTTTATCATATCAATCCACCAATTGCCGCAATATCGTTTCAAACGGCTTTTTAAAGAAATAAACGTTCGACACGGTTACATTCTCTGCCAAATATTGAAACATTTTCTGCAAAAAGACACACTGCATAGAAACATATTCCAGCAGAACTTCACATAAACAAATATTAACTACCTTATTTTTCTGTTTTATCTAAACCTCAAATTTCAAACAGTCTCGTTTATTCGCAAGGACAATAAATATGCATAGCTAATTTAACAATACCGGGCTTTCCGCACGCGGATCAGAATTTGCTGGGCCTTATAATTATTTATGACAAACTTAAATCCTCTTCTACATCTTTGATTTAATTTGATTTAAAAGTAATAGATATAATTCAAGTGCGCCACATACGCCACAAAACACGGCCACTATAATGTATTAAAATAGCAACATGCAAATTCTACACGTTCGTCGGGCACATGTACAATCCCAATGGATTCAACACGTCAACACATTTTCTCCTTACTCAGAATTTCGAGCGATAGTGCAATGCACTCATTTGTCTGCTATAGCCACACGCTTCTCCTTGTATTTAAATGTAATACAAACCAGTTCAAAGCATTGGCAAAACAATCCCTAATAGAGGGACGTTTGATTGGTTCGTATAACGATACTCTATTATTTAGGATAGCTAATCCAGAAAAATCAAAAATGCTGATTGAGCAACGATGCTTCCTTTCAGTCGTCTGAATTTGGTAAGGTCTCTCATCACAGACGAATCCCCATCTTGTAGTGTGTGGGGTGCATCCTCCAAAAAGCAGCACACGAAATTCAAGGACCACTGTTTTAATACAATGAGAACCATATACAAAACATTACTCAATTAATCCCCAACTCTTTAGTGGAAAATCCCTAGCAAAAAGCATATTCTCACACAAAAAACTACAGATTGAGGTATTATGCACCAAATCTTTTTCAACTTAAATCTTGAAACACAGACACTACCAATGAAAAAAATCGGAATTGGCTTATTGACGCTACCGCTTGCCGCAACAGCTTTTGCCGCCACCCCCATCCCTGATGTATCCCCCGCATCGGAAGGCCAACACGTTTTTATAAACATACCGCAACAACGCCTCTTTATTTATACGGACGGACAATTAACTAAAGCCTATCCTGTTGCCGTAGGGAAAAGCATGACTCAGACTACTTTGGGGGAACACAAAATTGGTGTTAAAGCATTTAACCCGACTTGGCATATTCCCCAGTCCATCCAAAAAGAACGCGGCGACGGCGTGAAATCGGTTCCGCCCGGACCCAAAAATCCTTTGGGACCAGTATTTGTTCGCCTAGGAGATCCAAAGCTTGGGCTAGGCATACATGGAACAAATACCCCCGCAAGTGTACCCGGCATACGAAGTCATGGATGCGTACGTATGAAATCCCCCGATGCATTGGAATTTGCTACAACTATTACAACAGGCTCGCCCGCCTATGTCATTTACCAAATGGCTTCTTTAAATGAGGATGCCAATAAAAACCTATGGTTGGCCGCATACCGCGATCCATATAATAAAAAAAATCTTAATACTGACGCATTACGAAAAAGCATTGCGGCATGGGCAAAAGCCAATGGTAAAAACATCAATAGCAAACGAATAGACGCCATTCTAAAAGCTCGAACAGGTACAGCCAATTGTTTGACTTGCGCAAAAGGCGCAAAACTTACAATGCCGCTGAAATCTCTGGCCTGGACAAACGGCTCATCAGTATACAGTAAACCCAAATTTATGCCGAAGCCTGTCCCAGTACAAAATGATGTCTTGCCGGCGGGTTCTGAAATTGAAGTCAATGCCGACGATTTTGTTCCAGATAAAGCTGCATCTGCCACCTTTGTCCCCTCTAACACATCGGCATCAGACACACAAAATCATTCGAGGAAACCTGCTGGATCAACCTACACAACTACCCCCATACCTGAAAATAGTGAGCCTACAGAAGTATTGTTTTGATACTTTTTAACTAAAATGGCAAAAAGGCCGTCTGAAAAATTCAGACGGCCTTTTCTTCACCATCACACTCATCTCTTTACCAAGTTAAACCCTAAAATTCGCTATAATAAATTACATCGTTTTCCAGCTGCCCTGTCCCCAACCGCTTTGTAGTATGAATATGAAATAAAGGTATACCCATGTCAGATAAAATTAACGTAGGCATAGTTGGCGCAACTGGTTATACGGGTGTCGAATTATTGCGTTTATTAGCTACACACCCTAATACCAAAGTTACAACTGTTACCAGCCGCAGCGAAAACGGCAAAATAGTCTCGGACCACTTTCCTAGTCTACGTGGCATTTACACACTAACTTTTCAGTCTCCTGAGGATGCCAAACTGGAAGAATGTGATGTCGTCTTTTTCGCCACTCCCAACGGAGTTGCCATGAAAGAAGTACCCGATTTATTAGCCAAAGGAGTTCGTATTATTGACCTGTCGGCTGACTTCAGAATTCACGACATTACAATATGGGAAAAATGGTACGGTATGACTCATGCCTGTCCTCATTTAGTTTCGCAGGCCGTATACGGATTATGCGAGATGAACAAACAGGACATTGCAAAAGCCCACTTAATTGCCAATCCTGGCTGTTATCCCACCTGTGTTTCCCTTCCCTTGCTACCATTATTGAAACAAAGTTGTCTAAAAGAGGATATGCCGCTTATCGCAGACTGCAAATCAGGAGTATCTGGTGCTGGAAGAAAAACAAGCATCGGTTCATTATTGTGTGAAGCAGGAGACAATTTTAAAGCTTACAATATCTCAGGTCATCGACATTTACCCGAAATCCAGCAAACTATCAATAAACTACAAAAAAATATTGCCGAAAATTTTGTATTTGTGCCGCATTTGACTCCAATGATTCGCGGAATGCAGGCAACAATTTATCTGCATTTAAAAGAAGGAACACATCCTGAGGAAATTTTGCGCTCCTACTATAAAGACAACCCATTTATCGATATTATGGAATCTGGTTCTATGCCGGAAACACGCAGCGTACGCGGTGCTAATATCTGCCGTATCAGCATTCAACGTGCTCCTCAAAATAATAATGTTTGGATTATTCTGTCCGTAATTGATAATCTAGTTAAAGGTGCTGCCGGACAAGCAGTTCAAAATATGAACATCATGTTCGGTTTTAATGAAAGCATGGGGCTTACGAATACACCTCTTTTGCCTTAGCAAAAAGAGAAACGCTGTTTTATATTCAATTTATGTAATTCAAGAAAGACGGTCTTTAGGAGGACACGTTCCGATTTTAATAATTTCATACCGTCTTTTCTATTATGATTTTCTTTAGAAACCAAACCAGTCTCATTTAAATCTGAGGCATTTTCAAACAATCATTCATACACGACTCCAGATACCAACTCCTGTTCATTCAAACTGCCGTATTGCTCCTCCCAATCATGGGAGGCTTCTACTATATCGCATTGTTTTGAAAAATCCTGCTGCCTACCGTTCATCTGTGTCAGCGACGAATAAGCCACTTCTTCACATTCTAAAGCCGACAAAGAAACATCCGTCGATTGTGCTTCCGAATAACTGAAGGGAAATGCTGCAAAGCCCATAACTAATGCAATAACAGCTAACCAAGTATTTTTTTTATAACCGGTCATTCTTCATTCCTTTCAAGAAAACTGCCCATTCTACTTTCAAAAGTAGCGATTCAATATGCTTTACATCATACTAAGTAAAAACTAAAAAAGCAATACTTTTTCTTAGTTGAACTAAATTTTTTCTTACATATTTCTCAAAAATAAAGTAAAATATAAAAATAAAAGGATACAATGCAGCAAAACTACACTTTTCCGAAGGAATAAAATGGATACCTTTAAAGACCGACTGGTTTTTCTATGGAAAAACGAGGCCAAACAAGCAAAAATAGCAGCCGACATCGATATGACCATTGCCGGATTCAGCCGCATATGGAACGAAGGCGGACTGCCGAAGTCGGAAACCTTAAAAAAAATCAAGCAATTAAAAGGTTGCAGTATCGATTGGCTGCTAACCGGAGAAGGCGAGCCTTTCCCTCACTCACATTTAGCAACAGAGAGCTCTGCAACAATCAGCGATACACTCGGCAATCCAGTCGACATAGACGAATTTGTATTTATCCCTCGTTATGATATTCAGGCCGCTGCTGGACACGGGCGATTGGCAGGCAATGAAAAACCTATGTTTGCCATGGCATTCCGGCGCGATTGGATTGAAAACTATGTTACCCGCAATACAAAAAACCTCTCGGTTATTTCCGTGAAAGGTGATTCAATGGAAGGCGTGTTAAATGACGGTGACTCCATTTTAATCAACCATGGAGAGACCACACCGCGCGACGGATTATATGTATTGCGTATCAACGAAAACCTATTGGTCAAACGCCTACAAGTGATGCCCGGCGGTATTATCAACGTTATCTCGGCTAATGATGCCTACCCAACCTTTGAAATTGACCTAAATCATCTTACGGATGATGTCGCCATTATCGGGCGAGTAGAATGGTTTGGACGCAGTATCTGATTTAATTGTCGCAAAACAACACTGGATTTTTTTAGTTAATTGCGTTAAATGACAGGTTTAGCAGTTTGCCATATTAGAATTCCGTGATGGTTTTATAATTACTCAGGCTTGTATTTTCCGCCATCCGCCCAAACTTGCCTTGTAAACCTGTTTGCGCGACAATTACCGCAACATCTATATAAAGGAATCACATCATGTCAGACGAAAGCCCGATTATCTTTACCGACAGCTGTTGCACCAAGGTGGCTGATTTAATTGCTGAAGAAAATAATCCCGACTTAAAACTGCGCGTTTTTGTAAACGGTGGCGGCTGTTCGGGTTTCCAATACGGTTTCACCTTTGACGAAATTAAAAACGACGATGATTTTGAAATACAGAAAAGCGGGTTGACTTTCTTGGTCGATCCCATGAGCTATCAGTATTTAGTCGGAGCAGAAATTGACTATACCGAAAGCCTGCAAGGTTCCCAATTCGTCATTCGTAATCCGAATGCCGAAACCACCTGCGGATGTGGTTCGTCTTTCTCTGTATAAAGATTAAATTGTGCAATATCAAAGGCCGTCTGAAACTTTCAGACGGCCTTTGATATTGCCTCTTTGAAATAATGAGTAACTATCTTATAATTTAAAAATATATAGCAAAATTATTTACACGCAACTAAAAACGAGAAAAATGTAATCTTCAAGTAGACCCGTTGAGCTTCGGCATAATACGCAAACACAGTTCAACCCTTAAAACTACCCTTTATCCATAATATGAGACAGTAATTCCAATAGTGTTTATACTTCGCAAAATAAGCAGCTTCGGGAATATCTGTTTGAACCAAAACACCGCCGAATATACGGGCATCTATTATCCAATGGGACAGAAATGAATAAACAAAAGTTTTACGATGTGTATGTTTCCTATCCTCCTGGCGAAAACCGCGAGCGGATTAATGATTGTCTGCGCGACAATCTGCCTGAAAATGAGGCTGAAGACCTTATTCAAGCTTTAGCAGAGCGTTCTCAGGCCATCATTGCAGAAAACTGTTCCCAAGACGAACGCGAAAATGCCCAGCACTATTTCAATTATCTTGGTTTGGACGTCATTGTCCGCCAATCGATGGAACTAACGCCAAACGCGAAAAACGAAGAAGAGGAAACTACGAATAAGTTGCACCAATGCCCCGTTTGCCGAACCATTATTGATGATCAGGAAGCAACGGAATGTTCAGTCTGCCACTTCCATTTTTCTACTGCCAACGAGGCTACTATCCAGCGCAAACGCATTGAGTGGGAAGAAAAACTGGCGTTCGAACACAAAAGGCAAGCCGAAATCGAACAAAAAATCCAGCAGGAAAAAGAGCGTGAGGAAAAACTCATGCGCAGACAAATCCGTGCGGAACTTGAAGAAAAACTACGCGAAGAATTGGCTCAGAATCCGAACATCGCAGCCTTGGGCCATCAAAAAAGGAAAACTTTCCTCACCGGGGTTTTCGCGGCAATAGGAATTTTTGCCCTTATGGCCATCGGATACATAGCCGCGAAATATCTATAAATGCCACTTTTTAAATTAAAGGCCGTCTGAAAAGTTTATATGACCTTTCAGACGGCCTTTTCCTATATATTCCCTCAGACTACGGTTCTACGACCACATACAATGTCCTCCGTATGCTTTATAATTCCCTTTTTCAGGGCAAACGAATGACCGACATGAAATGGCTCAACCGCATTAAAACCATTATCCGCACTATCTATCTATACGGTTTGACCGATTTATTTGCCGGACACATCCGTCAGACATGGTTGCGCCGATTACTGGAAACGCTACCGAAATCAAGCCAATACGCCGACATACCTCTTCCCGTTCGGCTGCGGACGGCATTGGAAAGTTTAGGGCCTATATTCGTCAAGTTCGGTCAAGTCCTTTCCACACGTCCCGACTTGATTCCCCACAATTACGCCCTCGAACTGGCCAAGTTGCAAGACCAAGTACCCCCGTTTGATGCGCAGCTATCCCGTGCCCAAATCGAAAAATCACTGGGGCAATCCGTCGAAACCCTTTACGCGGAATTTGAAACCGAGCCTGTCGCCAGCGCGTCCATCGCGCAAGTACACAAAGCACGGCTGCATTCGGGCGAACAGGTGGCGGTCAAAGTCTTGCGCCCTAACCTTTTGCCCGTTATCGAACAGGATTTGTCGCTGATGCGCTTCGGCGCGGCTTGGGTTGAGCGTCTGTTTGCCGACGGTAAGCGTTTGAAACCGCGAGAAGTGGTGGCGGAGTTCGACAAATATTTGCACGACGAGTTGGACTTGATGCGCGAAGCCGCCAATGCCAGCCAGCTTGGCCGCAATTTTCAAAACAGCGATATGCTGATTGTGCCTAAGGTGTTTTACGATTACTGCACCAGAGACGTGCTGACTATCGAATGGATGGACGGCACGCCGGTATCGGACATCGCCAAACTCAAAGCCGACGGCATCGATTTGCACAAACTCGCCGATTACGGCGTGGAAATCTTCTTCACGCAAGTCTTCCGCGACGGCTTTTTCCATGCCGACATGCACCCCGGCAATATTCTGGTTGCCGCCGACAACCGCTACATCGCTCTTGATTTCGGCATCGTCGGCACGCTGACCGACTACGACAAGCGCTATCTCGCCATCAACTTCCTCGCCTTTTTCAACCGCGACTACCACCGCGTCGCCACCGCCCACATCGAATCGGGCTGGGTGCCTGCCGACACGCGTGCGGAAGAATTGGAAGCCGCCGTCCGCACCGTGTGCGAACCGATTTTCAACAAACCGATTTCGCAAATCTCGTTCGGCCTCGTATTGATGCGCCTGTTTGAGGTCAGCCGCCGCTTCCATGTCGAAATCCAGCCTCAACTCGTTTTACTGCAAAAAACCCTGCTGAATATAGAAGGTTTAGGCCGACAGCTCGACCCCGACCTAGATTTGTGGGCTACTGCCAAACCTTTCCTGACCAGATGGATGAACGAACAAATCGGCCCCAAAGCATTCCTCAACAATCTGAAAAAGGAAATCCCCGATTGGGCCGAAATCCTGCCCCGCCTGCCGCGCAAGCTCAATATGCTGATAGATGAAAACCGCCAACAGGAAATGCGCGACGCCTATGTCCATCTGGTCAGAATCCAGCAACGTCAAAGCCTGTGGCTCGCCGTTATCGCCGTTGCCCTACTGCTGATTCTACTGTTCAAATAAAATATCCCCGAGCAGGCCGGTTTTCCGCAACCTTGTTTGGGGATAATATTCTTTTTCATCAAAATCTTAATTTGTCAAACCCTTCTTTTCAGACGGCATAATCATACTCCACCACCAGCGGCGCATGATCGGAAAATTTTTCGTCTTTATAAACATGTGCGGACACCGCTTTGGCGGCGAGTTCGGGCGTAACCATCTGATAGTCGATGCGCCACCCGACATCTTTCGCATACGCCTGTCCGCGGTTGCTCCACCAAGTGTAGCCGGGGTTGTCGGGATAGAGCGTGCGCCACATGTCCGTCCAGCCCAAATCGCGGATAACTCTGCCTATCCATTCGCGCTCTTCGGGCAGAAAGCCTGAGTTTTTCTGGTTGCCTTTCCAGTTTTTCAGGTCGATGTTTTGGTGGGCGATGTTCCAGTCGCCGCAGACGACAATGTCGCGCCCTTCCGCCTTCATGGCTTCAAGCATGGGGTAGAACGCGTCTAAAAAGCGGTATTTCAATTCCTGCCGCTCCGGCGCGCTGGTGCCGCTGGGCAGGTAGAGCGAAATCACCGACAGCTTGCCGAAATCGCAGCGCACAAACCGCCCTTCCCTGTCGAATTCTTCAATGCCCATACCGATTTGCACATTGTCAGGCGCGCGTTTGCTGTACACCGCCACGCCGCTGTAACCGCGTTTTTCGGCGCAATGCCAATGGCCGTGCATCCCGTGCGGATTCTTCATATCGGCGGACAAATCGGCTTCCTGCGCTTTGAGTTCCTGCACACAGACAATGTCCGCGCCCGATGCGGCGATGTATTCGTAAAACCCTTTCTTATAGGCGGAACGGATGCCGTTGACGTTGGCGGAGATGATTTTCAGCATGATGGTTTGACGTATGTGGATGAAAAAACGGCATTGTAACTGATTTTACGGTTTTCAGACGGCCTGCCGATTCGGAGGCCGTCTGAAACTTGATAAAAACCGCCGTGTAGTGGAAACTGCATCTGAAAACCAATCCGCATTCCAAAGGAACCATCCATGACCCTTCCTATTCTGGCCATTACCAGCGGCGAACCGGCGGGTATCGGCCCCGACATCTGTCTTGATTTGGCACAGGCCGGGCTGTCCTGCCGCTGCGTGGTACTGGGCGACAAAGACTTGTTGCGCCGGCGTGCGGCGCTGTTAGGCAAACAAATAACCTTGCGCGATTTCAATCCGCACAGGCCGTCTGAAAACCCGATACGGCAAGGCGAATTGGAAGTGTGGCACATTCCTTTGCCCGACGTATGCGAAGCAGGCCGTCTGAATCCGGCCAACGCGCCCTATGTGCTGCAACTGCTGGACACTGCCTGCCGAGGTGTTTCAGACGGCCTGTTTGCCGCTATAGTAACCGCACCGCTGCACAAGGGCGTGATAAACGACGGCCGCGCAAGCAGCCGTTTTTTCAGCGGGCACACCGAATATCTGGCCGAAAAAGGCGGGGTGGAACAAGTGGTCATGATGCTGGCCGGCGGCGGCCTGCGGGTCGCACTGGTAACGACGCACCTGCCGCTGAAGGATGTGGCCGCAGCGGTTACGCAGCCCCTCATCGAATCGGTCGGCAGAATCCTGCATCACGACCTGCGCACCAAATTCGGCATCGCCGCCCCGCGCATCCTGACGGCCGGATTGAACCCGCACGCAGGCGAAGGCGGCCATTTGGGACACGAAGAAACCGATACGGTCATCCCCGCACTGGAAAACCTGCGCGCCGAAGGCATAGACATCCGCGGCCCCTACCCTGCCGACACCGTGTTCCAGCCGTTTATGCTCAAAGATGCGGACGCAGTGCTGGCGATGTACCACGACCAAGGCCTGCCGGTTTTAAAATACGCCAGTTTCGGCAAAGGTGTGAACATCACGCTGGGGCTGCCGTTCGTCCGCACTTCCGTCGACCACGGCACGGCGTTGGATTTGGCCGGAACCGGCAAAGCTTCGTCCGGCAGCCTGATAGTGGCGGTGGAAACCGCACTGGAAATGGTACGCCGCTGAACCCCGTTTCCGCCCGAAAAAAGCCCGCCCGCGATACGAAAGGCCGTCTGAAAACGCCGAAGTGGTTTTTCAGACGGCCTTTTTCGTTATAAAATAAGCACCTCCAGTCAAAGGAAACCATTATGCAATACAGAATCCGCCGCGAAGGCGATAACACCTCCGACCGACCGGTCGACAACTGGGAGCGCAACACGTTGCGCGATGTACTGCTCGAAGCCTATAAAGAACAACGCCGCGCCCGCCTCTGGCGCAATATCTGGCGCGGTGTGGCCGTGGTACTGTTCCTCATCCTCATAACCGACATCGGCAACAATAGCGAGGGCGGTAAAAAAATCGTCAGCTCCTCCGGTGCGCACACCGCAGTCATCAACCTGAGGGGCGCAATCGGCGACAGCGAATTTGACGACCAAGTCAAAGCGCTGCGCGAAAGCATGGAAGCCGCCTATAAAAACAAAAACGCCAAAGCCATCATCATCCGCGCCAACAGCCCCGGCGGTTCGCCCGTCATATCCAACATCGCATTCAACGAAATACGCCGTCTGAAAGAAGCGCACAAAAACATCCCCGTATACGTCGTAGCGGAAGAAATGTGCGCCTCGGGCTGTTACTACATTGCTGCGGCAGCCGATAAAATCTATGCCGACCCGTCCAGCGTCGTCGGCAGCATCGGCGTTATCGGCGGCGGTTTCGACGCAACCGGACTGATGGACAAAATCGGCGTCAAACGCCGTCTGAAAACCGCCGGCAGCAATAAAGGCATGGGCGATCCGTTCTCCCCCGAAACACCCGAACAGACCAAAATCTGGAATGCCATGCTCGCCGACATCCACGGCGAATTTATCAAAGCGGTCAAACTCGGCCGCGGCAGCCGTTTGAAAGAGAAAGAAAATCCCGATATATTCAGCGGCCGCATCTACACCGGCATCGAAGCCAAACAGGCCGGTCTGATTGACGATTTCGGCAATATTTACAGCGTCGCCCGCGACGTCGTCAAAGCCCCCGAACTGGTGAACTATTCGCCTGACGACGATTTCAGCAAACTGCTCAGCCGCCGGTTGGGTATGGAAATGAAAATGGGGCTGAAGGAAGCGATGAGCAAACTCTGGTAAGCCGTCCGTGCAACAGTAAAGGCCGTCTGAAAAATTTTCAGACGGCCTTTCCGCTCTATATCGTCATGGAATGCCGTTTCGCTCCGGCATCCGAATCATCGGCTAACACACCGGTTAACGGGCACCGCCGCCTAGATAACGGTAGCCGCCGTCATCTTCGCGTGTGCCAGTCGAATCAACGGTAAACTTCACACGGTCGTCGCTTTTGGCCGCGCTGGGGTTAATCGGGTATTTCACTTCGGTCAGGCCGGCAATCGTGCCGGAATCATTGGCATGGTTCCATTCCGGTTGCGGCGCGCCGTTGGCGGCGGCGAAGGCGGCGGAAGCGGAGAGAACGAGGGCGAATACTGATTTTTTCATCATGTTTCCTTTCGATGGTTTTCTTTAAAATATGCTGCTTTGTTTCTGCAACCAGTGAAGTGCATTTTAGTTTCAAACCAATAATTAATGAATGGCGATTTTATTAAACATACTTTTCTTAATAGGAAACTTTAAGTTGCCCGCATCTACAAAAAGGCCGTCTGAAATCAGATTTCAGACGGCCTTTTTTGCCGAGACTACACCAAATCATACACGAACACCCGCGAGTTGCGCCCGCTTTCCATATAATCGCGGCGCCGCTCTTCGGGCAAATCGTCGGCTGAGGCCGCCTGAAAACCACGTTCGGCAAACCATTCGCCGGTATGGGTGGACAGTGCAAACAGTTTGCGGATGCGGCGGGCGCGTGCTTTTTGAAACAGATGCTCCAGCAGCATTTCGCCGTATCCGCCGTCGCGTGCGTCGGGAGAGACGACCAGACAGGCCAACTCGCCGCAGTCGGGGTCGGCAAAAGTCTTCAGGGCGACGCAGCCGTAGATGTGGCAATCGTGTTCGATAACGGAAAAACTGCCGATGTGGTTTTCGAGATATTCGCGGCTTCGACGCAGCAGTATGCCCTGCTCCGCCAGCGGCCTGATCATTTCCATAATGTGGGGAATATCGCCGCTGCGGGCTTTACGGATGCCGACGAAGGAATTTTGCGCCACCGACGTACCCGCGCCGTTACGGGTAAAGAGTTCGCAGATAAGGCTGCCGTCATGCCGACCGCTGAGGATTTGCGTACGGCCGACGCCGTTTTCCACTGCTTTGACCGCAGACAGCAGCAGGCGGGTTTGGTTCGGGCGTATCTGCCGAGCCTCGATACGCTGGCGCGCTTCGGCTGCGGACAGATTGGTTATCAGACGCCCTTCCGCATCCAAAATCCCTTCTTGTTCAACGATATAAACCAGTTTTTCCGCATGAAGCGCCACTGCGACCGCTTCGGCGGTTTCGCCCATACTGAGGTTGAAGGTTTTGCCGCTGAATGAATAACCGAGCGGGCTGATTAAAACGACGGCGCCGTCGTCAAGGCGGCGGCGCACGGCTTCGGTATCGGTTTTGCGGACAATGCCGGTGTAGCCCATATCAACACCGTCGATCACGCCGAGCGGCTTGGCTGCTAGAAAATTACCGCTGGCAATGGCCGGCGGGCTGCTGCGCTGCGGAGTTTGCGAAACGCTGCTGCACAGTGCGGCTTCGATGTCGCTGCGCAAGATGCCTGAGGCTTGTTTGGCGTATTGGAGGACGGTTTCATCGGTGATGCGGCGGTGGTTGTGGTATTGCGGTTCGATACCGTGCGCCTGTGCGATGGCGTTAATCTGGGTACGCGAACCGTGAACCACGACCAAGCGCACGCCCAAGCTGGCCAACAGAT
This sequence comes from Neisseria oralis, assembly GCF_045062685.1. Classification (NCBI taxonomy): domain Bacteria; kingdom Pseudomonadati; phylum Pseudomonadota; class Betaproteobacteria; order Neisseriales; family Neisseriaceae; genus Neisseria; species Neisseria oralis. The sequence continues at coordinate 132,653 of NZ_JBJGEB010000006.1, forward strand.
TGAGGTCGGCGGCTAGGTTGGTCAGCGTTTCGCCGGAGAGCAGGCTGTCGGATATGCCGACAACCAGTGTTTTACCGCGCAGGTAATGGATATAGGGCGCGGCTTCGCGGAAGCCGCCGACGAAGCCGGCCGTGTCGTTCATAGTAATAAGACCAGATAGAAAAGCTGAATAATCAATACGGTAAGCGCGACCAGTGTTGCCAGCGTCCAGTTGGTATCGTTTTTCCGTTCGGCAGCGGGAACCGCCGCTGCGGCCGCGGCGGGTTTGGGCGCGACGGTAAAGCTGTCGAACAAATCGGCGATTTCGTTGCGGGAAAGCTGCTTCTGCGACTGCACCGGCATTTTGCCGCCGCGCGACAAGCGGAGGTCGGTCATGGCCGTCGGCAAGACTTCGGGCTGAAATTTCCCTTTCAAATCAACTATATTTTCTGTAGCCTTAAACAGACCTTCGCATTTGGTGCATACCACAAAACCTTGTGCGATTTTGAGCTGCTCGTCTTTCACCCAGATTTGGGTATGGCAGCGGGGGCAGGAACAAGCCGGCATGGTAATCTCGTTTCGTAATGTTATGGGGTCGTTGTTATTGGTTTCTGACCGTCGGCACTGCTTTTTCAGACGGCCTTTTTAAGTTTGTTTTCGGTTTGAATCGTTTATCGGAAACACTGCGGACGATTTTACCGCAATATCGTTTTTAAAAAATCCTTACGCCGCGCCGTAACGTTCGCGGTAGGCTTTCACCGGTTCTAAAAAGCCGCCGAACTCGGCGTTGTTTTGCAGCAGCGTGAACAAATCGTTCAGGTTGGCAATCGGCACCACCGGCAAGCCGTATTGTCGTTCGACTTCCTGCACCGCCGACAGTTCGCCCGTGCCTTTTTCCATGCGGTCGAGCGCGATGGCGACGGCGGCGGGCGTCGCGCCTTCCGCTTCAATCAGTTTGACCGATTCGCGCACGGAGGTGCCGGCGGAAATCACGTCGTCGATAATCAGTACGCGGCCTTTGAGCGGCGCGCCGACCAACACGCCGCCTTCGCCGTGGTCTTTGGCTTCCTTGCGGTTGTAGGCAAACGGTACGTTCACGCCTCTTTCCGCCAGCATCATCGCCGTTGCCGCCGCCAGAATAATGCCTTTGTAAGCCGGACCGAACAGCATGTCGAACTTCACGCCGCTTTCGATAACCGCCTGCGCGTAAAACTTCGCCAGTTGCAGCGTCGATGCGCCGTCGTTGAACAGTCCGGCATTAAAAAAATAAGGCGACTGACGGCCTGCCTTGGTGGTGAACTCGCCGAACTTCAATACGTTTTGCTGCAAGGCGAATTTAAGGAAGTCTTGGCGGAAATCGGACATTGTCTCTGCTTTCAAGGGCTTGTACGGAGTACGGATTATAAAGGATTACACGGCTTAATGCGCGGGCCGTATGAAAATGTGTTGTATTTCAGACGGCATTTTTGCGGCAGGTCAAAGCGCCGCCAGCAACGCGGGCAGTTCCGCCAGGCCGTCCAACACGGCCAGACATGGTTCGGCGGCAAGCTGCGCCTTGGTATGCGCGCCGGTCGCCACGGCTACGGCGGATGCTTTGGCATTGGCCGCCATCTGCAAATCATATGTCGTATCGCCGACAACCAAGGTTTCAGACGGCATCAGGCCGAGTGCGTCGCACAATGCGAACACCATCTCCGGCGCGGGTTTGGACGGCTGCTCGCTGGCGCAGGTTGTGGCCACCCAGAAATGCGCGGTACCGGTTTGTCCGATGGCGCGGTCCAGTCCGGTACGGCCCTTACCCGTGGCCACGGCAAGCAGATAGCCCTGCCCTTTCAGGGTGTTCAGACAAGGAACGGCGCTGTCAAACAGTTTCATATTGTGGTTGTTCGGATTCAGATAATGTGAGGCGTAGGTCTCGACGACGACCGCCTGCACGCGGTCGTCGGCGTCGGGAATAAGGTGGCGCACGATGGCGGGCAGGCTGTATCCGATTAAAGGACGAATGCGGTCGGCTTCCGGCACAGGCAGGCCGCAGTCGGCAAAACTCTGCCGGAACGTAGCGATAATCGGGTTGGTGGTATCGGCAAGCGTGCCGTCCCAATCGAAGATGATGAGTTTGGGTTTCATAAATTTTCCTTTCAGACGGCCTCATGCCGGTTTTCCAGCATCACCGTAAATTGCTGCAATTCCTGCGGCAGGTCGGCCTTCAACACCAGTTTTTCGCCTGTCAGCGGGTGGTCGAGGTGCAGCTCGGAAGCGTGCAGGAACATCCGTTTCAAACCGAGTTTCTGAAGGCGTTTGTTGGCCTGATAGTCGCCGTAGCGTTCGTCGCCGGCTATGGGGCAGTGCTGCGACTGGAGGTGGACGCGGATTTGGTGGGTGCGCCCCGTTTTCAGGGTAGCTTCGACCAAGGTCAGGTGCGAGAGGCCGGCTTGGTGCAGGAGGCCGTCTGAAAAACGGTTCAACACGCGGAAAACGGTATGCGCGGACTGCCCGTCTTCGCTGACGCGCACCATTTTTTCGCCTTGCGCGCCGGTGTATTTGAACAAGGGCAGTTTGACGTGGAAGCGGTCGTTTTCCAGCCTGCCCACGCCCAACGCGAGATAGATTTTTTTCGGGCGGTCGTTGCGGATGGCTTCGTGCAGCCTGACGAGCGCGCTGCGTTTTTTGGCAATCATCAGCAGGCCGCTGGTATCTTTGTCGAGGCGGTGGACGAGTTCGAGATAGCGGGCTTCGGGGCGGGCGCGGCGGATTTGTTCGATAACGCCGAAGCTCACGCCGCTGCCGCCGTGGACGGCGGTGCCGGAGGGTTTGTTAATCACCAGCAGCGCGTCGTCTTCGTAAACGATGTCGAACTCGCGCGCGGGGGCGGTCTGAACACGGTTTTCAGACGGCCTCTGTTTTTCGGCGGTACGCACGGGCGGGATGCGGAGCAGGTCGCCCGCCTGAATGCGGCTGTCGGGCTTGCAGCGTTTTTTGTTCAGGCGTACTTCTCCGGCGCGGATAATGCGGTGGATATGGCTCTTGGGAACGCCTTTGAGAATTTTTATCAGATAGTTATCAAGGCGTTGCCCCGCCTCATGTTCGGCCACGCTAATCAGGCTGACCGAATCTTTGCTTATTGCGTGCGTTTTCATCTATAATCCGAACACCGTTCAGCGGAGCGCCGCACTCGGCGAAAGGCCGTCTGAAACGGATTTATGATTTATTGTGAGAAAGCCATTTTATATTAAAAACGCACTCTACAAAGCATTTCCTTCCGCCCGCAAAGCCGACGGGCAGAAATACCGTAATCAAGTTTGAATTTATCTGCCGTTCCGTTTCGGCATAAGACGACAGGGATGCAATACCGCGGTCAGGCCGTACCAACACCGGACAGTATCTCCGGCTCCGGCGGCCGCACTCCGAATCCCGCGCCGCACAAACGGAAAACACAGGCATAACGATACTGAGAAGACGCCGGCTGGATTATTTGAGCCTGAATGCCGCAGAAACGGCGGGCAGGCGGCAGCGGCGGCACAATGCAGGCCGCCGTTGCATCGTTCTTTATATACCTTCCTTATCCGACAATATAACCGCACATGACCGTCGCCCGATACAGGGCGGACGGCGGCTACCCGAAACAGCGCATGTTACGGCGCGGACTGCTGATGGCAGGTCCGCCGTACCACGGCAGCTAACGACGTTTCCGGACCGCCCGTTTTTTCAGACGGCATGAAACCTTGCGGATTCAAATTCAAATACTGATTACCTCGCCGCGAACAGTGCAAACGGGGTGTCCGAGGCCGTCTGAAACGGTTCCGGCCGCCTGACGAGGTTAATAATTATGAAACGCATGTTATTTAATGCCACGCAGGCCGAAGAGCTGCGCGTGGCGATTGTCGACGGCCAAAACCTGCTCGACCTCGACATCGAAACGCTGGGCAAAGAGCAGCGCAAAGGCAATATCTATAAAGGTGTCATCACCCGCATCGAGCCGTCGCTGGAAGCGTGTTTCGTCGATTACGGAACCGACCGGCACGGCTTTTTGCCGTTTAAAGAGGTGTCCCGTTCCTATTTCCAAGACTACGAAGGCGGCAGGGCGCGTATTCAAGACGTGCTCAAAGAAGGCATGGAAGTCATCGTCCAAGTCGAAAAAGACGAACGCGGCAACAAAGGCGCGGCACTGACCACCTTCATCAGCCTGGCCGGACGTTATCTGGTATTGATGCCGAACAACCCGCGCGGCGGCGGCGTATCCCGCCGTATCGAAGGCGAAGAGCGTCAAGAACTCAAAGCCGCTATGGCGGAACTCGACATTCCGAACGGCATGAGCATCATCGCCCGCACCGCCGGCATCGGCCGCAGCGCGGAAGAGTTGGAATGGGATTTGAACTACCTCAAACAACTTTGGCAGGCCATCGAAGAAGCCGGCAAGGCGCACCACGATCCCTACCTGCTTTTCATGGAAAGCTCGCTGCTCATCCGCGCCATCCGCGACTACTATCGTCCCGACATCGGCGAAATCCTAGTGGACAACCAAGAAGTCCACGACCAAGTCGCCGAATTTATGAGCTACGTCATGCCGAACAACGTAGGCCGTCTGAAACTCTATCAAGACCACACGCCGCTGTTCTCCCGCTTCCAAATCGAACACCAAATCGAAAGCGCCTTCTCACGCAGCGTCAGCCTGCCTTCTGGCGGCGCGATCGTCATCGACCACACCGAAGCCCTCGTTTCCATCGACGTCAACTCCGCCCGCGCCACCCGCGGCGCGGACATCGAAGACACCGCCTTCAAAACCAATATGGAAGCCGCCGAAGAAGTCGCCCGCCAAATGCGCCTGCGCGACTTGGGCGGCTTGGTCGTCATCGACTTCATCGACATGGAAAACCCCAAGCACCAGCGCGATGTTGAAAACGTCCTGCGCGACGCGCTCAAAAAAGACCGCGCCCGCGTGCAAATGGGCAAACTGTCCCGCTTCGGCCTCTTGGAATTGAGCCGCCAACGCCTGAAACCCGCCTTGGGCGAAAGCAGCCATGTCGCCTGCCCGCGCTGCGCCGGTACCGGCGTCATCCGCGGCATCGAATCGACCGCCCTGCACGTTTTGCGCATCATTCAAGAAGAGGCGATGAAAGACAATACCGGCGAAGTGCACGCCCAAGTGCCCGTCGATGTCGCCACCTTCCTGCTGAACGAAAAACGCGCCGAGCTGTTTGCGATGGAAGAGCGTTTGGACGTCAACGTCGTCCTGATTCCGAATATCCACTTGGAAAATCCGCACTACGAAATCAACCGCATCCGCATCGACGACGTAGAAGAAGACGGCGAACCGAGCTACAAACGCGTCGCCGAACCCGAGCAGGATGAAGCGGCCAAACCGTTCGGCGGCGAAAAAGCCAAATCCGCCCGCCCCGAACCCGCCGTCAAAGGCGTGCGCCACACCCAGCCCGCGCCGACCGTGTCCGGTGAACGCCAAACATCATGGTGGGACAACTTCAAAGCCTGGTTGAGCCGCATCTTCGGCAACACCCCCGCCCCTGAAACCGCCAAAACCGCCGAACCGGAAAAAAGCGAAAAACGCAGCGCCGATTCGTCCCGCGGCAGCAACCGCCGCGGCAATTCGCGCCGCCAGAACCCGCGCCGCAGCAACAAACGCGACGGCAGTAAAGTCGAAGTGCAGGAAATCAACGCGCAGGCAGAAGAAGCCAAAGCCGAAAGCAAAACCTTGGAACAGGAGGAAAGCAGAGAAAACAACCGCAGCAAACGCAGCCGCAGCAACCGTTCCAACAAAGCCGAGGAACGCGCCGTCGCGCAGGCGGCCTCAAACGCTGCAAACGCGGCCGCAGAAACCGAAAGGCCGTCTGAAAACGCACCGCAGCCGGCCGGCAACCGCAAACGCGGCGGACGCAACAACAAGGCCGCCGAAGCGGCAGCCGCGGCAGTCGAGGCATTGGAAGCGGAAAACATCGCCGATGTGGAAATCAGCGAGGCGGTTGAAGCGGTTGAGGCCGTAGAAACCGAAACCGTCGAACAGCCGCGCGGCAACCGTGACCGCCGCGAACGCAGCGGCAGCCGCAACCAGCGCGACCGACGCAACAACGGCAAAAAACGCAATATTCCGTCTGCCAAAAAAATCGAACAATATCTCAATATTACCGATACCGCGGAAAAAGTGCGTTTCGCCGCCGATCACGTTTTAGGCGTGGCCGCAGCGCAACCGCTGTCCGTCGCCATCTCCGTGCCGCAAGACGCGGAAGAGCCGGCCGCGTTGCAGGATACGGCAGCCGATGCGCCGCTGGTGGTCGTGGTTCCCGAGCCGGTCATCAATACCGCCGCCGCGGAAAATGCCGAACCCGTATTGTTCGTCACCGAAAGCAACGATATCGGAGCAACCGTCGAACAAACCACCGACGACGAGCAGGCTGCTATCGATTCCGCCATCGGCAGCATTGATGCGGCCGCATCGTCCGTCCTGGCCGCCGACGACGAATACAGCTTCCAGCGCATGACCGCCGTTCCGACCAGCGAAGACGAACAGGCCGTACAGGAAATGGAAAACGCCCTGCGCCACATCCAGTCCGCCGCCCAAACGGCTGCGGATACCGAAACGGAAACGGCCGCCGCCGAACAGCCCGCCGCCGATCTGGTCGGATTGGTGCAGATAGAAACCGATTCCACCGCCATCGCCGCCTTTGCCGACCAGCCGCAGGCTGAAAAAGCCGCCGGCCTGCGTCGCGCCGACATACCGAAAGCGCAGGCAACAGCCGATGCCGACGTGGAAATGGTTTTGGTCGAAACCCATAAATCGTAAGGTGATACGCAAAAGCAAAAGCCCGGTTCAATGCCGGGCTTTTTATATTAAGGCCGTCTGAAAACGAAGAAATGTTTTTCAGACGGCCTCCGGGCCGTATGTCTCGACTTCCCTCTCAAAAATGAAACAACACCAAGCTCAAGGCAATCACCGCCATGCCCGAAGTCAGGCCGTAAACGGTTTCGTGTCCGTCGGAATAACGCTTGGCGGCGGGCAGCAATTCATCCAGCGCGAGGAACACCATCACACCCGCAATCACGCCGAACACCGCGCCAAACACGAAAGGCGATAAAAACGGCTTGAGCATGGTATAGCCCAAAACCGCGCCCAAGGGTTCGGCCAGCCCTGAAGCGAGGCAGGCGAGGACGGTTTTTTTGCGGTTGCGGGTGGCGAAATAAACCGGCGCGGCAATGGAAATGCCTTCGGGAATATTGTGTATCGCAATCGCGAGCGCCAGCGGCATCCCGACGGCGGGGTTTTCCAGCGTGGCGAAAAATGTTGCCAAACCTTCGGGAAAGTTGTGCGCGGTAATCGCAAACGCCGCCATCATGCCGACGCGGGCGATGTGGCGGCGTTTGTTTTCCTGAAAGGCGGGGTCGTGCGGGTCGAGCGTTTCATGCGGGTTCGGCACGACGCGGTCAATCAGCGCAATCGCCCCCATGCCTGCCAGAAAAGCCAGCGTTGCGGCGGCAAAGGCTTTGTCTTTGTCGTAAACCTGCGCGAAGGCTTCGCTGGATTTGGTGAAAATCTCCGTCAGCGACACATACACCATCGCCCCGCCCGCAAACGCCAACCCGAACGACAATACGCGCGGATTGGGCGTTTTGGAAAACATCACCAACCCGCTGCCCAGTACGGTGAACAGGCCGGCGGCGAGGGAAATGCCGAAAGCTATTGCAATGTTGGAAAAAGTGATTTCAAACATGGGCTGAATCGTTCATACAATACAAGGAGTCAGCCTAACATAATTTCCAACATAAGAGAATAGTTATTATTTGCATTTTAATCTAAACAAACAACAGCCGCGGCCGGATTTTCAGACGGCCTTTTCGAATCATTCCGAACATATCTTCCAAACTTTCCCGAAAATAACCCGACAGGCCGTCTGAAAAACCGTCCGATATACAAAGTCCTTCCCTTTCCGCTAAAATAAAGGCCGTCTGAAACCCACATCGAAAAGGAAAAGCCATGACCCGTATGGTTCACTGCGTCAAACTGGGCAAAGAAGCCCCCGGGCTGAAATTCCCGCCGCTGCCCAACGAACTGGGCAAGCGCGTTTATGAAAATGTTTCTCAGGAAGCGTGGAACGCATGGACGCGCCATCAAACCATGCTCATCAATGAAAACCGCCTCAGCCTTGCCGACCCGCGCGCGCGCGAATATCTGGCTCAGCAGATGGAAAACTTTTTCTTCGGCGACGGTGCGGACCAAGTACAAGGTTATGTGCCGCAAGAGCCGAAATAGCCGGAAATATGAACGAGGCCGTCTGAAACAACGTTTCAGACGGCCTTTCACTATTTATCCGATTGCCGACGGGGCCGAACGGGGCGGCTGAACCTGTTGCCGTTAAGAAACCTCTGTAATGCAATATTGGCGGGAACAAAAATCACTGTGGAAATCAACGACACCATCAGCGACCAAACAAAATCGTTCACAATGAAAAAATAGAGTGCGGCAAAAGAAAAAACAAAATAAAACAATGCAGTGCCTAATATAAATCTAGTAAATTTCTTCATGCATCCTCCTTATGCCGCCAAAAAGGGAAAACGGCTTCCGCTACGGTTTGCAGGGTCCCGCTCAACCGAGGGTTGCTGTCAAATGTGATGCGATTTCTATAAAAAAGGTTCCGCTTTTTAACAGGCAAACCCATAACAAATTGAATACAAAATATTTTCACAATTAATTGTGCTTTTTTCAAGCCGTTTTCCATCGTAACAGCCCGCTACCGCGCATGTAATTTCCCGTCATTGTATCCAAGTCAATTTTTTTCAGACGGCCTACCCCTATAATCGAAACTCCCTTATCCACGCAAACAGACCATGGCTATCCGATATTGGTTGCAGGCGGCACGGCCGCGCACTTTGCCGCTCGCACTTTCGGGCGCGCTGTTGGGCAGCCTGCTGGCTTCGCTGCAACACCGGACAAACGCAGCCGTAACCCTGCTTTGTGCTGCAACCGCCGCCGCATTGCAGGTTTTCGGCAATCTGGCCAACGACTACGGCGATGCACGGAGCGGGGCGGATTCCCCGTTGCGGCAAGGGCCTGAACGCATGGTGGCTTCCGGCCGCATCAGCCCCGCGGCCATGAGGTTCGGCCTGATACTGTCGGCCCTGTCCTGCATCCTGCTCGGCACCGCCCTGCTTGCCGCCGCACTGCCCGTACTGTGTTTCGGTTGGCAAAGCTGGCTGTTTTGGCTGCTTGCAGGCACGGCGTCGCTGGCGGCTGCCTACTGCTACACCGCGGGCTGCAAACCCTACGGCTATATCGGTTTGGGCGATTTGGCCGTTTTTGTCTTTTTCGGCCTGCTGTCCGTTTGCGGCAGCGAGTTTCTGCACACAGGCCGTCTGAATCCCGCCTCCCTGACACCCGCCGCTGCGATGGGATTATGGTGTTGCATGATATTGAATTTAAACAATATGCGCGACATAAACAGCGATTTGCGCGCAGGAAAGCATACCGTCGCCGCCCGCCTGCGCCTGCCCCGCGCCAAACGTTACCACACCGCCCTTGCCACAACCGCCGCCCTACTCTGGTGCGCATGGCTGCCCGCCTGTTTTCACGGAGCGCCGCTGTATGCCTTTCAGACGGCCTTGGCCGCCGCCAGCCTTACCCACTTGTATTTCCTGAAAAAAGCCCAATCTCCCTCAGAACTGGACAAACTGCTGCCGCAATGGAGCGCCGCCGTATTATTGTGGGTGGTAGCCCTGTGGCTCTGCCGCTGATACCGGAAACATCCCATCGGCAACGGCAGCCTGTCCAACATTCTGATTTACTGTTAGAATCAGGCTCTCTTTTTTTCCCTTAACCGTTTTTTGGAGCAAACGCCATGCAAAACGACGTTTACGACTACACTTCCGCCGGTTCGGTGCAGAAAAACACCGTACTGCGCAAAACCTACAGCCTGCTTGCCCTGTCATTCGTTCCGGCGGCCATAGGCGCACTTGTCAGCGGCAAAATGGGATTCAGCCTGTATGCCATGCTCGGCGGCCGCTGGATGAGCTTCATTGTCGTGATGGCATTTTTCTACGGCATGATTTTCCTGATTGAGAAAAACCGTTACAGCAACGTCGGCGCCACCCTGCTGATGGTGTTTACCTTCGGCATGGGCGTACTGCTCAGCCCGCTGCTGCAATACGCGCTGAACTTCAGCAACGGCACGCAAATCGTCGGCATCGCTTCGGTCATGACCGCCGCCGTGTTCTTCACAATGGCCGCAATGGCACGCCGCACCACCATGAATATGAACTCGCTCGGTCGCTTCCTGACCGTCGGCGCAGTCGTCCTGATGATTGCCGTCGTCGCCAACTTCGCCCTGCAAATCCCCGCACTGAGCCTGACCATCTCCGCCGGCTTCGTCCTCTTCAGTTCGTTGATGATTATGTGGCAGGTGCGTACCGTCATCGACGGCGGCGAAGACAGCCACATCAGCGCGGCACTCACCATCTTCATCTCCCTCTACAACATTTTCAGCAGCCTGCTGCACCTGCTGACCGCACTGGCCGGCGACGACTAAACGCGATTCCGGTTTCTTAAATGAAAATAAAAGGCCGTCTGAAACAACCTTTCAGACGGCCTTTCTTTGACATTCCGTGCCGCAGCCCTTATGCTGGCAGCCACAACAACACACACCGTTCCGCCATGAACCGAACCGCACCCCGCCGCGCCGTTTACGCCGGCAGCTTCGACCCGCCGACCAACGGCCACCTCTGGATGATACGCGAAGCACAGGCCCTGTTTGACGAACTCATCGTCTCCGTCGGCGTCAACCCCGAAAAGCGCAGCACCTTCAGCATCGAAGAGCGCAAAGCCATGCTTGAAGCCATTACGCGCGAATTCCCCAACGTGCGCATCACCGTGTTTGAAAACCGCTTCCTCGTCCATTACGCCAAAACTGTCGACGCCCAATTCATCGTACGCGGCATCCGCACCACCGCCGACTACGAATACGAACGCTCCATGCGCTACATCAACAGCGACCTCGAACCGGAAATCTCCACCGTTTTCCTCATGCCGCCGCGCGAAATCGCCGAAGTCTCGTCCACGATGGTCAAAGGCTTGGTCGGCCCCGTCGGCTGGCGCAGCATGATACGCCGCTACCTGCCCGAACCCGTTTACCAAAAGATTTTGCAGGACCACAGCGAAAGTGCGGAATAACCGCTTTGCCCCATCCGCCTTTCCGAAAGCCAAACAGAGGCGAACGCCGTGCCCAAACAAAAACGCCCGTTTTAAAACGGGCGTTTCAACGTTTCAGACGGCCTCAGGCAAAAAAATAACCGCCTGAAAGCGGTATTTTGGTTGCGGGGGCAGGATTCGAACCTACGACCTTCGGGTTATGAGCCCGACGAGCTACCATGCTGCTCCACCCCGCGTCAGAAAACGCAACTATACTGTATCTCACCTGCCCCGTCAAGCCGTTTTTAAAAATTACCTGCCGCCGCCCGTTTTTGCGGAACCTCCTCCCAGTGGAGAACAACGCGACTCGCAGCCTTTTCCCTTCCGCAAACAAGCGGCTGAAATTCATCCGAGGCCGTCTGAATCCCCTTTTCAGACGGCCTATTTGCTATAATTCCGCTTTGTTTTCATCCATCACAACACATCACCATGCCCCATCCCGACTTCTCCCAAACCCTCTCTAAAGACCGCCATTTCCTACGTTCCGCCTTCAAAAATCCCAACAAATACGGCGGCTTGTCCAAAGTCAAAGAAAAATACCAAAAATCGCACGAAATCTTTTTGAGGCGTCTGGCCGCATTGCCCAAACCCGAATTCGACAACACCCTACCCGTTCACGAAAAGCTCGAAGAAATCAAAAAAGCCATTGCCGAAAATCAGGTAACGATTATTTGCGGCGAAACCGGTTCGGGCAAAACCACGCAGTTGCCCAAGATTTGTTTGGAACTCGGGCGCGGGGCGGCGGGGCTAATCGGGCATACCCAGCCGCGCCGTTTGGCCGCGCGCTCGGTGGCGGAGCGGATTGCCGAAGAGCTGAAATCGGAAATCGGCAGCGCGGTCGGCTATAAAGTGCGCTTTACCGACCACACTTCGCGCGATGCCTGCGTCAAGCTGATGACCGACGGCATCCTGCTGGCAGAAACGCAGACCGACCGTTATCTCGCTACCTACGACATCATCATCATCGACGAAGCGCACGAACGCAGCCTGAACATCGACTTCCTGCTGGGCTACCTGAAACAGCTCCTGCCGCGCCGCCCCGACTTGAAAGTCATCATCACCTCGGCAACGATAGACGCAGAACGCTTCTCCCTACACTTCAACGGCGCGCCCGTGCTGGAAGTGAGCGGGCGCACCTATCCCGTCGAAATCCTCTACCGCCCGCTGACCAGCAAAGACGAAGACGACGCAGAAGTGGAGCTGACCGATGCGATTGTCGATGCAGCGGACGAATTGGCGCGACACGGCGAAGGCGATATTTTGGTGTTCCTGCCGGGTGAACGCGAAATCCGCGAAGCCGCCGAAGCCCTGCGCAAATCCACGCTGCGCCGCAACGACGAAATCCTGCCCCTGTTCGCACGCCTGTCGCACGCCGAACAGCACAAAATCTTCCACCCCTCCGGTGTGAAACGCCGCATCGTGTTAGCAACCAACGTCGCCGAAACCTCGCTCACCGTGCCGGGCATCAAATACGTCATCGACACCGGCCTCGCGCGTGTCAAACGCTATTCCGCGCGGGCGAAAGTGGAGCAGCTTCATGTCGAAAAAATCTCCCAAGCCGCCGCCCGCCAACGCTCCGGCCGCTGCGGACGCGTCTCCGCAGGCGTGTGTATCCGACTGTTTTCAGAAGAAGACTTCAACAGCCGCACCGAGTTCACTGACCCCGAAATTGTCCGCAGCAACTTGGCCGCCGTCATCCTGCGCATGGCAGCGTTGAACTTGGGCGACGTGGCGGCATTCCCATTTTTAGAAATGCCCGATTCGCGGTATATCAATGACGGGTTTCAGGTGTTGTTGGAATTGGGGGCAGTTAATGAACATAACGGACTGACCAAACTCGGCGAACAAATGGCGCGCCTGCCCATCGACCCGAAAATCGCGCGCATTTTGCTGGCGGCGAAGAAACACGACTGTATGGCGGAAATATTGGTGATTGCGTCCGCGCTGTCGATTCAAGACCCGCGCGAGCGGCCGTTGGAAGCGCGCGATGCCGCCGCCAAGGCGCACGAGCGTTTTACCGACAAGCAGTCCGATTTCCTTGCCTATCTGAATATTTGGGACAGTTTCCAGCGCGAGCGCGATAAAGGCTTGTCTAACAAGCAGCTGGTGCAGTGGTGCCGCCAATATTTCCTGTCGCACCTGCGGATGCGCGAGTGGCGCGAACTGCACCACCAGCTTGCCCAAACCGCGATTGAAATGGGTTTGACCACCAAGGAAGCCGCTTTCAGACGGCCTCCCGAAGTCAAGCAGCTCACGTCGTCTGAAAATGCGGGCGACCAAGACCTATCCGCCAAACTCAAACAAAAACAACTGGATAAGAAGCAACACCGCGCCCAAATCCGCGCTGCCAAAGAAGCGGGCTACGAACAAATCCACCGCGCCCTGCTGACCGGCCTCATCGCCAACGTCGGCATGAAGTCGCCCGACGGCAACGACTACACCGGCGCGCGCGGCAGCCGCTTCCACCTTTTCCCCGCCTCCGCCCTGTTCAAAGCCAAACCCAAATGGGTGATGGCGGCAGAACTCGTTGAAACGACAAAACTTTATGCGCGAGACGTAGCCACCATCCAACCCGAATGGATCGAGCAGGAAGCGCCGCACCTCGTCCGCTACCACTATTTCGAGCCGCACTGGGAACAAAAACGCGGCGAAGTCATCGCCAGCGAACGGGTAACGCTCTACGGCCTGACCGTCCTGCCGCGCCGCCCCGTGTCCTACGGCAGAATCGCCCCCGAAGAAGCGCGCGAAATCTTTATCCGCAGCGCGTTGGTGGCGCAGGAATACGATTTGAAAGCGGACTTTTTTGTCCACAACAAAAAGCTGATTAAGGAAATTACCGAACTCGAACACAAATCGCGCAAGCAGGATGTACTGGTCGATGATGAAGCCCTATTCGCGTTTTATCACGAACGGCTACCCGATTTTTATACGGCGGACGCGGTTTCAGACGGCCTGCATCCTGCAAATCCGCAGCAAACCGCCCCCTCCCCCGTGGGGGAGGGCTGGGGAGAGGGCAAAACAGTTGCCTCCCAAACCAACTTTTCTGCAACCTCAGCAAGCCCTCTCCCTAACCCTCTCCCACAGGAGAGGGAACAGAGTGCCGCAGTCTCAACGGTTTCAGGCAGTCTGCACAACGTAGGGTATGTAGCGCAAGCCACGCACGCGGATTCCAAAGATACGGACAACCGCGTGCGTGAACCGAGTTTACACACCCTACAAAACATTTCAGACGACCCCAAACCCAAAAAGCAGCCTGCACTTCAAAAAAACCGTCTGAAACCCCTCCCCCTTGCCGACATCCGCACCTTCCAAGCCTGGCTCAAAACCGCCGAGCGCGACAACCCGCGCCTACTGTTCCTCAGCCGCGACGACCTCATGCAGCACGCCGCCGCGCACATCACCGAAGAACAATTCCCCAAACACTGGCAAACCGCAGACGGCAAATTCAAACTCAGCTACCGCTTCGAGCCGCACCACCCGCTCGACGGCGTTACCCTCACCCTGCCGCTCACCGTGCTCAACCGCATCAGCCCCGCCGCCCTCGAATGGCTCGTGCCCGGCATGATACGCGAAAAAATCCAGCTACAAATCAAAGCACTGCCCAAACAAATCCGCCGCATCTGCGTACCTGTGCCCGAATTCATCACCCAATTTTTAAGCCAAAACCCCGACCGCAACGCCCCCATCCTGCCCCAACTCGCCCAAGCCATCGCCAAAACCGCAGGCGACATCCGCATACTGGAGCAAATCAACCAAGACGAATGGGCCGCGTTCAGGCTGCCCGAACACTGCTATTTCAACCTCCGCATTATCGACGACAGCGGGCAAGAATTAGCCATGGGGCGCGATTTAATCCAAATCCAACAACAACTTGGCAAAGCCGCCGCCACCACCTTCCGCGACAACACCCAAGAATTCGAGCGCGACAACGTCACCGCATGGGACATCGGCACCCTGCCCGAATCCATCAAATTCGCCCGTGGCAAACAACAGCTCACCGGCTACCTCGGCCTGCAAAAAGAAAAAGACGGCCGCATCGCCCTGCGCCTGTTCGACACGTCTGCCGCCGCCACACAAGCCCACAGATTAGGCGTAATCGAACTCATGAAACTACAACTAAAAGAACAAGTTAAAGACCTGAACAAAGGCATCCAAGGCTTCACCCAAGCCGCCATGCTGCTCAAACACATCAATGCCGACACCCTGCGCGACGATCTCACCCAAGCCGTCTGCGACCGCGCCTTTATCGGCGAAGACGAACTGCCGCGCAATGAAAAAGCCTTCAAAGAACAAATCAAACGCGCCCGCAGCCGCCTGCCCGCCGTCAAAGAAGCCCTCAGCCGCTACTTGCAGGAAACCGCAGCCGCCTACGCTGAACTAAACGGCAAACTCGGCAAACACCCGCTCACCCACCTCCTACGCCAACGCCTGCAAACCCTGCTCGCCGCCGGCTTCGCCACCCGCACCCCGTGGGCACAATGGCCGCGCCTCCCCATCTACCTCAAAGCCATGACCCTGCGCCTCGAAAAATACAGCGGCAACCCCGCCCGCGACGCAGCCCGCGAAGCCGATATTCAAGAGCTTGAACAAATGTGGCAGGAAAAAACCGACTGCTTAGTGAAACAAGGATTACCCGTTTCAGACGACCTCGCCGCGTTTAAATGGATGATTGAAGAATTGAGAGTATCGCTGTTTGCACAGGAATTGAAGACACCGTATCCGGTGTCGGTGAAGAGGTTGTTGAAGGTGTGGGAAGGGGTGAAGATAAATAGCTGATAGTAGAATTGATTTAAATAGATTTTCGATATTTATACTTGACAATATTCCAAATTAGGATAAAATGCTTCTTATGAAAAAAAAACTCCCACGTTATCCAAATAATCTTTCCATATCTAATGGAACAGATACAAAAAAAAGAATACAGTCTGGCATATCAACCTCGAATGTTACTATGTCCGCCAGCTTTGCTGGAAATGCAGATGTTTTTCCAAGTATTTTAGACTTACACATCCCTATAGGTTCAAAAATTGCTGATGTAACCTATGGCAAAGGAGTATTTTGGAAAAATGTAGACTTATCTAAATATGAATTATTAGCTTCAGATATTGCCACAGGTGTTGATTGTCGCTCTTTGCCCTATGAAGATAATAGTCTAGATGCAATAGTTATAGATCCTCCCTATATGGAAGGACTCTTACGTAGCAATCCTAATCACAAAGCTGGAACTGGCTCACATTTAGCATTTAGAGACTATTATTCTAATGGTAATGAAAATAGTGATAAAAAAAGTCCTAAATGGCATGGAGCAGTTACAGATTTATACTTTAAAGCTGGGCAAGAAGCGCTTCGAGTACTAAAAGAAAAAGGAGTAGCCATTGTCAAATGCCAAGATGAAGTATCTGCTAACCGTCAATGGCTTACCCATGTGGAAATTATTAATTTTTACGAAAAAATTGGATTTTATACAAAAGATTTATTTGTTGTAGTACGTCAAAATAAATCAGCGGTTTCCAGATTAAAAAAACAAATACATGCACGAAAAAATCATAGTTATTTTTTAATTTTTGTAAAGATACCAAAAAATAAAACAAAATTACAAATGCGTGGTTAATTCTTATCTTTTTTCTGTAATTAATTCATCTAATAGTTTAAAGGGGTCATCACTAAACGGCTCAACAGGAGGCCATTTAATTGGAACAAGGGAAGCAATTAATTGCTCCCTTTGTTCTATTGAATATTTTTTATATGATGATTTTGGCAGATCTACATTTTTGGCAAAAACAAACCTCCATTTTTCTCCAAATGCAAAACAATTAACTGCTAATAAGTCAAACTCTCCGCGTAATAATAAAGTTGTGTTTAATTCAGTACCATCTGAAAATTTAATAACTCGCCTATCACTTCCATCAACTTGTGCCTTCCCTTCCCACTTATCTTCATCCAGTTTTTTACACATATTTGTTTGAAGACTTTTTACTTCTACAATAAATTCATGCCCCCTATAAATAATACGTCTATCCCCCTTTTTACTTCTATCATGGTCATCATCTTTTGATGAATAAGTAATACTAGGATGATTTAGAAATTGGTCATGGAATTTTTTTTCTGCGATATATCCTAAATTCATTCCACGCAAACTTGGATTTTCATCTATCAATTCAGTAAATTCTTCCTCAGAAATTTCCCATCGCTCAAGGATAGACTTTTTCATTAACATCTCCTATTATTTTACTTAGAATAATGCTTGGATCTATATTCAAAGCGTTGCATATTTGAAGGAATTCAATTACATCCAGTCTTCGTTCCCCACTTTCATATTTTGAAATAAATGATTGTGGCTTATTTAACCGAATAGCTAATTCGCATTGCGTAATGTTGCTGCTTTTACGTGCACTGGATAACGCGTGAATAAATTTCATGTATTGAGTGTTTCGGTTCATGCTAATTATTATGTATCCTAATTCAGAATATACCAAATTAGGATATTATTTAAGCGCGACGTAGCAAGCTGTAGCTTGCATCAAGTCGTGTGCGGTACGCACGCACGCGGTCTTCTAAATTACTTCCCTTTCCAGCCAAACAAAAGGTCGTCTGAAACCCATTTTCAGACGACCTTTTGCCACTTTACAAAACAAGAATTCCCACTACCCTCTCCCCAAATGTCGCCCGAACCAATAAACTTCCCATATCTCAACAACTCCTTGGAAGCAAACCATGCCCCGCATCCGCCCGCCCCACCTGTTCCCGCCCCATATCGCCGAACGCGGCCTGCTGTATTTTGAGCTGAGCAAAGTTCGCGCCGTCCGCAAAACTTCCGCAGGGCGTTATCAGCAAGCTGTAACCTGCATTCCAACGCTAAAGGCCGTCTGAAAAATCCCCTGCGGAATTTTTCAGACGGCCTTTCATTCGGGTATTGACTATCTAATCAATCAAGCCCGACATCCATTGTTTTCTCTTTATAGCGCGTATTGGGTACCAAAACGATTTTGTCGTCCACTTTGCCGATGGCGCTCGTATCTTTGTCCGGATAGTCCAGATGGTGCAGGAAGTAGCGGATGCAGTTGAGGCGGGCGCGTTTTTTGTCGTCGGAACGGATGATGACCCAAGGCGCGTCGCCGGTGTGGGTGTGGAAGAACATGGCGTTTTTGGCTTCGGTGTAGTCGTCCCAGCGGTCGAGCGACTGGATGTCCACGGGGGAAAGTTTCCAGTGTTTCAGGGGATCGTCGCGGCGGGAGATGAAGCGGCGCAGTTGTTCTTCGCGGGATACGGAGAACCAGAATTTGAAGAGGTGGATGCCGCTGGCGACGAGCATACGTTCCAATTCAGGGGTTTGGCGCATGAAGAGCAGGTATTCGTTGGGTTCGCAGAAACCCATCACGCGCTCTACGCCGGCGCGGTTGTACCATGAACGGTCAAAGAATACCATTTCGCCTGCGGTCGGCAGGTTTTGGATGTAGCGTTGGAAATACCATTGGCCGCGTTCGGTGGTGGTCGGTTTTTCCAGTGCGACAACGCGTGCGCCGCGCGGGTTCAAATGTTCCATAAAGCGTTTGATGGTGCCGCCCTTGCCTGCGGCGTCGCGGCCTTCAAACAGGCTGACGATGCGTTGGCCGGAGTCTTTGACCCAGCTTTGCACTTTCAGCAATTCGATTTGCAGCTTTTGTTTTTCTTTTTCGTATGCGGCGCGACGCATACGTTGTTTGTAGGGGTAGTTGGCGGGAAGCGGCGCGCTGCCGGAATCTTCGTCCGTACCGCGTCCTTCGTGTTCCAAAACGGCTTTTTCGAAAACTTGCAACTGGTCTTGCTTTTCGCCCAATTCAACGTTTTCAAACGGTTCTAACTGATGATCTGCCATAGGGTCTCCTTATTGATTAAGTTTGAAATGATATGGTGTGGTATGGTTTGATTCTACTCCTTTGCCCCTCAGCGGACTACATAAAATTACACTGCGCCATTTTTTTCGGCGCGGTCTGCTAATTTGTGTAAAAACAGCGTATAATCAGGCTATTTGCACCACAGCCATGCCCTATTTCGCCCTGTTTGACGATGCCGTGAGCGGCCGCGCAAAACTCTATCAAAATCATGTGGAAAGCCGCCTTTTCCATCATAACGAACTGGATTCGCTAAACGATACGCTGCAAAAGGGCTGGCAAAAAGGGCTGCATGCTGTGTTGTTTGCAGACTACGAATTCGGTTTGCCGCTGATGGGGATTGAGTCCGAACGTGGCGGCAATCTTGCCCTGCACTGGTTTGCCGACTGCGCCGACATCGATGCCGAAAGCTGGCTTGCCCAAAATTCAGACGACCTCCCCGCGGGTATTTCCACGCCGCAATCCTCCGTATCCGAAGCCGATTACCTCGATCACATCCGCCAAATCCACGAAGCCATCCGGCGCGGCGACACCTATCAAATCAACTACACCACCCGCCTGCACCTGCAAGCCTACGGCAACCCCGTCAGCCTCTACCGCCGCCTGCGCCAGCCCGTCCCCTATGCCGTCTTGTCCCACCTGCCCGATGCGGCAGGAAAATCCGCGTGGACGCTGTGTTTCTCGCCCGAACTCTTCCTCAAAATCGGTGCGGACGGCACCATCAGCACCGAACCGATGAAAGGCACCGCGCCGATTTTGGGCGACGGGCAAGACGAACGCCGCGCCGCCGAGTTGCAAAACGACCCGAAAAACCGCGCCGAAAACGTGATGATTGTCGATTTGCTGCGCAACGACCTCGGCAAAATCGCCCAAACCGGCAAAGTACGCGTGCCCGAGCCGTTCAAAGTATCGCGTTTCGGCAGCGTCTGGCAGATGACCAGCACCATCCAAGCCCAAGCCCTACCGCACATTAGCGCCGCCGACATCCTCCGCGCCGCCTTCCCCTGCGGCAGTATCACCGGCGCACCCAAACGCATGAGCATGCAGATTATCGAATCGCTCGAAGCCGAACCGCGCGGCCTGTACACCGGCAGCATCGGCTACCTGAAACCCTGCGCGGGCGGACTGGGGTTTGAAGGCATATTCAACGTCGTTATCCGCACCTTGTTGCTCAAACCCGTTTCTAACTCAGTTTCAGACGACCTAGATAGTGGATTAAATTTAAGTCAGGACAAGGCGACGAAGCCGCAGACAGTACAGATAGTACGGCAAGGCGAGGCAACGCCGTACTGGTTTAAAGTTA